>NZ_VFVA01000002.1:0-333663 GCF_006442155.1 Mesorhizobium sp. B2-4-14 | reverse complement strand
CATACCGCCACCGGCAAGATCCAGAAGATCACCTTGCGCCAGCAGTTCAGGGATTACCGCTTGCCGACGGATTGAGGTGGCGGGATAGCTCATTGCCGAGTGGTCAGTGAGGCCGGTTTCCTGTCCGCCCTCGACCTCGCCCCTGATAATTTCGAGAGGGCAACAGCTCTGCTTTCCAGGACGCGCGAGGACTACATGCCAACACTCACCTCGGGACAGACGGCTCTGCTGTTCGCCGATCCGACGTCCCAGGTCCGCCAATGTCATGCAGTACCTGACACGCCGGCCGAATTCAGTCAGGCAGATGACGGCGGCACACAGCTGCTGCTTGGACGGAAGAAGCGTGAGCACGGAGTAGGCGCGGACGCAGTACCGGGGTTGCGTGTAACGGTTAACCTAAGCGTCGGCCGAGCGAAACAGCGATGTTTTGGCGATAACTGCCGCGCGCCCGCAGCTTCTTACCTTCGTGGAGGCAAGTCAAGATTGTCAGCGATGGCTTCGGCGCACGGCTATTGATCCGAATGTTTCTGACTGTTGCTCGAAAAGGAAAATTGCAACTGAACTTTGCTGAGAGGACGCTAGCAAAGTTCCGTTGCAAATTTATTCAACCGATTTGAACCGGCCGATATACAGAAGCGCCGAGGGCGGGAATGAGGACCGTATGACAAGCCATACCAACATATTGATTGTTGATGATGACCCTGAAATTCGCGCGTTGTTGGCGCGCTATCTCAGCAGCCAGGGTTTTCGGGTTTTGGCCGCATCCAACCGGGCCGAGTGCGAAACCCGGCTCTCGAACAGCGAACTAGATCTGGTTGTGCTCGATGTCATGCTGCCGGATGGATCCGGGCTCGACATCTGTCGCAGCCTCCAAGAGCGTCGTCCACGTACGCCCGTGATCCTCCTGACCGCGCTCAAGGAGGACGTCGATCGGATTATCGGGCTGGAAATTGGAGCTGACGATTATCTTGGCAAGCCGTTCAATCCGCGCGAGCTGGTGGCCCGCATCAAGGCTGTGCTACGTCGGGGAGGGTATGAGGAAAAGGTAGTTCCCGAGCCGAGGATCTACAGTTTTGCGGAGTTCCAAGTCGATCCACATTTGCGCAGTGTTGTGCGCCAGAACGGAGTTCCGGTGGATTTGACCGGGGCCGAGTTCGATCTTCTCAATGCTTTTCTCGAGCGGCCGGGCCGTCTGCTTTCACGCGATCAGTTGCTCGACGTTACCCAAGGACGCAGCCGTGATCCTCTTGACCGCTCGATTGACGTGCTAATGAGCCGGCTGCGGCGCAAACTCGGCGAGAATGACACCGCTCCGCTTTTCAAGACCGTTCGCAACGGCGGGTATCAGCTTGGCGTGCCGGTGAAAATTCAGGCCACACCGGGATGAATCCGCCTCAATTGAGTTGGCAAGCGAAGGCCAATGCGAAGGCGGCCATTGTGGACTTTGTGGCAAAGGAATCAACATACCCGAGGGAATTGCCCGGACCAGGTGTTCGAGCCGTTCTTCTGGGTCGATGCCGCTCGCCGCAAGCCGCCGGGCCGACCTTGCCTAGAACACCATCAGGCGGTTGGCGAAACGATCCTGATTGCGAGGCGCCAAGAAACAAAGGGCCTTATTCAGAAGGCGGATTGCTGATCGCAAAGCTGAGAAGCTCTTTGACTGAAACCGAAGCCAGGAGAGTTCCAAGATGCCAGATGAGGCAATGAGCACGGTCAGCATCTCGCTGACCTCAGACGTCGTCGCCGCCTATGTCAGCAACAATTCCGTTCCGGTCGCCGGCCTGACTGAGTTGATCGTCACCGTCCATGCGGCGTTTGAACGGTTGCGCAACGGTGTTCTTCGCGAGGTTAAAGGCAAGCTCAGCCCGGCGGTGTCGATCAGGCACTCGGTGACGACCGACTATATCATCTGCCTCGAGGACGGCAGGAGGGTCAAATTGTTGAAACGCCATTTGAGTGCACGTTACGGCCTGACGCCTGACCAGTATCGCGCCAAGTGGGACTTGCCGTCGAACTATCCGATGGTCGCCCCGGCCTATGCCGCCGCCCGATCGACGCTGGCCAAGAGCATTGGTCTCGGCCGCAAGCGCAATAAGCCGGCTCCCGGCAAAGCCGAGGCGCAAGCGGACGGCCGCTAGCAAGCTGTCGCCAGACCAGCGTTGATGTGAAGCTCAGGATTGGCGCACCGACGATGCGTGCATTCACGATTCTTGTTTCGACGGTCTTAATCCTGTCCGGATGTCAGCACACGTTGGACCGGGCTCACGATGCGCTGGAGGCCGACAGGGCGATCGTCTCCGGATACGGCGAAATCCGGACGTATCGAGACGCGCGCCTCGATGAGGTGCCGCACAATGCCCGTGATTGGGCGCCCGTCTCAAGTTCGGGCAAACTGGATTTCCTGATGATTTCTGGGGGCGGTGCAGGCGGCGCCTTCAGTGTCGGCATACTCTCCGCTTGGAGCGCCATGAAGACTCGCCCGCGTTTCGACGTCGTCAGCGGCGTCAGCACCGGAGCGCTGATTGCGCCTTACGTCTTCCTGGGACCGGCCTATGACGACGCGCTCGTGCAGCTCTATACCAGCGGTATTGCAAAGGATCTCGTGGTCACCAAGGGACCGATCGGGCTGTTCGGATCGAGCCTCCTGAGGTCGGAGCCGTTACGGAGCCTGGTCGAACGCGCCATCACGCCAGAAGTTCTGCTCCGGATCGCTGCCGAACACCGCAAGGGGCGGCGTCTGTTCGTGCTGACGACCAATCTCGACACCCAGCGCGGCGTAGTGTGGAACATGGGCGCCATCGCCGCGAGCGGTCGGCCGGACGCGCGAAAACTATTTATCGACATCGTCGTCGCCTCGGCCAGCATCCCGGGCGTCTACCCGGCGGTCGTGATAAAGGCCGAAGCAGAAGGACGTCAGTTCGAGGAACTGCATTCGGATGGAGGATCGTCATCGCAAATCCTGATGCCGCCACAAGCTTTTTTGGGAAGCGCGCGCCCGCCGGCGGGTCGCAATCGCCAGAAAGTCAGTTTCTACGTTATCGTCAACAACGCCTTGATGCCGGAATTTGGCGTCACGCCGAACAAGACGGTTTCAGCTATCGTCAGGGCCTATTCCATCTACATGAAGTCGCAGGCGCAGAGCGAACTGACGGCCCTATACAATTTCGCCAAGCGAACGGGAGCCGACTTCCATGTTGCGACGATAGACGCGCAGGTCCCGTACTCTATGCTCGATCCCTTTAATACCGACTACATGCGCGCGGTCTTTGAACTCGGGTCTGAGGGAGTTGCCTCCGGCACCCTGTGGAAAGAAAGCCCGGTGTTCCGCTGATTTCAGGCGGCTGCCGCATAGTTGTCTCTGCGCCCAATGCGATGTCAAAAACCGCGGAGAGTCCGAAACATTGTGCACACCGGGCCGAATGCTTGCGCAGATTTTTGTAACTGAATGTAAACAGGGCGCTTTTGCCACACAAATAACATCAAGCAAGATGTTTCCTGAAGTTGCAAGTGGATAGATGAACTGCGGTGTGGATCGAATAATGGCACGGAAAAAAGCGGCGAGTCTCCTTGCGACAATACTGCTGCTTTCAGGAGCCGATGCGCAAGCTGCCGTCTATCGCGAATTGCAGGGCTGGCCGGGTGTCCGCGATGTTCCCCTCATGACTGATCCAAACTATGGCCGGCGGGCGGACCAAGGCGCATCCAGCATGGGACGCCCTCCGGCTTCGTTGCCCAACGGTGCCGACGCTGTCAAGGAGACATACGACGATTGGGCCGTAGAATGCCGGGTCATTCAAAACAACAAGAGATGCTCGGTCGGCCAGTTCCAATATGATGAGCAGCAGCGGGCGCTGATGTTTTCGATTGAAATATTCCCCCCCGATAACAATGGGAATTGCTTGGTCGCCGTGACCATGCCCTTCGGCCTGAACTTGTCGGACGCCGTAATCCTGCGGCTCGATGATCATGCTTTCGAGCAACCGCAAACTTTTGCGACATGCATGCCGACAGGATGTCTGGTGCCATTCAAATTGACGAATTCCAGCATTGAGACGATGAAAAAGGGGAAGATCATGATGGTTGGCGGCAAGTCCTACGGAAGCGAGAAGGATGCGAATTTCACCGTCTCACTTAAGGGATTCCCGGCTGCCATCGAACGGCTGAGAACCTTCCAGCAATAACTCATCAGGTCGGTTCCGACCATGTTTTCTATGCCTAGAAACAGGGCCAAATCATGAATCGTTAACGGCGAGGATAGCTTCGCGGTAGTCGGGGGCTCATGAGGGCTTTGAGGCGCTTGCGCTTGAACGATTTCTTGGAAGGCTCGCGCCGGAGCATGTTGAGCACGGCGCGGCGGATCATGGCGAGGTTGCGCCGAATGGTCTTTGCGGGTCCGGCATTCGTCTTCGCGGAACGCCACGTCCAGAACCCAGTGCAGATTGTTCTCCACGCTCCAGTGGGCGCGCACGGCGGCGGCGAGGCAGACGGGGTCGGGCGGCGACGAGATGAAGAGCCGGATCTCGATCGAGACCATGCCGGTCCTCTTGATCGTGCGGCGCACGGTGACGGCGACGATGCTTTGAAGGCCCTTCCAGTCGGGATGGCGCTCGGCCAGCCAGGCGGCGTCGGCGCCGCGGATCGTGCGCTCCTCGATCCGGCATGGAAAGGCACCTCGCTTGGAGTTGCGTCGCTGCGCCTCGCTTGATCAAGCCGGGCTCCTCGATGTTGCTCAGGAACCGCGCACCGAGCGGCCATGTTTCAATTCGCGTTCCTCCCGGCAACCGCCTAGAAGCGCGTCGAAATACCAAATGTGAAGTTCTCCACCTCGTCACTGGCCTCTTTCTTGACCGGCACGGCGTAATCGACCCGCAGCGGGCCGAACGGTGAGGCCCATAGAATCCCGACGCCAACGGAAGCCCGCCACGACATCGAGGTCGACGTATCGGCCGCCGAGAGGTTGTTGCCATAGAGCGTCGCCGCATCTGCGAAGAACGCACCCTTGAGTCCAAAACTGTCAGGAATCAGCGGGATGGGGAACTGCGCCTCGGCCGAGGCATGAAAGTAGGTGGTTCCGCCAAGATGATCGTAGCTGCCATCGGAAAGCTTGTCCGCCGGTCCGATGCCGTTATAGGCGAAGCCACGGATAATGCGATCGCTGTTCTCAAACAGATCGAACACGCGTAAATCGTCCCCCGTCGTGGACATGATATGGCCGGCGCCGGCTGTCAAAAGACCGACCAGGTTCATCTCCTCCGAGATCGTGTGATAGTAGGTGCCACGGCCGCTGAATTTCAGGAATTTGGCGTCGCCTCCCAGTCCCGCAAACTCGGTCGTGAAGGTGGCGTAGAGACCCTTGTGCGGATCCTTCATGTCATCGATCGTTTTGTAGAGCAACGTGCCGCTGATCGACGACTTAATCCAAGGGCTGTTTTCAATGCCGTCAACAATGGCGCTCGACACCTCGCAACCGCTGTCTGCCACGCCATCACCATCAGCGTCGCAATCATCATTGAGGCTGTATTTTTCCTGAGAGTAGGTATAGGCGAACTGGGTCGACAAGGTTTCGCTGATCGGGAGACCGAAACGTATGGTCGCGCCGGTCGTTTTGCTATCGTAATCATCGTACTCCCGCGTCTGACGGAAAATGTCGAAACCGGCCGAGATGTGCCGGCCCAAGAAGTATGGCTCGGTGAACGACAAGGTGAAGTCCTTCGAGCTTTCTCCCACGCCTGCAGCCAACTTTATATATTGGCCACGGCCGAGGAAGTTCTTCTCGGTGATGGAGCCTTCGAGCGAAGGGCCCTTCGAGTCGCCGCTTGTCGAATAGCCTGCGCCGATGGAAAAATCGCCGGTCGACTTCTCAACGAGATCAACAACTACGACGACCTGGTCGGGCTGAGACCCTGGAGCGGTCGAGATTTCGACGCTTTCAAAATAGTCGAGATCTTGCAGTCGCTTCTTAGCGCGCTGAATCAGGACCTGATTGAATGCGTCGCCCTCGCTGACATCGAATTCCTGGCGGATGACGGGTTCGCGAGTGCGGGTGTTGCCGCGTATTTCGATGCGCTCGACATAGGCCTTCGTACCCTGGTCGATCGTATAAGTGACGCTGATGGTGTGGTTCTCGAAATTGCGACTGCCGCGCGGGGTTACCTGGGCGAAGGCATAACCCCGTCCGGCAAGTTCTTCCGTGAGCGCGATGATAGTATCTTCCACCGCCTTCGCATTGTAGACGTCGCCGGAATATGTGTGCAGCAGCGAACGGAGTGTCTGGTTGTCAACGCCCTCTAGCCCACTTTCGACCGCGATGTCCCCGAAGGTATAGCGGTCGCCCTCGTCGACGGTGATCGAGACGACATATTCATTTGTGGTTTCATTGAGCTCGGCGGCGGCGGAGACCACTCGGAAATCGGCATAGCCACGATTGTAATAGAAGCGGCGCAGCAATTCCTCGTCGGCGTGCAGCCGCTTCTCGTCATAGACGTCGTTGCGCAAAACGAAGGACAGGATACCCGAACGCTTGGTCGAGATGACATCGGCAAGGCGCCGGTCGCTGAAGGCATTGTTGCCACTGAAATCGATGCGGGCGATCTTGGTGCGGTCTCCCTCGACGGTCTCGAAGATGACATTGAGCCGACCCTCGCCGAGGTCCACGGTCCGCGTCGTGACCTTTGCGTCCTCGCGGCCGATCCTGCTGTAGGCCTGGCGGATCGCCTCGGCGTCGGCTTCCATCGCGGCCGTGGTGAAGGCATCTCGCGGTTTTAGTCGGATCGCTTGGCTGAGTTGCGTGTCCTTGATCTGCTTGTTGCCCTGGAACAGCACCTGGTTGACGATGGAGTATTCTTCTACCTCGACGACCAGCGTCGATCCGACCTGGTTTATCCTGACGTTCGAAAACATGCCGGTGCCAAACAGTCGTTTGACCGCATCGTCGATATCGGAATCGGAAAAGGACCTCCCCGAGTTGATTCCAAGATAACTGCGGATGGTTTCCGCCGGAATGCGCCTGTTTCCCCTTACGTCGATGGTGCCGACAGTCGCTGCCTTGGCCACGGAAACGGATGCCAGTTGAACCGCAAATAAAGCGGGACCGAAAAACGCTGCGGATAAGGCTATCGCCGACGCCGCGTTCATAGAACGTGAAATAATCCTCATCGCGGCCTGTCTCTAATTGTCGGCGGGCTCCTCACAGGAAGCCTCAACCAAAGGATTGATCGGAGCCCCCGCCCAGACTCGCGAACAATAGGTGTGAAAATAGGCTGGCGTATTTCCGGGTGTGTCCGGACATGTCCAGTTTGTGAGTTAATATTATAAAACGTTTCGGTCGCGCATATCATTGACGGTCAATGGCGGGTACACACGTTCGGCAGAAGGGAGACGCCGCATGGCGAGGCCTGTCAGCGTGCATTCCTCGCTTCTGCTTCCAGTTCGTCCCCGTGCTTTCTATGCACGAGGCGCTTGAGGAACCCGAGAAAGTCATCGACGAACGTAAAGATAACCGGGATGACGAGCAGGCTGAGGAAGGTGGATGTCAACAGCCCGCCGATCACCACGATCGCCATCGGCTGGCGGAAGCTTGAATCGCCGCCGCTCAGGCTGAGCGCCACCGGGAGCATGCCAAATCCCATCGCGATTGTTGTCATGACGATGGGCCGGGCCCGCTTGTGGCAGGCGTCTACGAGAGCATCGAAGCGCGACATCCCACCGCGCCGCGCCATGATGGCATACTCGACCAGCAGGATCGAATTCTTCGTCACCACACCCATCAACATGAGCAGCCCGATCACCGCGGGCATGGAGAAGCTCGTGCCCGTCACGACTAGCGGCAGAAGGGCGCCGCCGAGAGACAGCGGCAGCGCCATCAAGATCGTTAGGGGTTGCAGGAAGTCGTGGAATAGAAGGACCAGCACTGCGTAGATGCAGAAGACACCGATCGCCATGGCGATGCCGAAGCTCTCGAACAATTCCGAGCTGCGCTGCAATTCGCCCTGTTCAACGAGCCTGACCCCTTGCGGCAGGTTCTGAAGCGCGGGCAAAGCCTTGGCTTCCCCATACACGTCATTGAGGATTCGTCCGTTGAGTTCGACCGAAAGCGTGATGTTGCGCGAGCGGTCGATGCGATCAATCTGGGAGGGACTGCCACCAATGCGAATGTCGGCGACGGAGCCGAGATCGACGGTTCCGTTTGTCCCGACCACGCGGAGACTGGCGATGTCGTCCAGCGTCGCCCGGTTGCGGGGATCGAAGCGCACACGGATCGAGATCTGCCGCTGCGATAGATTGAGCTTGGCCATGGACGAGGAATAATCGCCGTTCGTGGCGACTCTGACCGCCTCGGCAATCGCTTCCGAGGTCACGCCCAGCGCGGCCGCGCGCGTAAAATCGGGCACGATCTGGACCTCGGGTGCCTGGAGCGATGCGCTGGACGTGACGGCGCCGATGCCCTTCAGGGTTCTCAACTGCTCTTCCAACGCGCTTCCCGCTTGATCGAGCGCATTTGAATCGTCGCTTGCGAGCGTGATCTGCAGCGTTGTGCCATTGCCGCCGGTGCCAACTTCCACCCTGATGCCCGGCAGCGCGGCAAGCGCTTGGCGAATGTCGTTTTCGATCTGCGATTGCTTGCGATCGCGGTCGCCAATGGGCGTCAGGTCGACGGTCAGCGTCGATGTCGTTACATTGCTTGTCGTCGAGGAGTCGAACCCGCCGCCTTTAGAAGCGGTTCCAACGGCCGAAAAGACATGGGTGACGTGTGGTACATTTGCGATGATACCCATGGCCTGGCGCGTGACCACATCCGTCTGATCGATTGTGCTGCCGGGTTGCAGCGTGACGGTGACCTTTGTCTGCGAATCATCCGACGCGGGCAGGAAGCCGGACTTCAGCAACGGTATGGCCGACAGCGATAGGCCGAGGAACACACAGACGCCAAGGATCGTCAGCTTTCGGTGGCGCAAACATGCTTTGACGACCGCCATGTAGGCGCTCATGATCCGCCCATCCCTGTCCTCGACCGGATGGGCTTTCATCATATAGGCGGCCATCATCGGCGTCAGCAGGCGGGCAACCAGCAGCGAGGCTAAGACCGCCACGGCCGCCGTCACGCCGAACTGACGGAAGATGAGACCGGGAATGCCGCCCATAAAGGCGGTCGGAAGGAATACAGAGACCAGCGTAAAGGTGGTTGCGATGACGGCCAGCCCTATCTCGTCGGCCGCCTCGAGCGCGGCGTCGATCGACGATTTCCCCATCTGCAGATGACGTGAGATGTTCTCGATCTCGACGATCGCGTCGTCGACAAGGATGCCTACGACCAGGGAGAGCGCCAGCAGCGTCACCGTGTTCAGGCTGAAATCCGCCAGATACATCGCAAGAAAGGTCGGGATGACAGACAAGGGAAGCGCTACCGCGGACAGGAAGGTCGCGCGCCAATCACGCAAAAAGAGCCAGACGACGATCACGGCAAGGATCGCGCCTTCCAGGAGCATGTGCATCGAACCGTCATAGTTGTCGATGATTGGTCCGACCGTGCCGTAGGCTTTGACGATCTCCACACCGGGGTTAGCGGCGGCGAATTCCTGCATCGCCGCTTGAATCTCGGCCGCGACACCCGTATCCGAAAATCCGTTCGAACGCTTCACTTCAACGCCAATCACCGGCTGCCCATCGAGATAGGCTAGTGAGGAGCGGTCGGAAAAGCTGTCCGTTACCGTGCCGATTTCGTCGAGGCGCACCAGCTTGCCGTTCGAAAGCGGGATCGCGATGGCTTTGAGCTCCGCCACCGACGAAACGGCGCCGAGCGTTCGGATCGTCTGCCTTGTGCCACCGATGTCGCCGCGGCCGCCGGAGGTGTCCGACTGAACCGACTTCAGCCGAGAAGAGACCGTCCCGGCTGTTATCCCGAGCGACCCCATGACTCGCGGATTGAGGTCGACATGCACCTCGCGATCGATCCCGCCGACCCTGCTGACCTCGCCGACGCCAGAGACCGACAGCAGAGCCTTGGTCATGTCGTTGTCGACGAACCAGGAAAGTTCCGTCTCGTTGAGCCGGGTCGAGCGCACCGCGTAGGTCAGTAGCGGGGAACCCTGCACGGTCACCTTGGTCACGCTGGGCGACTGCATCTCGGATGGCAGGTCCGTCGTGCTATCGACAGCATTGCGGACTTCGTTAAGGGCTTCCTCAGTGTTCTTTTCGAGTTTGAAGGAGACGCTGATCGACACCGACCCGTCGGTGATCGTCGTGGTGATGTGATCGAGAAGACTGAGCGAAGCAAGGTTGTCCTCGATCTTGCGCGCGACTTCGGTCTCCAGTTGCGCTGGGGCAGCACCCTCGAGCGTGGCGGAGATCTTGATCGTCGGCAAATCCATGTCGGGAAAGTTCTGGACGGCGAGACGATCGAACGCGAGCAAGCCACCTGCGGTCAGTAGAACAAAAAGCAGAATAGCCGGAACAGGGTTGCGGATGGACCAAGCGGAGAAGTTCATCGGGTTTCCCCTTCGACCCTGACCAAAGCGTTATCGGACAGGAATGCGCCGCCGGACTTCACAACATCTCCGGATCGATCGATGCCGGACAGAATCTCGACCTCACCGTCGCAGCGGCGGCCTGTCTCGACACGCAGCCGCGTAACGCGGCGATCGTGATTGACGGTGAAGAGGTAGTTGATGCCGTCGCGAAACACGAGTGCGGTTTCCGGCACCGTGAGCGCGCTCGTGGTCTGGAGATTGATCTGTCCGGTCACGTAGAAGCCCACATGCGGACGTGGCTCGGTCGGCAGAACGACATAGACGATGGCGCGGCCGGTGTCGGTGCTGACAATCGGGCCGACCAGCCTGACCTTCCCCGCGATGCGCCTGTTGCCGGGGCCGGCGATAGCGGCGTCGAGACCTTCCTTGATCCTGGGCAGATATTGCGCCGACACCTCGGCCTGCCATTCAATACGGCTTTGCCGCAACAACCGGAACAGTTCGGTGCCGGACGAGACCACGGCACCGAGTTGCGCCGAACGGGACGTGATCAGTCCGTCATCGACCGCAGTGATCGTCGTCTGGTCGACCTTGATCTTCTGGCTTTCCAGCGCTGCCTCGGCCGATTCCAAACTCGCCACGGCGGTCTGCTCCGCGATCAGATATTCGGTGACCTTCTCATCCGAAAGTGCGCCGCTGCCCTGCACCTTGCGCGCCCGGTCGGCGTTCGCCTTCGCCTTGGCGAGATCCGCCTTTGCCGTTTCGACCTCCGCTTCCTGCTGGCGCAGTTCCGCAAGGACCGATCCCTGCGCGAGCCGGATAAGCGGCTGGCCTTTCGAGACGGCCGATCCGACGTCGACGAGAATATCCGTGATGCGAAGGCCGCCGATCTCAGATGCGATAATCGCCTCGTGCCAGGGCTTCAGCCAACCGCTCGCTGGAGCCGTCTCCGCCCATTGCCGCTCTGCCGGCTTGATGATTTCCACTGTGAGAGCCGGAGCCGCTTCCTTCTGTTGTGCATGGGAAGGCAGATCGGCGAAAGCAATACCTGCCCCGGCGAGCAGGACAGCCAGGAGATGGGCGGGCCGCATTAGAAAACTCCTTGTGGTTTTGTCTGCTCCTGCACCGGCGAAACCATGCTGGCGTCCCAACCTCCACCCAGGGCCTTGTAGAGCGCGATCCAGTAGCGCACGGCATCGCGGCGGATTTCGATGAGCGTGATTTCGGCGGACTGCGCCGAGCGCCGAGCCTCCTCCCTGTCGAGCAGGCTGGCTCCGCCCGCCCTCCAATTGGTATCGACGGAATTGAAGTAGGCGCGATAATTGCGAGCGGCGGTGCTTGCATCGCCGATGCGCTTGCGGGTGGTGTCAACCCGTACAAGAGCCGTTTCGACTTCCGCGACTGCGCTCAGCACGCCGGACTTATAAGCGGCCACAGCCGTGTCATAATCAGCGATCGCACTTTTCACTGCGGCCCGGCGCGAGCCACCATCCAAGACGGGAATTGTCAGGGCTGGACCGAAGGACCATGGCGCCGACGTTCCGGTCAGCGTTGAACTGCTGATCGCGACGGACCCGCTAAGGCTCAGACTCGGATAGAGATCTGCTTTCGCGGCACCGATATCGGCAATGGAAGCCGCAACTCCCAGTTCGAGCGCCCCGATATCCGGGCGCTGTCGAAGCGCCTTGGCCGGGACAGAGGTAATGCTGAATTTCTTCGGGGCCGGAATTCCAGTTTTTCCCTTGGCGAGGAGCTCCCGGACCCTCGCCTCATTGCCGCCGGTGAGTTGGGCCAGCGACTTGACCAGAACCTCGCATTCGGCGTGCTGCGCTGTCAGGCTCGACGAGGAAGACGCCGCGCTAGCGCGCGCCAGCGCCAGGTCCGAGGTCGAGGTCAGGCCGGAGGTAGCGGCCGTTTCCGTGGCGCGGATCGTTTCGCGCTGCGAGGCGAGTTCGGCACTGTAGGCATTTTCGAGCTGACGGCATGCTCGGTATTGAACGTAGTCATCGGCCACCTCGGCAGCCAGGGAAACGCGTGCGTCATGCCAGTTGGCGATCTGTTTATGGATGCGAAGACGCGCAGCCTCGCTCGTCTGCCTGTTCTTGCCGAATAGATCGATCTCCCAGGAAGCATCTAGACTGCCGCTCGACGTTGTCGATGCCTTGACGCGGTTGGCTGCTTCGCCGTCGGTGCCCGAGCGCGTGACGGAGCCGGAGCCGTCGAGGCCTGGGAAAAGGCTGGCCTGCGCGGAGGTAAGCGTGGCGCGAGCCTTCTCGATGTCGGCGGCGGCGGAGTCGAGATTGGGGTTCTCCGCCTGAGCGTAGCCGATGAGAGACGTCAACGGTGGGTCACTGAATGTCGACCACCAAGACACGAGATCGGATGTGCGGGCACCATGGGGAAAGGTTGTATGCCAGACATCCGCGATCTTCACCTCCGCGGGCCGCAATTCGGCGAAGCTGGCACAGCCCGTCAGAAACAGGCCGGCAAAAATGGCTCCAAGACTGGAGGTCCTGTTATGTTTCATCATCATGCCACGCGATCAAGTGCACTACCGCGAGCATTAGCCGATCGAATGTTAAGTGGCGTCAAACCATCGTTAAGATGGGTAAATTTTGGTGCCCGGCCGGGATTTGTTCTGTATGCCTTCGCATGATGAATGGCAGGCACTGAGCATGGAAAAGGTTCTTCTGGTAGACGATGACGTCGAACTTACCACCCTCCTCAAGGAATATCTTGTCGAGGAAGGCTTCGAGGTGTCGACCGCTGACGACGGTCGCACCGCGATCGGAATGGCCTCCTCGAATTCCGTCGACATCATCGTGCTGGATATTATGATGCCGCACATGAACGGCATTGAACTACTCCAGCGTATCAGGCGCTCGAGCTCCGTGCCTGTACTGATGCTGACCGCAAAGGGCGATGACGCCGATCGGATCGCGGGCCTCAATCTGGGCGCCGACGACTACGTACCGAAGCCATGTTCGCCTGGTGAACTCGCGGCGCGGCTGCGCGCGATCCTGCGCCGGGTGGGCAGAACCGATACCGGAGCGTCCTCCGAAGTAATCCGCGCAGGCAACCTCGTGATGTATCCGGGAAGCAGAACTGCGCAGTGGCTTAGCAAACCGCTCGATCTCACCGGCACGGAGTTCAGCCTGCTCGAGGTGCTCGCCCGCAATGTCGGCCAGCTCGTATCGAAGCAGGAGATTTCCAAGCAGGCCTTCGGCAGGACCCTGACCCCCTTCGATCGCCGCATCGACGTCCACATCAGCAGCGTCCGGCAGAAGCTCGGTGCAAGGGATGACGGTCAGTCCTGGATCCAATCAGTTCGGGGACAAGGCTACCAGCTTCTGCAGGGCCGCTAATGCGGCGCCTGTTCTGGAAGTTCTTTACCATCATCTGGCTGACCATGGCGGCATCGATCGCGGTGCTGTTCGCGGCTTCGGCTCTGTTTCATCTCCTGCCGATGTCACGCGAGATCGAGCGTGGGCAGCAGCTGTTTGCGCTCGATATGGCTTCGCGGCTGCTGGCGCACAATGGTAAAGGCGCTGTTATGGCGTTTGGGTTGGAAGCGGCAAAGGCCGACCCTCCGATCAATCTGACGATCTCCGAGGTCCCGTCCCCTGGAGATTGTCCGGCCGAGACAACCGAGAACGTACGAAGCGTTGAAAGCGGCGGCACCTGTTATCGTGTTGTGCTTCATAGCCAAGGGCCGGGCCTCGTCTTGGAGACCTGGACGAGGATAGCGCCTTGGCTGTCCGCTCTGTTAGCGGCTGCGGTCGCGGCGTACTGGCTGGCGCGGTATCTCATTCGGCCTGTTGGGCATCTTCGCAGTGGTCTGGCTGCGCTCGCCAGTGGCCGCTTCGACATTCGCATCGGAGACAGGATGGATGGGCGCAAGGACGAGGTTGCCGCGCTCGCGCACGATTTCGATGCGAGCGCCGCTCGCCTGGAGGAACTTCAGAGAAGCCAGCAGCGTCTCTTCCACGACGTGTCGCACGAGCTTCGCTCGCCCTTGTCACGTCTTCAGGCTGCAATCGGCGTCCTGCAGCAGAATCCGGCCAAGCTCGATGTCATGATGGAGCGCATGATCCGCGAGGTCGAGCGCATCGACGGGCTGGTCGGTGAGATCCTCACGCTTGCCCGGCTGACCGATCGGTCGCAGGAAGGGCTCGAACTGCAGACTCTCGACGTCATCGATCTGCTTAACGATATCGTCAGCGACGCAGCGTTCGAAGCCCAAGCGCGCGGCATCCGCGTGCTTCACGAGGGCGCGGAGACATTTGTAGCAGAGGTCAATGGAGAGCTGATCTATCGGGCCTTGGAGAACGTAATTCGCAATGCCGTCAAATACACGTCCGACTGCTCGCAGGTTTCTGTTCGCTCGCAGTTAGAGGACAACACGTTGCACATCCTCGTCACAGATCAGGGGCCGGGCGTGGCGCCCTCGGATCTCGACAAGATATTCCAGCCGTTTTCGCGCGGCGAGGATGCCGTTGCACGAAGCGGATACGGTCTCGGTCTCGCCATAACGAAGCAGGCCGTCATGCGGCACGGTGGTCGCGTGGCTGCTTCGATCGCCGAGACCGGTGGTTTGACCGTCGCTCTGGTGATTTCAAGATCCAATAACAGAATTCACCCAAGCAATGGTAGGAGCTAGTGTCCTGATTCTGAAGTCCGGTTCATTCTATGCGTTTGCCTCGAGGGTTCGGACGCAGAAGCGTTGGATGCTGGCCAGGAGGAGCGGCGAGGGCGTTTCGCGAGGCGAGGGCGTAAAGCGGTTCAGCGTTTCACGGATTCGCCGAACCGCTCTAACTATTTGTTTTTACGCAATTCCGGACGGAAAACCGCTGCACTTTTCCTGGAATTGCTCTACGCTTCCGCCAATTCAGCCGGCAAAAGATACGCCCCTGTAGTGCATTCCCACCTGCACGCCGCGGACGATCAGGCGGGACAGGACCTCCATGTCCAGCGGCATCTTCGGGCGCCAGACATCGAGCAGCAGGGCCACGCGCGCCTGATCGGCGTTGTTCATGACTTCGTGCTCGAAAGTGTCGTCCCACAGCATGCACTCGCCGTCGGCTATGCGCCTTTCTTCGTGGTTGATCATCATGATCGTTGCCGGGCGGCCATCTGCCTGCTTCGGGATGACCAGACCGAGATGAAATCGCATGATGCCGCGAAAGGGACCGCGGTGGGGCGGGATGTGCTTGTGCGGGGCCAGGAATGAGACAGCCGCCGATTTGACCTCCGGGCATTCGGACAACAGCCGGCCGAGGGTAGGCATCCGCTCGAGGTTTTCCGGGATCGTCATGTCGTAGGCCTTGAGCACGAACATGCGCCAGTCGAGGCCGTCATTGGCCGAGATTTCGGTTTGCTCAGGCATGATGTCGTGAAAGCGCGGCGCCCTGTTCAACTGCACGGCAAGCGCTTCGTCGCGGATGCCCTGCCAGGCGGCAACGAACTTCGTCGCGTTCGGAAAATGGCTATCGGTATCAAGAATGGGCGGGGCGTCTATGCGCTTTTCATAGATACAACGAACGAGATCGGTTCCAAGATTGTAGACGTTCGACATCGCATTACCTCGACACGGTCATATATAATCAGCGATTGCTTTCCGGCTATTACTCACAGAGATTGTTGAAGCGTTGAACGCCGGACAGACACCGCGGCCCGCATGTCACTCCGTTGTCGAAGCCAGCCGCGGGCCGGTGCTGGCATCGACGATTTCGGGGTTTGTTGTGTCGATGGCGCCGTCCCAGCCGCCGCCGAGCGCCTTGTTGAGCGCGATATAGTCCCGCGGCCTCCCGGTCCCCACGGCGGGATATGACGTATGCGATCCTGCGGTCATGATTCCATCGGGCGGGCGCGAAACCGGAAGCGACAGGCGATAGGCGGCAAAGCTCAGCCGGATCGCGCCCTTGAGCGTGTCGGCCGGCAGGGCCGGCGGCGTGGCGCGCCGCGCGACGGAGAAGGTCGGGCCCGCGCAAGCGATCAGCCGCAACAACATGAGGGCTTCCCACATTGTGGCGCCTCCATTCTTGATTGAAACGATCGGATGGCGAGATGAGCCCGCCATCCGGGGCCGGTCGGCTCGTGAACGGGTAGGTCAACGGGCCGGCCGGCGCAGCCGGTCAGAGTTGCTCGCCATTCCGGGGTGGCGGGAGCTGTCCGCCATGGTCGGGCAGATCTCCGGGGCCGGCTGCACCGTCCGGCGGATTGCCCCAGGGACCGGGGGGTGGTCCGTGCGGCCGATCCGCCGAAGCGAGGATTTCGAGCTGTTCGGGCGTCAGCTTGGTGCGCAGTGTGGCGATCGCATCCTTCAGCTTGGCGGCGGATGCGGCGCGTTTGGTGACCTCGTCGGCCAGCCTTTCCTGGAAGGCGAAGGGATCGCGCTTTGCCTGATCGCCAGGACCGGCTTGCCCGGCATCGCGACCATCGGGACCGCCCGGGCCGAAATCCGGCCGCGGCGGCGGCGCCAGCACCGCCTGCAGGGCGCTGGTGTAGTCGCGCCAGGCGTCGAGCTGATCGGAGCGGATGCCGATGCGCGTCTCCAGCACCGAAAGCCGGGCCGCAAGCAGTTCCGGCGGCGGACCCATGCGGCGGAAGCCGAAGCCTTCCGGTCCCTGCCGCATCGGCCCATGTGGGCCATCCCAGGGCATCGGACCGTGGTTGTCGCCGTCAGGCCGCGCCATCATCGGCGGCTGATCGTCCGGCGCGCCGAATCCGGGCTGCGCGGCCAGCGCCGGGTGAATGGCGGCGACCGAGAACAGGCCGAGCGCAAGTAGTCTGCTTCGCATGATGTTTTCCTTTCTCTCATGCTTCGGACGGCAGGAGGATAGGCAGCGTCTTTTGCCGCATTGCTTCGGCGCGTTGCCAAAGGTTGCCAGAAGAAGGAGATTTGTTTCCGAATGTTTCTGTTTGCCCGCCGGCAACATTCGGTTGCAATTTTCCGTGCCGCTTGCCCCTGGCAGCCCTTATTATGAGCAGCGAACAGGCAACCGGGCGATCATGCAGGCACAACCCCATATCCTTGTCGTCGACGACGACCGCGAGATCAGGACGCTGCTCGGGCGCTATCTCGACGGCCAGGGCTTTCGCGTCTCGGTGGCGGTCGACCGGCGGGAGTGCGAGCAGAAGCTTGGCTCCGGCCAGTTCGACGTGATCGTGCTCGACGTCATGCTGCCCGATGGCTCCGGCCTCGATATCTGCCGGGCGCTGCGCGACCGCAAGCCGCATATCCCGGTCATTTTGCTGACGGCGCTGAAGGAGGACGTGGACCGCATCATCGGGCTGGAGCTCGGCGCCGACGACTATCTCGGCAAGCCGTTCAACCCGCGCGAGCTCTCGGCCCGCATCCGCGCCGTGCTTCGGCGCTCGGCGCCGGAAGAGGCCGCGCCGCCGCGCGTGCGCGTCTACCATTTCGCCGGCTACAGGCTGGAGCCGGATACCCGTAAGGTGATGGATGCCGAAGGTGGGCTCGTCGATCTCACCGGCGCCGAGTTCGACCTCTTGCAGGTTTTCCTCGACCGCCCCGGCCGGCTTTTGTCGCGCGACCAGCTGCTCGACCTGACGCAAGGCCGCGAGCGCGACCCGCTCGAGCGTTCCGTCGACGTGCTGATGAGCCGGCTGCGCAGGAAGTTTGCCGAAGCGGGCGAGGAGGCGCTGTTCAAGACCGTGCGCAATGGCGGTTACCAGTTCACCGCGCGCGTCGAGACGGTGGAGAGCCAGGCGTGAACTCGCTGCGCCGGCGGCTGATCATCCTGCTGGTGGTTTCGATCGTCGGCGTCGTCGGCCTTGCCACCGCCGTCGCGATCAAGGTGCTGGGTGGGCCGTCCCCCGAGCTGATCATGCGGCCGGTCGCCCGTCAGATCCAGTTCATGGTGCAGCTTGTGCCCGGCCATGTGCCGGGCGCGGGCGATGCTCCAGTTCAGCTCAGCGACCATCCGGCGGACGGGCTTGAGGATCGCAAGCACACGCGGGTGCTCAACGACATCCTGCATGGCGACGGCCTCGATGTTTCGGCCGTGGTCAGTCGCACGATCGGCAAACGCGGCATGGTCGCGTCCGTCGCGCTGCCCGGCAATCGCTGGATGATCGTGGATGTCACCAATTACGATCCGCCACGCGACGTCTGGCTCGTGCTGGCGGGCTGGATGGTGCTGATCGTGCTCGGCGCCACCGCAGTGTCGGTCTATTTCACCGCCGTGCTGGTGCGGCCTCTGGAAATCCTGGAGGCCGCCGTCAGCAAGATCGGCTCGGATGGCGTGCTGGCGGAGGTGCCGGAAGAGGGATCGGCCGAGGTCAGGGTAACGGCGCAGGCGCTCAACCAGCTATCAGCCAGGCTGAAGACGGCGATGGAAAGCCGCATGCGGCTGGTCGCGGCCGCCGGCCACGACCTGAGGACACCGATGACCAGGATGCGGCTGCGCGCCGAATTCCTCGACGAGGATCGCGACAAATGGCTTCACGACCTCGACGAACTCGACCGCATAGCTGACAGCGCCATCCGCTTGGTGCGCGAGGAGGTGAACCAGGACGCGGTCGACTCGGTCGAACTCGACGGGCTGGTCCGCGATATCGAAACCGAGATGGTCTCGCTTGGCCATGCGGTGTCGGTCGACCATCTGGACAAGGTCTCGGTCAAGGCGGGCGCGCTCGGCCTTCGCCGCGCGCTGCGCAACCTGATCGTCAACGCCGCGACGCATGGCAAAAGCTGCAGCATCTCGCTCGCCGGTAAGGGCGGCCGCGCGGTTCTCACCATCGCCGACCGGGGCCCCGGCATCCCGCCGGACCTCCTGAACAAGGCGTTCGAGCCGTTCTTCCGCGTCGATCCGGCGCGCGCGCAGTCCATTCGGGGCGCCGGGCTTGGCTTGGCGATCGCCAAGGAGATCATCGAGCGCTACGGCGGGAGCATCAGGCTGGAGAACAGGCCGGGGGGAGGCCTGGTTCAGACGGTGGTGTTTGGAGCGGAACGGACGCCGGTCACTTGACCTTTTCAATCACCGGGGCCTGCGGCTGGTCAGTTGCCGGGGTCGGCGTGCAATCCTGGCCCTTGCACTCCTGGACTGGGTTCTCGGCCGGGGGCAGGCAATTTCGGCCCGCGCAATGAACCGGCGGCTGCTCCGGCGCTTTTTCACCACTCGGCGGAGCAGGCTGATCCTCAGCGCGAACGGCCGACGATCCTGCCAGGCTGATCATGGCGGTGCACAAGAGCGCCATCCGAAGCAAATTCATTGCCGCCTCCATGGCTGAAAGCGGGCGGAACTTTACACTTCTGAGCAGGGGCCGACATACTTGTCACCGCGAACGACGTTAACAGGGTATTTCCGAGCACGCGGGCGCGCCAACCAACGAGGATGCGGCTGCGCGCCGCTTGGCGATTCCAGTGTCCTGATTCTGAAGTCCGGTTGGGTTCGGACGCAGAAGCGTTGGATGCTGGCCAGGATGTCGTCGGCGGTCTTGGTCCAGCGGAAGGGTTTCGATTCGGCGTTGTTGGCCTCGATGAAAGCGTTGATTGCCTTCGAGTCCGGCGACCGAGCGGAATACCCCTCGCTTGAAGGCGCGCTCCGTCAGCAGCGCGAAGAAACGTTCGATCTGGCTGATCCATGACGCCGATGTCGGCGTGAAGTGTATATATGCCAGCGACGCCGTATAGATCACCCGTGAACGCAACAAGACACTCAAGGGGTCGACACCACCAAAAGTGTCCCGGCATTAGCGAAACTGGTGTCCAGGAATTAGCGAACGCCTGGGAGTGCGCCCCTCGACTGAGACACAGAAAATGGCGGACAGTTTCCCCGGAAGATCAGGAAAACTGTGCATGGGAGGGTGGCTCAAACGAAGCAGCCCCGAGCGAAGCCAGTGAGGTTCGCCGTCTCACTTATAGATGTAGCCGACAGAACCGTAGTATTGCCCTTGAGGGACTTGAGCAGGTAGCGACCCATTATATATCCTGTTCACTCGGCCGAGAAAATTTGCGGCTTTGTCGCCGGCGGGATTGAAATTGTCGTCAGGCTTTGCAAGTTCGTTACGCGCCGTCGGACGCACAAGATAGGGCGTGACGATGATGACAAGCTCAGATTCGTCGCGAACGAAATCGCGACTGCGAAACAAGGTGCCCAGCACCGGAATTTTGGATAGCCCTGGCAGCCCGCTAGCCGCTTGGCGGACATTGTCCTGCACCAGTCCCGCGATCATCATCGAGCCACCCGACGGAAGCTCTACCGTCGTGTCGGCAAGCCGCTGGCGAAGAGAGAGAATATTTGTAGCCGGAGTGCTGGAGCTGCTGGACTGGGTGACCGAGCCCGACACTGTGGGTTCGGAAACGGATGTTCTTATCTTGAGGCTGATGCGACCGGCTGAAAGCACGACCGGTTGAAATTCGAGGCCGATCCCGTATTCGATCTGATTAATCGAATACTGTAATTTCCCGGTCTGGTTGTCATCCGAGGTGGCCGAAGAAACACCTGTTACCATATTGTAATTTCCGCCGACCTTGAACGTCGCCTTCTCACCCGAAACCGCGGTTAGGGTTGGTTCGGCCAGCGTTTTCATGACGCCAGCTTCCTCCATGGCGTTGAGATATGCTTCGATCGACGTCGACCCAACGCTGCTTGCCACGCTCAGTCCTGAATCGGATATTTGCTTGCCGAGACCCGTGACTGTCTGACTAAGCGCACTCCACGAAACGCCGTTCGAAGAACCCGAGGCTACAAGGTTCATCGAGAGTTGCTTCATAACAGACCGGCTGACCTCCGCGACCGTGACTTTCAGCGTCACTTGGTCCTCGCCTACAATTTTCAAAAGATTGATGATCGTGCTCTTCTGGCGGGCAGAATCCGGATTGTTGATAGCAACGCCAGACGACGCTGAGCCGCCTGCGGCCGTCTGCGAATATTGACCGGTGGTGGCCTCGCCACCAGCTACCAAAGCGGAAGCGAGTTCGACCGCCCGTTTTGCATCGATTGGCGTCTCGACGGAACCCGTCAATATGACATTGTCATTCAGAAGCTCGACCTTGATATCCGAGCCCGGGACAAGACGTCTGAGGTAATCCTCCAACCCTGTCACATCACGCTCGACCTGGAGATCGAGGCTGGCAAGTGGTTTGCCGTCCTTGTCAAATACGAAGATATTGGTTTGGCCGACCTGTTTTCCGAACAGATAGATGCGGCGGGCGGTGCGTGTGACTGCGTCGGCGACGGCCGGATTGGCCACCAGAATGTCGTAGGCATCTTGAGGCAAATCAATAACCACGGACTTATTAAGTCCGAGTTTTACACGTTGGCTCGTGGCGGCAATGTCAACCTTGGTTTGGCTATCTGAAGCGCTTGCGGGAGAGGTTGCCGCGCCTGTACCCCCCATGACAATTAGCGCGAAAATGGCGCAGCCCAGGTGCCCTGTTTTGCCGCTTACAAGCGTGACTTGGTGCGTTGGATGTGTCCGAGGCTGGCCGTGTCGCATTCTTGATCCATTTGGAATGTCAGTTGCTCAACGGGTCGTATCGTTGAAAACGTGGTGAGCTAGCTTTGACAAGGGATTTGCCGTTGAAGTCCGTTGCTTGACTCAAAAAGACCCACTACGCGCCGACGCGACATGACAAAGGCACTTCTGAATTTACGACTTGTTGAACTGTCCATTTGGATAATATGAGCGGAGCCATGGAATCATTGTTGATAAAAGAGACTTGCTATCTAGACTCTGCGTTTATTGTTTGATAAAGATGCTATACGAATTAGGCGTATTAGTGGCCGGATTATTTCTTGATATTTCTAAAACATTTCAAATTGTTTCCGGTAATCCCGGCACAGCGCTGGTGATTTGGACTTCGAGTGGCCGCTCATGGCGGAGAAAACCAGCGAGTCTATAATTCTGTCCCGCCCATGCTCAGCCGAACAGAACTGGGCGATCGAGGTCTTCTGTGATCTTCGAGTTGCTCAGAACGCCCCGGGTATCAGGGGCGGGCGCCGCCATTGGCTGATAAGAGAGTGCATTTCATTGGTTTGTTCTTGTGTCCCCTCGCATGAGCTAAAGACGGCTAAGAAGCGTCCGCCAGTCTGAAATCAGACACTGAGCCAAGAGCAGATTGGCCCGCGGTCGACCCCTTGAGGACTGTTAGGCTTCCTTCCGGCCAAGCGACTTGCGGTCAGGCGCGGCGAACACCGAACTGGCCTCGCTCACAATCGAAACATGATCCCTGGCGGCCTTGCCGGCCGCGGCGCCGTCACCTCGCAGGATTGCGGTCACAATCGCGTCGTGCTCCTGCCAGGACTTCGTCAGCCGTCCGGCAAGCCTGAACTGCGCGCGCCGGAACGGTGCGAGCCGACTGCGCGTGGCTACCGTGAGTTCGCGGATGTGCGTGCTATGGGCGCCACGATAGAGCATTGAGTGGAACTCGGTGTTGAAGTGCTCGTAGTCCTCGTCAGCACCCAGCCGCACCAGTCGCGCCGACGCCTGATGCTCGGCTTCGAGCGCACGGCGTTCGCCGCCGGTCATGCGTTCGGCGGAAAGGCGGGCGCAGATCCCCTCTAATTCGGCCATGCTCTCGAACATCGACGCAAGGTGTTCCTGCGAAACCACGGCGACGATGGCGCCCCGGTTCGGCCGCCTTTCAACCAGTCCCATTGCACTGAGATGGCCTAGCGCCTCGCGCACCGGGGTGCGCGAGACCTCGAACCGGGCGGCGAGGGGCACCTCGTCCAGCTTCTCGCCAGGGCGCAGCGCGCCAGTGACGATGCGGTCGCTGATGGCCCTCACCATTTGATCGACGGTCGTGCCCGACCTGATCAAGCTGCGCTTTCCCGACACGTTCTCCCCGTACAGTCATGTCGCTTGGTCAGAACAACTCGGATGACCCCGAGGTCCTGCAGTCATCGGTACTCATAGCCTTATGCCTATAATTTAATCCGTATGTCAAACGGTCTATTTTTTAGGCATAAAGTGCATGCATTTGCCAAGGCTTTGTGCATGAAACGAAGCCACGCCGGTTGAATCTATTAGATAATTTGGTTTTTCCAAGCTGGCATGGAGGTTGCATACACTTTCTCAGCAAGGTGTTAACCGGCTCCGGAAGGGGCTTCATAAAGGGACCATTCAGATGACCGACAAATTCCTGCCGACTCGCCGCGATTTGCTCAAGACCACCGCCACGGGTGTGGCGACTCTCGGTCTCTTCAACGTATCGCCGATGAGCCGGGCCTTTGCCGCAGCGGCCACTGTCGGGTTCATCTATGTCGGCCCGAAGGACGACTACGGCTACAACCAGGCGCATGCCGAAGGGGCGGCGGCGCTGAAGGGCATCGAAGGCATTTCCATTGTCGAAGAGGAGAACGTACCGGAGACGGTCGACGCTCAGAAGACAATGGAATCGATGATCAACCTCGATGGCGCCTCGCTGGTCTTCCCCACATCGTTCGGCTATTTCGACCCGCACATGCTGGCCATGTGCGCAAAATTCCCCGGCGTCCAGTTCCGCCATTGCGGCGGCATGTGGGACAAAGCCAAGCACCCGATGAACGCAGGCTCCTATTTCGGCTATATCGGCATGGGTCAGTATCTCAACGGCGTCGTCGCCGGCCACACCACGAAGTCAAAGAAGCTCGGCTTCGTCGCCGCCAAGCCGATCCCCCAGGTGCTTCTCAATATCAACTCCTTCCTGCTTGGCGCTCACTCAGTCGACCCGACCATCACCTGCCAGGTCATCTTCACCGGCGAATGGTCGCTGGCGGTCAAGGAGGCGGAGGCCACCAACGCGCTGGTCGACCAGGGCATCGATGTGGTCACCTGCCATGTCGACAGCCCGAAAGTGGTGGTGGAGACGGCCGCCGGGCGCGGCGCCTTCGTCTGCGGCTACCACGCCAACCAAAGCCCGCTGGCGCCCGAAAAATACCTCACCGGCGCCGAGTGGAACTGGGCCAACGTCTACAAGATGTTTGTCGATGACCTGCTGGCCGGCAAGCCGCTGCCCAACTTTACCCGCGGTGGCCTGGCCGACGGCTTTGTCAAGATGAGTCCGCTCGGCCCCGCCGTCGGCGAGCCGGCGCGCAAGCAGTTCGACGCCACGCTGGCGGAAATGATGAAGGGCGGCTTCGCCGTCATCAAGGGGCCGCTGAAGAGCAACAAGGGCGCCGTCATCGCCACCGAAGGCCAGGCCTTTCCCGAGACCGCCATCGAACTCGAAAGCATGGATTATCTGGTCGACGGAGTCGTCGGCTCCATCGCTTGATCCAGCCGGACGGAGACGAGGTCATGGCAGAGACGGTCAGCAACGCGGACGTGCCGATGTTTGGCGTTAAGGGCTATCCGGCGGCACTCGAATGGGTCGCCCGCCGGGCCGAGGCCTTCGTCATTCCGGTTACCGCGCTGATCGTAGGCATGGCGATCTTCAGCCTGTTCATCCTGGCGGTCGGCAAGTCGCCGGTGCAACTCTACGAGGTGACGTGGCGCGGCGGCTTCGGGTCCTGGTTCTCGATCCAGAACTCGCTGTCACGCGCGGCCCCTCTATTGCTCGCCGCGCTCTGCGTGGCGCTGCCGGCCAGGCTCGGCCTCGTCGTCATCGGAGGCGAAGGGGCGATCGTACTCGGCGGCGTCGCTGCCGCCGCAATAGGCGTGGCGCTTAACGGTGCCCCCTACGTCGTCGTCATTCCAGCCATGGGCGTCGCGGGCATGGCCGCCGGCGGCATCTGGATCGGTGCCGTCGGCGCGCTGCGCCACTATCGTGCTGTCAACGAGACCATTTCGAGCTTGCTGATGGCCTATATCGCCATCGCACTGATGAACCAGCTGGTGGAAGGACCGCTGCGCGACCCGGCCTCGCTCAACAAGCCGTCCACGCAGCCGCTGGCGGAAGCTTACCGCATCGGCAACATTCCCGGCATGGACGTGCATTGGGGTCTGGGCGTCGGCGTCGTCGCCTGCGTGCTGTCATGGGTGCTGATCGAAAAGACCCGCTGGGGTTTTGCCGCCCGCATCGCCGGCGGCAATGTGAAGGCCGCACAGGTGCAAGGGCTTGCCGTCGGGCCGCTGATCGTCGGCTTCACGGCGCTGGCCGGCGGCTTCGCCGGCCTCGCCGGCATGCTCGAGGTCGCCGCGGTGCAAGGCAGCGCCAACGCCTCGCTCGCTGCCGGTTACGGCTACACCGGCATTCTCATCGCCTTCCTCGCCCGCCACAATCCGTTGGCCATCGTCCCCGTCGCTTTCCTGCTCGGCGGCATCGAGGCCTCCGGCGGACTGATCCAGCGGCGCATGGATCTGCCCGACGCAACCGTGCTGGTGCTGCAAGGCATGCTGTTCATCGTCATCCTGTTCAGCGAGACCTTCTACGGCCGCTTCAAGGCATTCAACCCGGATTTGTGGAAGCGGGTGACCTGATGGACGCGACCAACATCGGCCTCTGGGGCGTGCCGCTCGCCATACTCGGCGGCGCCATCCGCGTTTCGACCCCCTTCATCTTCGTGTCGCTGGGCGAAGCCATCACCGAGCGCTCCGGCCGCATCAATCTCGGGCTCGAAGGGACGCTGGTGTTCGGCGCGATGACCGCCTATGCGATCGCGGTGATCACCGGCTCGTCATGGCTTGGCCTGCTGGCCGCCGCCGCCGCCGGCTCGTGCTTCGGCCTGTTCCATGGCTGGATCTGCAAATTTCCCAAGGTCAACGACATCGCTATCGGCATTGCGTTGATGCTGTTCGGCTCGGGTCTCGCCTTCTTCTTCGGCAAGCCGTTCATCCAGCCCAAGGCGCCCAATTTGCCGGCGATCCCCCTTGGCGGCTGGTCCGATATTCCGCAGGTGCAGGCCGCGCTTGACGTCAACGTGCTGTTTCTATTGGGGGCAGTGTTGGCCGCCGTTCTGTGGTGGGCTTTCCGCAACACCCGCGCGGGTTTGATCCTGCGCGTGGTCGGCGACAGTTCCGATGCCGCCCGCGCCATGGGCCTCAATCCTGACACCGTGCGCCTGCTCGCCACCGGCGTCGGTGGCGCGTTCGCCGGCATCGGCGGCGCTTACCTCTCCCTTTACTATCCCGGCAGCTGGACCGAGCGCATTTCCTCCGGACAAGGCCTGATGGCAGTGGCGTTGGTCATCTTCGCGCGCTGGAACCCACTCGGCTGCTTTGCCGCGGCGCTGTTGTTCGGCGGCGCCGGCGCGTTGGGTCCTGCCCTGCAATCGGTCGGCGTCACCCAAGGCTACTACCTGTTCTACGCCGCTCCCTACATCCTCACACTCGTCATCATGATCGCCACCTCCTCGCCCGGTCGCTCGCTGACTGGAGCTCCCGGCGAACTGTCGATCACAAAGTGACCGGAGCTTTCGCATGAATGCGCACGCCGAAATCGCCCAGCACTATATCGACGCCGATCCTTACCCATGGCCCTACAATGGCGATCTTCGTCCGGAAAACACCGCCCTGATCATCATCGACATGCAGACCGATTTCTGCGGGCCGGGCGGCTATGTCGACCATATGGGCTACGACCTCTCGGTCGTGCGGGCTCCGATCGAGCCGATCAAGTCGGTGCTGTCAGCCATGCGGGCCAAGGGCTACACCGTCATCCACACGCGCGAAGGCCACCGGCCCGACCTCGCCGACCTGCCGGCCAACAAACGCTGGCGCTCACGCCGCATCAATGCCGGCATCGGCGATGTCGGTCCGTGCGGCCGCATCCTGGTGCGCGGGGAGCCGGGCTGGGACATCATCCCCGACCTCTATCCCATCGAAGGCGAGCCGATCATCGACAAGCCCGGAAAAGGTTCGTTCTGTGCTACCGACCTGGAGCTGATCCTCAACCAGCGCCGGATCGAGAATATCGTGCTCACCGGCATCACCACCGATGTCTGCGTGCACACGACAATGCGCGAAGCCAACGACCGCGGCTTCGAATGCGTGATGCTGGAGGATTGCTGCGGCGCAACCGACCACGGCAACCACCTGGCGGCGATCAAGATGATCAAGATGCAGGGCGGCGTGTTCGGCGCGGTTTCGAATTCGAAGTCCTTCGTGGCGCAACTGCCATGAGGTCCCGCCATGAGTGACAGCGGTAAGAAAGCGGTCGGCGTCGAGACCATCGGCATGACGATGCGCTTCGGCGCCTTCACCGCGCTTGATAGCGTATCGATCAAGGTGTCTGCCGGATCGTTCCATGGGCTGCTTGGCGAAAACGGCGCCGGCAAGTCGACGCTGGTCAAATGCATGATGGGTTTTTACCACCCGACATCGGGCGACATCCTCGTCGACGGGCGCGAGGTGACGATCGCCAGCGCGCGCGACGCCTCAGCGCTCGGCCTCGGCATGGTCTACCAACATTTCACGCTGGTGCCGTCGCTGACGGGGGCGGAAAACCTGGTGATCTCGCGCGAGAATGTTCCCGGCATCATTGACTGGCGCCAGGAACGCGCCGACCTCGCCGACTTCATGGAGCGCATGCCGTTCAAACTACCGCTCGATGTGAAGGTCGCCGAACTTGCCGCGGGCGAAAAGCAGAAGCTCGAAATCATCAAGCAGCTCTATCTCGGCCGCAATTTCCTGGTCCTGGACGAGCCAACCTCGGTGCTGACGCCTGGCGAGGCGCAGGAAGTGCTTGGCCTTGTGCGTGGCATGACCAAGGCCGGCAATCTCACCGTGCTGATGATCTCGCACAAATTCCACGAGGTGACCGCGTTCGCCGACGATGTCAGCGTGCTGCGCAAGGGCAAGCTGACCGGCACCGGCCGGGTCGCCGATCTCGACCACAAGGCGATGGCGGCGATGATGATCGGCAACCAGCCGATCACCGCACTCGACAGCCGCGCGGCAACCGAAATGGACGCGGATACCGTGCTCAAGGTGACCTCGCTGAAAGCGCCCGACCGCACAGGCCTGAAATCGATCCGCATCGACGATCTCGGTGTCCGCTCGGGCGAGATCGTTGGCATCGCCGGCATTTCCGGCAATGGCCAGAAGGAATTTCTCGAAGTGCTTGCCGGGCAGCGCCCACGCGATGGTGGCGCGGTTCTGGTCAAGGGCTCGCCCTACGCGTCGAGCCGCACCGAGGCACGCACGTTGAATGTGCGTCTCATTCCGGAAGAGCCGCTGAAGAATGCCTGCGCCCCGAAGATGACGGTGGCCGAGAACATTGCCTTTCGCACCTTCGACATCGACGGCAACGGCAAGCCGGTGAACTGGATCAGCACCAGCGGCATCAGAAGTTTCGCTGCGAGCCTGGTCGAGCAGTTCAAGGTCAAAACGGCGTCGCTGGCGTCGCCGATCTCGTCGCTTTCCGGCGGCAATGTCCAGCGCGCGGTGCTAGCCCGCGAACTGACCGGCAAGGTCGATCTGCTGATCGTCTCCAACCCTTGCTTCGGCCTCGACTTTTCCGCCGTAGCCGAAATTCGGGCGCGGATCATGCGCGCGCGCAATTCCGGCGCCGCGGTGCTTTTGATGTCCGAGGATCTCGACGAATTGCTTGAGCTCTCCGACCGCATCTTCGTCATGTCGGATGGGGCGCTGGTCTACGAGACACCGATCGCGAAGGCCAGCGTCCAGACCATCGGCGAGCATATGGCAGGACATCACTGATGGCGGAAATTGACGCTCTCCCCTTCGCCTTTGTTTTCAGGCCGGACACGATGGCACTAGTAGTGATCGACATGCAGCGCGATTTTGCCGAGCCGGGCGGCTTCGGTGCCAGCCTGGGCAACGATGTCGGGCGCATCACCGCCATCGTTCCGACGGTGAAGAAGCTTATCGAAGGATTTCGTTCCGCCGGCCTGCCGGTGATCCATACGATGGAATGCCACCGACCGGATCTTTCCGACCTGCCGCCGGCCAAGCGCAATCGGGGCAACCCGTCGATCCGCATCGGTGATGTCGGTCCGATGGGACGGGTGCTGATCGCGGGCGAGCCGGGTACGGCAATCCTGGACGAGTTGGCGCCGTTGCCCGGCGAGACCGTCATCGAAAAGCCCGGCAAAGGCGCCTTTTATGCGACCAGCTTCGGCGACGATCTCAAGCGGCTCGGCGCGCAACAGCTCGTCTTTGCCGGCGTCACCACCGAGGTCTGCGTGCAGACGACGATGCGCGAAGCCAACGACCGCGGCTATGAATGCCTGCTGGCCGAGGATGCCACTGAAAGCTATTTCCCCGAATTCAAGGCGGCAGCGCTCGCCATGATCCGGGCGCAAGGTGCCATTGTCGGCTGGACGGCGACGACCGACCAAGTACTCGAGAGAATTGCCAATGGCTAATCTGAGTTTTGCCGGTCTCCTTGGTGGGGGTTGGCGCGACCTGGCGTTCGAGCATTTTCGCGAAGGCATCACCGTACATTGGCTGCTGAAGGGCGGCCCGGTAGAGCCCTCCGTAGCGGTCCTGAAATACCAGCCCGGCGCCGGCGTGCCACGCCATCGCCACGTCGGGCTGGAGACCATTGTCGTGCTGGAGGGCACGCAAAGCGACGAGAATGGCGATTATGCCGCCGGGTGCGTCATCCTCAATCCGGTCGGCACCGAGCATTCGGTGTGGACGGAAAACGGATGCGTCGTGCTGATCCAGTGGGATCTGCCGGTAATCATTCTGGGGGAAGGACAATGAGCGACATTCGCTTCGATCTCGGCAGCCTGCACACCGCCTATGCGGCGGGCCTGCCCGTGTCAGCCATGATTGACGTGGTGTTCGAGCGCATCGCCCAAGCCTCGGACCCCGGGATCTTCATCCACCTTGCCGGCAGGGCTGACCTGCTTGCGCAGGCGGTCGCGCTCGGGCCCTTCGATCCCATCACGAAGCCGCTGTGGGGGATACCCTTCGCGGTCAAGGACAATATCGACGTCGCCGCCATGCCGACCACGGCGGCCTGCGCCGAATATGCCTATACGCCGCAAAGGGACGCGACGGTGGTTGCCCGGCTGAAAGCGGCCGGAGCATTGGTGATTGGCAAGACCAATCTCGACCAGTTCGCCACCGGTCTCGTTGGCGTGCGCTCGCCCTACTCTATCCCGAAGAACGCCATCGACCCGAAACTGGTGCCTGGCGGATCATCGTCCGGTTCGGCCGTCGCCACGGCACGCGGCATCGTCTCGTTCGCGCTTGGCACCGACACCGCCGGCTCCGGCCGCATCCCGGCCGGCCTCAACAACATCGTTGGGTTGAAGCCTACGGTCGGCGCCCTGTCGACCGCCGGCGTGGTGCCGGCCTGCCGCACGCTCGATTGCATCTCGGTTTTCGCGCTCACCGTCGACGATGCCTACACGGTGTTCAGGGTCGCCGCCGCCAAGGACGAGGCCGATGCTTATTCGCGCGCTATCGCCGCGCCGCCGCTCGCCGCCCGACCGCCGGTGCTGACCGTCGGCGTTCCGGCTGGAAACGACCTCAAATTTTTTGGCGACGATGCAATGCAGGCCGGTTTTGCCGCCGCACTCTCGATGTTGGAGACGCTCGGCTGCAAACTGGTGGAAATTCCCTTCCGCGATTTCTACGCCACCGCCAACCTGCTTTATGAAGGCGCCTGGGTGGCCGAGCGCTATGCAGCGATCCGGGATTTCATGGACGCCAACGAAGAGTCAATGCATCCGGTGACGCGGCAAATCATCGGTGGCGCACGCAAGCTGTCGGCGGCCGACGTCTTCGAGGGACTTTACGCTTTGGAGGCTTACAAGGCAAAGCTCGCGCCCGTCATTGCGTCAGTCGACCTGTTCTGCGTGCCGACAGCGCCGACGCATTACACAGTCGACGCCGTGCTCGCCGATCCGATCGTCACCAACAGCCGGCTCGGCACCTACACCAACTTCGTCAACCTGCTCGACATGTGCGGCATCGCCGTGCCCACCGGCACGCGCGGCGATGGCCTACCGATGAGCGTAACTCTGCTGGCGACCGCCGAGCGAGACGGTCTCGTCGCATACCTCGCATGCGATCTTCATGCCGCAAGTGGTCTTACCCTTGGCGCGACCGGCTGGCAGCAGTTGAATTTCCAGCCCAAAGCTGGACCGACCGAAGATGGCACAATCGAACTAGTGGTGGTCGGCGCGCACCTCTCGGGGATGCCGCTCAATAACCAGCTCAAATTTGCCGGTGCGCGTTTCTCAAGGGCCACGAGGACGTCGCCTATCTACAGGCTTTATGAGCTTGCTGACCAAACCCCGCCTAAGCCCGGCTTGCTTCGGATCGACAGCGGCGGCGCGGCTATCGAGGTCGAGGTCTGGCGGCTTTCCGCTGACGCCTTCGGCCGCTTCGTTGCCGCCATTCCGCCCCCGCTTGGCATCGGCACCATCGAGCTCGCCGACGGCACGTCGGCAAAGGGTTTTCTAGCAGAGACTGCGGGGCTGTCGATGGCTAGAGATATCTCTACATATGGCAGCTGGCGCCGCTTTGTCAGTGCGGCAAGTCCATCCGACTCAGCCTCGGGAGCTGCATAGGCGTGGAAGCCGGCGGCCAATATGCTTAACAGATGCTGTCTCCAGAGCGGATAACGCCCGTACTTGGGGATCCTAATTCGACCATGGGACTTTACCCGCGGCCGCGCCCACCGGCCGTTAATTCTATTAACGCCATGCCGGCCAAACGGATCAGCCATCATGCTCTGGACCAATGGCCAAAGCGACGGGGGCTGCTGCAATACGCAAACCCGCCTCTCTCTCTCACATATGGGCTCAAGCTTGCCATCTTTGATGCGCATCTGCATTCTCGCCGGCTGGCCGGAAGGAAACCGGCAACACGATCTGCGCGATAGTCATTCAGAATTGTGGTATGATTCGTGACATGGGCAAGAAGGCGAAGCTCAAGGCAAAGCAGGCTATCATTGCACTACCGTTGGATGAAGAGGTTCAAACGGAAGCCGCTTACTATGCCCGCAAGTGCGGCATTACCCCAGAAGAAGCCTTGCTGATAATCGAAGCGGCCAACCGCCCGGACGGCGCTGCGGCTTGACAGCCTGGAGCTTTACGCTGGTGCAAGCAGCGACCTTGTGACTAGGGTTAAGCTCGCCTCAAAGACGCACTGCCCGGTCTCGTCGCGTACCCACACCGCGAAATCGTTGAGGTCTGTCGGCAGGGGATGCTCTGCCACGATTGAAAGCAGCAGGCGCTTCGCCTCCTCGCGCATATCAGAAGGGCTTATGTCGACGCCCAGATCGTCACGCGTGATTTGGCCGTTCTCGATTGTGTCGAAGAACAAGATGTCGGCGACCTCGATCGAGGCGCGCACGGCTCAGATGTCGGGCGAGCCCTCTCCCGGCTTGAACAGCCCGAGCTTGTCGAGCGGGCTCGTCACGGCACGCACTGTCCGGGTCGCCACCTTCGCGTAAAGGGCGGTGTTGTTGAGCTTGGCATGCCCGAGAGGACCTGGATGATGCGGATGTGGTGCCGTCCTCCAGCAGGTGGGTGGCGAAGCTATGGCGCAGCGTGTGCGGCCCGACCCGCTTGGCGATGTCAGCGGCCTCGGCCGCCTCGACGACGATGCGATAGAGCTGCCGCGTGCTGATCGGCTTCATCGCGTGCTGCCCGGGAAACAACCAGCCGTCGCGGTGCATCACGCCCTGCTGACGGCCGACCTTCCACCACTCACGCAGAAGCGTGAGCAGGTCCTCCGAGAGCATGGAGCGGGTCTCGTTCACATACGCAAAGATCCTTGTCGCCTTTGCGCCGCGTGCGCTGCTGGTCGAGGGCTTCTATCCGGCGATGGTTGCTAACCTGTCTGAAGATCAACTGGATGCGATGACGCCGGAACTTGGCAGGCTAAGCAGTGAGTTTCTGAGCGCTGTGGAGCGATGTGGCACTGTGAGTCTGGAACTATTGGCAGCCGGCCGCTATTTTGACCGGCTGATGGACAATTCCAAGATGGTGCGCTGCCTGGCCCACAATCTCCCGGGCCAATTTGAAGAGTTTCACAGCTTGTCGATGCCCGCTCCCAAATAAGTGAATTGCTACAACCATGATACGTCCTGCCAGTCGCACGGCTCATGACGGCTGAATTGCGAAGCGACGGCAGTTTTGCGCCCGTCTGCCGCCATTCAGGCAGAGTTCGCCTTTGCCAGAAATCGGACATGACGGCGAGCGCGAGCTGAAGTCAGCTTTGCGCCCCCACGTCAGTCATTGAGACGCATCTGCCTTGGCTTAGAAGCTGTGACCATCGCAAGGGCGAAGACCGAGATCCAGCACCGGATGCCATTGAGGTTGCTTGACCGTTCAAGTTCAGGCACGTTGTGGGCGACCGGTGCAAGGGGGCGCACTGGAAGCCAACTAATCGACCACGGTTAGATTGAGGACATGCCCTTACTTGGGGAGTGGACTTGTCTTCAATTGGATGGATCGACTTCGACGAGAAGGAGCGTGAACGGGCGCAGCGCTTGATGCAGCTCTTCACCGAACAAGAAGCCCGAGACGAACTGGGCCTGGGCGCGATCCGAGACTCTATTGCCGATCACCTGTTCCCCGGCACGAGTACGGTTCAAACTCGTCTGCGCTATATGCTGTTCGTGCCATGGATCTTTTCTCGGCTTTCTCGGCAGCGAAACGCTAACCAGATCGCGGAGCAGATCAGAACGGACCAGATCCGCCTCCGGGATGCGCTGGTCGCCGGCAAAGAAAACAACGGGGTGATCGGGGTAAACGCCGGTCCCAAATTGAAGAGGCTGCCCGCAAGCGTCTACTGGTCAGGCCTAGAGACATGGGGCATCCGACGCTTCTCCGGCTCGATCGACGCCTATGCAGCGTCGATGCCATCATGGCCGAATGATGCAGGCAAGGATCATGTCGATGACGACCACGGTGCGAGCCGAAGCACGCCAACACCTTGGCATCCTCGTCTACCGCCAGTTCCGAAAGGCATGCTCGACAAAGCAAGCTTCGCGTTGAGCGATGACGAAGCTGAATTCATCGTGGACCGTTTGGTCGATAGCAATCCCGATAGCCTGCTGACGTTTTTGGCGCAAAAGGGCGGTCACGCGAAGTCGGATCATATCTGGACGCATCCCCACGTCTCGGACTTCCCGAACCGCATGCGCCGGCTTGTCGAGCACGCGTCAATTTTCTCGGAGGCTATGTACGGTGCCGCGCTTCAATACAATCTGCAGCTCAGCCAGTTGCGCGGCAAGGAAGAGTGGATCGAGGATTACAAGAAGCAGATCGCGGAGTGGCAACAAGATATCGACTTGGTCCGACTGAAGCGATGGTCGATCGAGGACTTCTGGCAAGAGATCCGACACCCCGCTCACCAGGTACTCGATCCCACACGACGTTTCGTTTCGGAATGGACAGAGCTGCTGCAAATAAGCGGGGCATTGAAGCGTGACCGAGCAAGGGCGCAGTCCTTGGTGAAGGAGCGTGAGCGTCGCTTGAAAAAAGGCCAGTCGCGGTTCACCAATCGAACTGCTCGCGACCGTTGGAAGGGTTCATCTGGCGCCTATCGACTCCAATACCGCTGGTCGCAGGCTCGCCGTCATCTGCAAGATCTTACCCGTGGTTAAGTCCACTCTCGATCCAGAAACACGGCTGCTTTACGGTGATAGCCTGAAGGCACCGATCGGCTATGAGTTTGATGGCGGGGTCGCCACTACTTTCTCTATGGATTTCGAGACCGCACTCGCCGTTCCGGTGAGTCTCGCCTTCTTCTCGTGCAGGAGCCGTGAGGACGTCTTGAACGATCCGGTGGCACTGCTGGAGTCCGCAGAACGCACGGCTGAGAAACTCGTTGTCTATGTCGATGCCGGGCAAATCCGTGCCGAAAAAGGGCAAGGCTCTCGGCTCTCCTCGCTGCTTGAGAAGGCGGTGGTTGAAGTGAAGGCGCCAAACGCTGGCAGCTTCCATCCCAAACTTTGGGCGCTTCGCTTCAAGTCGCTTGGTGGCACGAGTCCAACGCTCATGAGATTGCTGATCCTGTCGCGAAACCTTACGCGTGACAGATCCTGGGACGCCGCCCTGTCCCTAGACGGAAAAATGGGAACAAGGCCCGTCGCTTCCAACAGGCCGTTGCATGACCTTCTCACTGCCTTGCCGGGAATGGCTGTCGGTCAGATGAGCGAGGCGCGCCGCGGGATGACCTTGGCCATGGCAGACGACCTTAGATACGTCGACTGGGAACTGCCATACGACTGCGAAGAGATGGATTTCCACGTCAACGGTGTTGGCTCACATGGCTGGAAGCCGAGCAGGAGCAAACGCATCGCCGTTGTGTCGCCATTCGTCGAAGCTCAGGCGCTTGAGCATTTGGTCAGTCTTGCTGATCACGCCCCTAAGCTGATCAGCAGGCCCGACCAGCTTGTTTGTCTTCCTGCTGAGACTCTGAGCAAGTTCCATCAGGTATCGGTGCTGGATGAAATGGCCGAGACCGAGGACGGCGAGGAGACCCACCCCAACGAACACCAAGGTCTTCATGCCAAGCTCTTCATTCAAGAGCATGGCAGACGCACAAGCCTGACGCTTGGGTCCGGCAACGCGACCAATGCGGCGCTCCTCTCTGGGCGTCGAACGACGTCCAACGTCGAGGTTTTCGCAACACTACATGGCTTGCGTTCCAAGCTCGGTGGCATCGACGACATACTAGGCGAAAAGGGTTTTGGTCGAATGACACGATCCTTTGAACCCGACGAGGTCGAACCAACCGATCCTGCCGACGTTTCTGCGGATCACCGCTTGCTGGAGGCCCGGAGAGCTCTCGCCCGCGGCTCTTTGTCTCTACGTTGCGAAGCCGAAGGGGATGACGACACCAAGCGTTGGCGGCTGTGGCTGATCCCGCCCAATGTCGGAATCCCGCTCGAAAAGCTCGGACGGGTGCGCGCCTGGCCGATTACGCTCGGCGAAGGGCACGCTCGAGAGGTGCTCGATGGAATCCGCAATGGATCGCCAGTGGATCTAGGGGCGATGGCTCTCGTCGATTTGACCCGATTCCTTGCGTTAGAAATTACTGACGACGCCACGGGTCACACTGAACTCTTCAGCACAGGTTTGACCGTGGATGGCCTGCCGGAGGAGCGCGACCTTGCAATCCTCTACTGGGTGATCGACAGCCGGCAGAAGTTCATGACGTATCTGCGGCTCCTGCTCGCCTCCTTCGCTGAGCAGCCCTTGCCACCGCGTTTCACACCAAATGGGAAAGGAAGCGGCGCATGGGGAGCAGGGGCGGATGACGAGCCCATGCTCGAGGATCTAGTGCGTGCGCTCTGTACTGGCGATGGTCGCCTGGCTGCCGTCGACCGCCTAGTCAGCCGGCTCGAGGCTAGCAAGGAGGCTGGTACGGAGGACCGCATTCCACCCCACTTCAAGGAGTTGTGGCAAGTGTTCCGAACCGTCCTGGAGGCTTCCGATGCGCGGTGAACCATTCGATGCCATGGCATCGCTCGCTCAACTCAAGCGATTTCAACGACGCACTGTCGACTACGTTTTTGATCGTTTGCATGGACCCGATCAGGTCCGACATTTTCTCGTTGCCGACGAGGTTGGTCTAGGAAAGACGATGATCGCGCGTGGCATCGTTGCCAAGACAATCGAGATGCTCTGGCCCAAGGCCAAGCGCATCGACATCCTGTATATTTGCTCCAACCAAGCAATAGCTGCGCAAAATCTCAATCGACTGAACGTGCTGGGTAAAGAGGCGATGGCGCTGCCCACACGCATCACACTCATGCCTCTGCGGTTGCGTGAGAAAAACAACATTAGTTCGAACGGCGTCAACTTCATCAGCCTCACACCGGGCACGACATTCAATCTTCATTCTACCACGGGTGTCATGGAGGAGCGAGCGCTTCTCCTACGGCTCCTCGAACCTTTTGCGCGGTTCACACCGCTCAGGAACGCCTTGCAAGTGGGCGCGAACTTCAAGAATTGGGATGATCAAGTCAGCCGGATGTCTCTCGAGGGCATCGACAAGTCGATCATCCGCCGTTTCGAATCAACCGTTTCGAAGAACAAGGCAATATTTACCGAACTCGATGAGGTGTGCCAGCTGTTCGCTCGCCGCCGGCCGAAGTACCCCGATGCGTCTGTTGCGGCGCGTAGCGCATTGATCGGCAAGCTTAGGAAGGTGCTGTCACACGCCTGCGTGATGGCCCTCAAGCCCGATCTGATCATTCTGGACGAATTCCAACGCTTTCGCGAATTGCTCTCAGGCGGTGGAGACGCTGGAGAACTGGCGCGTGCGTTGTTCGAATACGGCGACCAAGCATCAGGAGCCCGCACCCTCCTTCTTTCGGCCACCCCATACAAGATGTTGACACTGTCGGAAGACGCACCCGATGACGGCGACCATTATGACGACTTCCTCAAGACCGTCGGCTTCCTTCACGGTCATGAACGTGCTGCATCCGTTGCGACGGAACTGGACATCGAGATGAGGCAATTCCGCCGCTTTCTGCAACAGCTGCCCTCGGGGACCAAGCAAGCAAAGCAGGCTCGGGTCTTAATAGAACGTCGCTTGAAGAGGGTGATGATTCGAACCGAAAGGATCGACAGCACGATCAAGAAGGACTCGATGCTGGCGGAACCAGCTATGGACGTGAAGATCGCCGCGATCGATCTTCGCCACGCCACGGTAGCAGCAGCGGTGGCCCGTATTGCTGGCGCGCCGGAGATCATCGAATACTGGAAGTCCGCGCCGTATCTGCTCAACTTTATGCGGGACTACGCTCTCAAAAAATTGCTCAAGGATGCGAGGACGAGTCCAAATAATGACCTGGTCGCTGCTGTTGCTGAGGCAGAAGCGCTGGCATTGCGACTGGATGCAATCGACGACTACCAACCCATCGAGCCGGGCAATGCGCGACTTCGAGCCTTGATGTCGGATTTATTCGATGCGGGACTTGATCAGCAGCTCTGGATCGCTCCAGCACTACCTTATTACGGTCCAATGCCGAATGGGCCGCCACCCACTAAGGCATTGGTATTCTCCGCATGGCAGATGGTGCCGGACGCGCTTGCGGCTCTTATCTCCTACGAGGTCGAACGCCGCATGGGGGCCGCAGCAGCGAAGTTGACCTATCGCGAGGCCACGAAAAGACGGCCTTTGCAGTTCCGGCTCGAGCAAGGCCGGCCTGCAGCTCTGCGCACGCTCAACCTCATCTATCCATCCCCAACGCTCGCTGAATTGGGCGATCCGCTGGCCATCTTCGCCGCGAGGTCCGAACGACTAACGCAGGAGGAAGTGCGCAGTGCGGTACGCGAGCAGATAATTCCGCGCCTAGTTGGATATCCCCAAGCAGCCGACGGCGCCATCCTAGGACCGCGTGACTGGGAGTGGTCCACAGCCGCGTCGATGGACGCCGCGGCTGGCAATCGTGCGTTGGAATGGCTGCAAGGCGGTGCCTTTGCGTGGACGGGAAAAGAGGCTGGTTTTCGAGAGCACGTCGCCGAGTTGAAGCGCTCCGCAGAGGGCGCCCCTGCACCTTTGAACAATGCAGCGATAGAGCTGCTCGTGGATCTCTCGCTTGGAAGTCCTGCAGTGTGCGCAGTCCGCGCTTTGAGGCGCATTGCGCCAGAATTGGCCTGGGACGACCCTGTTCTGCTCGAGGCTGCGGCTCATGTCGCCTGGGGCTTCCGTACTCTCTTCAACCAACATGAGGCGGTGGCGCTGCTGCGCCAGGAGAGCGAGGAGCACTATTGGCGAAGCGTCCTGACACACTGTGCTGGTCACAATCTGCAAGCGGTTCTGGATGAATACGCCCATTACCTGGTTGAAGGCGAGGGCCTGTCGAGTGCTAGTCCGTCTGCACGCGCGACAGGCGTGGCGCAGGCGATGGTGAACGCACTCTCCATTCGCCCTTCGCAAATCGAAGTCGATGACGTTGGGGTGGAGAACGGACGCATCGTGTTTCGGACTCCCATCAAGATGCGTGGTCGATTTGCCATGCGTCTGGCCGAGCTCAAGGACGAAGAGGGTGGTGCGGTCCGACTGGCCACCGTGCGCGAAGCCTTCAACTCACCCTTCCGACCTTTTGTGCTCGCGACGACTTCCATCGGTCAGGAGGGGCTCGACTTCCATCCTTATTGCCACCGAGTGTACCACTGGAACCTGCCTGGTAACCCTGTCGATCTCGAACAGCGTGAAGGACGTGTCCACCGGTTCAAAGGACACGCAGTACGCTTGAACGTAGCCGCGGCTCATGGCGACGCGGTACGGCAGAGCCGAACGCCTGCTGCAGACCCCTGGGCCGCCATGTTTGCCGCAGCGCGCCGATCGACAACGAGCCGGGACGAACTCATCCCCTACTGGATCTATGAAGGACCGACGAAGGTGGAACGACGAGTGCCGATGCTTCCCTTCAGTCGAGAAGAGAAGCGGCTGGAATGGCTCAAGCGGAGCCTGACGGTTTATCGCCTGGCATTTGGCCAGCCGCGGCAGGACGATTTGCTTGCACATCTCGTGAGGCTGGTTGGAGAGGGTGTTGATGCAAGCGCCTTCGATGAACTCCAAATCCGTCTTCGCCCATAACGCAGGCCGGCACTGTCCGCTTCAACTTATTCCTAATTCGAGGACAGCAACCAGCCCGTGGTCGTCTGAAACCCTGTGTAAATGGCAGCTCCAAGAAAATCGCGAGGGGTTACCTGAACGGCCGAAATTGGGTCAGGAGCGGCCCGGTCAGACTGCCGCTGAACTGCTGCTATCCCGTCGTCGGCTCTGAAAGCTGCCAGTCGGCTAGCGTCCCATTTCGGTCATTCCGATCGCTGGTTAGTGGGGCCGGTTCTGAGAACAATATATCTTTTCAGCGAGCGGCAATTGCCGATGTTTCCGGCTCTCAGTAGGCTCGTCAAAGGGTGCAGCGACGCAAAATCGACGCTGTGGTGTCGGGCAGGGAAGGGCGCATGTCTTGCGCCAACGCCCTCGCAGGTCGATGGCTATGTTTGCGATCTATCACCCGTCGCACTACGGTTGGGCTAACTCGCAAATCTATTTTAGGGGAAATTGGACCGAAGCCGACTAACCGTGATCCACAATGGTCGTAGGGTGTCGAGCAGGATCATTGTGGACCAGGACGACATTCGATCTCTTCAATCGGTAGTCAGCTCCTGGCGCTGGTTGCTCGTCCAGGCAACGAGTGCGTCCGGCAGGAAACCTGCCTGCTCCAGTCCTTTAGCAGAGTCTAATATCTGGGGCGTCAATCGTTTTGACATTGTGGCTAATTAAACGGCGAGCGATGATTGCCGACAGGGGCCGTTATTGAGATCCGAATAGACAACGCGGTGGCCGAGAGCCGCCATCAGCCCGAGCGCGATCGGCAGGTCGTAATGGCTGCCCTCCTTCGGCAGGTCGGCGGGCGCGAGATTGACCGTCACTCCGATGATCTCATGCGCATTGCGGTCCCCACTTCCGGGAGGCGAGCGTTGGACCACGAGGCGGGATGCTCGAGGCGCTGGGGCGGGTTTCTGAGTTGAAGATCACGGTAATGATAGCCATTCTCGACGACCAAGAGTCGCAGCCGTTTTATTCGGACAGGAGCTTCCGGTTCAGTTGAACCGAAAGCAGTGAACGGAACGAGCACAAACACCTCTCGATCGGGGTTTCGCCGATAGGGACACCGCTGAAACGTGCCACTTTGGCGCGGAGTATGCGCCCTCCGAAGGCAGAGGTCACAGGTTCGAATCCTGTCGGGTGCGCCAGATTTCGCTCTGCATTTCAGCTGGTTGCACCCACAAAGTGATGCAGCTTGCGTCGAAGCAAAAACCACCGAAGTAACTCGCTTTCTTCGTTGGCCGACCGATGCCGATCGACGCAGTATAGTCGGGCTCGTATCACCATTCTCTGCAGAGACAGCCGTTCATAAACCCCCAGCACCGATCGCGCGTTGCCTAGGAAGGTAGGAGTCAGCTATTCGGCTAGCAGTTCGTGTGAACAGTCTTGGGTGATAAATGCACGTGGCATCACGCAGGAAGTGAGACATTCCAACCCCAGGCGTCTCATGGCGCCGAACTCAGGTTAACAAAAAGCTGCGAAGTGTCGGTTGCATTGCATGGACGAACCACAGTTCGCATGTTTTTGCGACGGAGAGCGCTGCCTAAGCCCGTCATGCGAGTCCTCGTTCCATCAAAACTCAACCAAGGGTCGTGGCAAAAGGCACCAAGGTAAACTTTGTTAACCTGGATTCGTTGCCTGCAGGTGTCTAAGGCTGACTTGTGCGAATGTGTCTAGATGGGGCAGAATCCGGTTGGCCTGAGTCGGCCGCGCCGCCGGTCGCCCGTCCGCGCCACTAAGTTACAGGAAGAGAGAAGTGGTCGCGTTCGAGTCCCTTAACATACAATCACCTAAGCGGTCGCCCCAAACCCAGCGGGGTTGGGATGGATTCTTCCCCTACTACGCGGGCTATCCAGAAAGCTTCGCTCGGGCACTGCTAAAGAGCGCACTCCTTCCGAAGGGGGCGGTCGTTCTCGACCCTTGGAATGGAAGTGGTACGACCACATTTTCTGCGTCGCAACTTGGCCTTGTCTCGCGTGGATTCGATCTGAATCCAGTGATGATCGTGATCGCGCGGGCACGTCTGCTATCGCCTTCCGAGGCCGATAGTCTCGAAGCGCTGGCTCGGGACACCATAAAAGGCGTTCGAGCCGATCCACGAATCCTGCGGCCTGACGATCCGCTGCTCTGGTGGTTCGAACTGTCTACAGCTGCGCTCATCCGGGCGCTCGAGCGTCGCATTCGCGGCCAGTTGGTTGGCGAGTATACGTTGACGGCCAACGGCGTTAAACTGGATCATATATCCGGTTTAGCGGCCACCTTCTATGTGGCGCTGTTTTCCGTTTGCCGACAGATGGCTGGGCATTTTCGCTCATCCAATCCTACTTGGTTCCGCAAGCCTAAGATCGACGAGAGTCTCATCACAGGAGATCGAGAAGCTATCCTCTCGTCGTTTGCGGCGAACGTCAAGAACATGGCCGCCGCCCTAGCTCAGCGCGCTACCGAACAGCATACCGACCATGCAGTAGCGGAGCTACAACTGGCGAACACCACCTTGACCGCTCTGACCGAAGCCAGCGTCGACATGGTGCTGACTTCGCCGCCCTATTGCACACGAATAGATTACAGCGCGGCGACACGCATAGAGCTCGCCGTGATGCATCCCCTGGTTGAGGTGAAGATGGAGGATCTCGGTCGTCAGATGATCGGCTCGACTCGAGTGCCGGATCACGACATTGCAGTAGACGCCGCCTGGGGACCGATCTGTGGCCGGTTTCTTGGGGATCTGAAGGCACATCCGTCAAAGGCTTCAGCCGGTTACTACTACAAAACTCATCTCGACTACTTCGAAAAGATGGCCCTCTCGCTCACCCATCTTGCTAAGGGACTTAAGCCTGCCGGGGCTGCAATCCTCGTGGTCCAAGACTCTTATTATAAGGACATCCACAACGATCTTCCCGGCATAGTGACGGAGATGGGTGCGGCTGCGGGCCTTCAGTTAAGACGGCGCCATGACTTCGAGTTCAAGCGCTCCATGGCCGGTATAAACCCCCACACTCGAACCTATAAGCGCGCCGCTGGGGCCATCGAGGCAGTACTCTGCTTCGAGAAGAGTCGAGAGGCGATCCAGCAATGACAAATGCGTCCCCCTTGATTGAGTCTATTGCCGCAACGTTGAAGCAGGCGAGCACTCAATCCTTGGATCTGTCGTTCAACGAACTTTTGGACATGAGTGAGAACGGTGAACTCAACATAACACCAGATTACCAGCGCCTGTTTCGTTGGAGTGAGGGACAACGATCCCGTTTCATCGAGTCTTTGCTTCTTGAGATGCCGGTGCCGCCCATCTTTGTTATCGAGGAACCGGACGGAACGTATCAACTCTCGAATCAGATCGGCTTCAGCGCGAGGCCGAACTCCGCCTGATCGAGAACATCGCCTCGCGGACCGAGGTCGAGGCTGAGCGCAACATGCTGTTCCGCTCGTTGACCCTCTTGACCTATGCTCATCTGGAAGGCTTCTGCAAGTTCGCTCTGCTGGCCTACGCGGGTGCAGTCAATGCTTTGGCCTTGTCTTGCCGCGACGCAGCCTTCCCAGTACTGGCTGCCAGCCTTGGCGATATTTTCGCGGCACTCCGCAATCCGAACAGCAAGGCACCAGAATTTCGTACTGGCCTGCCGGACGACCAAGAGCTCCATATGCTGTGGAGGGAACGAACGTTCGTCGAAGCCTACGAAGGAATCCTCAGCCGCACGGTCGAGATCCCCGATCGGGTAATCGACACGAAAGCCAATCTGAATTCAGTCGTGCTGAAACGGAACTTATACCAGCTTGGCCTCGACTATCCAGCAATCGATCGGCATCGCGGCACCATCGATCGGTTGCTTGGCGTGCGCAATGCCATCGCACACGGTGATGCTCTGCGGGTGCCGAGCGCCGATCATGTCCGCGAATACACTGCTGTCGCCTTCGAAGTAATGCAGTTCGTTCAAAGTGGTGTCTTCATTGCCCTGCGAGATGGGGCTTTTCGTCGAGTACCATCTATTTAAATCGCAGAGCCATCATATCATATCGCGTGCGGCCGCCACGCACCGTGAACCGTCAACCTGGCTGGTCGATCTGACCAATGGTTGCTCTTGCCCGCCCATTTAACGCACAAGATATTGCCAGCGATCACGTCGTTGCCGTCGAAGTTTCGGTCATCGATCAGAGGACTAGAATACCCCAAGATCAGCTCCAAGTAGAATCTGACCGGGCTCATAGGCTAAGCCCGGCCAGATCTACGCAGCATCACGCAGCGGCAGCGTTGCTCTCGGTCGGCGCGCCAACTTCGGAGGGAGCTGTTTTGGCTTGGAGCCGATCCCATGTCCCAAGATATTGATGAGCCTTGCGGCGGATGGCCTGCCGGCTCTCGTAGCCTCCGCCGACAAAAGTCAGCATCATCTTCCCACGAACCTCCCTCTCACGCATAACATCGGACCAGAACTCGGCGTCGCGCCTCCAGTCGAGCTCTCCTAGCCTCCTGCCCATGGCCGCGATGTCGTCGACCTCCAACGTCACGTCGAGGTCGTGGAAGATGGTCCCTAGTGCCCCCCAGCCTGGGCCTGTCAGATGGATGCTGTTCTTGGTATCCGAGAAACGCTCAGCGCCCATCATTTCGGTCATGCCGCTCAGGAAGCGATTGGCCTGGGTGACAAATTCATCAATACTGTCCTCGGACAGACGGCGCTGCCCCTCCGCCTTGTCCACGTTGGTCTTGGCCTCGGTGAACGCATCGCCCTCGGCGGCGCCGCGCACGAAGCGGACGAGGTGCTGCAGGACTACGAGGGCCGTCGACTTGGCACCGAGTGACGCGGCCTTCGTCTCCATGCCCCCGTTCGACTTGATAACGGCACGATCAGCGAGGCGACGGGTAGCCTCAACATAGATGTCGCTCGAATCGTAGTTCATAGCCATGGTGGGACTGATCGACGTCTGTTTGAAGTTGAAGTCCGCAAATAACTGCCTCAACTCCTTGAGATCGAGAGGCTTGTCGGCCTGCCGCGGCGCAAAGATCACAAGCGGGAGAGTGAACTGGTCGATCAATTCGTTGAGGGCCCTGCGTTCATCAATGCTCAGTGCTTCATCGTTGGCCAATTCCACAAGCTCAATAACTCCAGACACACGAGCGAGACCATCGAGGACGATCCTCCCGTTCGACTTCGACATGTCGAGGTGAAGGGTGCCGGCCCCCTCCACGCCGCTCTCATTGAACGGATCGAACCGGAGATGTCTTTTAACGGCGACGGAAATCGCAGGGAAGGCACCGAGGATTACCGCTAACTGGGAGAACCGCTTCCGGATGTAGGCCTGAATGGCACGGAGACGATCACTGGTGGTGGTGCGCTGGAGTTGGACGTAGATTTGCTCGAGCTCCGGATCGAGCTTCTTCCAGAAGCGCGAACGCGGATCGTGCCCAAGGAATGCCTCCAGCGAGCGCGGCGAGATTTGGGTAGCATAGGTTGCGAGCCGATGACCGTAGGCGCCTTGAACGGCCGCAATGCGGATGGTAAGTTGAGTAGAATTAAGCACGGTGTTCTCCATGGTGCTTGGTTGAATGATGCCGGTGAGGGCAGAAACCTCGCCGGCATTTTCTTTTGGAGCATACCCGACCGGGCGGGGTCAAGACGTCCCCGTAGGTAATTTCCTATTCCCCGTAGGATTTTTCTACGGGGATGGCTACAAATGATGCGGGATTTCGGAAGGCCTGCTGGCTTGTCGGATTGGACGTCGTCCGGATTTCCAGAATCGACATCTCGCAATGCGCCTAACCGCTCGTCGGAGGATGGCAGCGATCTTTCGCAGTGCAATGAGCCGTAGAGCCCCGATCGTGAAGATGCTCAGCCACCCAACCGAAGAACCAATCCTCGTCCCTAACACCAGCCCCTACGACGAAGGAACCCTTGGCTCCTCCACCAGATAAAACCTATCCTTCGGCGAAAAGTCCGTGATCAGAAATGAAAACGAGGCTGTCTCCAGCGGGTCGACCTTGCCTTTGCGGAACAGCAGCCTGTCATAGGGCTCGAAGTCGCGTTTGAATTCGGCGAAGCTGTCGGATTTGATCATTTTGTCCTCGCGCTGCGCCTGGTCGAAGGACAGCCCGTCGCCATAGTCGCTCGGCCGGTTCATGATCGGCTGCAGCTCGAATTCGAATTCGATCCAGGCGTCGCCGCTGTTGTTGCGGGCGACGATCTTCAGCGGCAGGAAGCCGGTCGCGTAATTGCCTGCCGTTCCGAACGGCTGGATCGGCATGGCGGCGCGTATGGTCAGCGTCACCGGGTCCGCGGTCTCCAGTTCCTCGGTGACCACGATCGGGTCGGTGCGCGTTCCGGCGCCGGTGGCCGAAAGGATCCTGAAGCCGCCGAGTTCGTCCGAGAACGAGTAGGCGCCCGCCTGGAAGAGTTTGGTCCCGTCGGCTTCGGCGCGTGGGCAGTCCGCGGCCAGCAAAGCCGCACACACCTGCACACAGCGCAAGCCTCGACCCATCATGGCTCAAGTATGGACGACAATTGCCCGGCCGCCTACTGGCAACAGACGGCATGATGGTGACCGCGATCGATGGGCCCACAGGGTGGTCGCAGGCAAGGGCGCTGCCGCAAAAGGGTGAGCTGGGTTGTCGGATCTGCCGGCGGACCGCCGGAATACACCCTCGCGGCCCGCTGGCGGACAAGGCGCTGTGTCAGCCCGTCGCCTCGCCTCAGCCTGCCGCCATGGCCCGCACGCTCTCGCGTTCCACCAGCGGGCATTCCAGCTTGGTGATGGGATAGCGCCCCCGCCCGGGCGGCGAGGGCGCCTCGAGCTGTTCGATTGCCCATTGGCCCATCGCCATATGCGGCAGGATCGAGGTGGTCAGCGGCGGGAACAGGTGACGGGCGATTTCCTCGTCGTCGTAGCCGACCACGGAGATGTCCTGCGGGATGTGCAGGCCGGCTTCCTTCAGCGCCTCGTAGCAGCCGATCGCCGTGCGGTCGTTCTGGCAGAAGATGGCGGTCGGGCGGTCTTTCAGCGCCAGCAGCTTCACCGTTGCGGCATAGCCCGCGCTGGCCGACCAGTCGCCTTCGACCACCAGTTCGGGGTCGAAGGGGATGTCGGCCGTGGCGAGCGCGCGGCGGTAGCCTTTCAGCCGGTCCTGCGCCGCTTGCATCCAGGGTTCGCCGGTGATGGTGGCGATACGGCGGTGGCCGTGGCTGATCAGGTGCCGGGTCGAACTCTGGCCGCCGGCGATCTCGGAGGGAACCACGGCGGGGAAGGCATAGTCCGACGTGTAGCAGTTGAGCAGGATCACCGGAATGTCGAGGCTGTAGAGAAAGTCGGGCGCCGTGATCTCGCGGGTGAAGATGGTCATGTAGATCAGCGCCGAAATGCCCCGCCGGGTCAGCGCCTGTATGGCGCGGGGCTCCATCACGGCATCGCCCATGGTCTGCGCCACCAGCAGCACGTTGCCGGCATTCCACGAGGCCTGGCGCGCGCCCTCGATGGCCACCACGGCCTCCGGGCTGGTGGCGAGCTGGTCGACGGCAAAGCCGATGACCCCGTCAAGACCTTCAAAGGCCGCAACCGGCGTCTTCAGCGCGGAGAAGGCCGGCGCGCTGTAGCCCAGCGCCCTGGCGGCCTCGATCACCCGCTCGCGCGTCTGCCGCGACAGCCGTATCCCTGGCGAATTGTTCAGCACGAAGGAAACGGTCGCTTGCGAGCAGCCAGCAGCCCTTGCGATGTCGGTCATGGTGACCCGGCCCTTGGGTTTTGCCGGCGCCTTACGGCGCCTCGCTGTCTCCCGATCCGTCGTTTCGCTCATTGCATTCCTGTCCCAATCCCCGGTGCTGTCTAGCGGCAGCCTGCCGGATCGACAAGATGGCGCGGTGGCATCGATTTATAGAAACTGCCCCATGACTTATATCTATTACCAATCTCGCGGTCCATTGCTCATGCGGCTCCGCACACCAGAAATGCAACGGCAAAGCGGCATTAAGCGCCGCGCGACCAAAGTCTTGGCTAGCCGGCGCGTCGACTGCGGGACCGCAGTGGCAGGGTCAGGTCGAGGTTCGGAACTAATACTGTTTACTAATACAAAAATGCGCTGTAACGTCAATCCGTCGCATCCGGCCCATCGGTTCCGGGGGGCGGCGGAAAGCGAGCGTGGCTGGCCCGATGGCGAGCGGACTTGGGCTCCGCGAGCTTTGTCTCGGACATATGATATGTCAGACAAATCGGACTATTTACGAACGAAGGATGAGTCTCTAAAGTCCCTGGCCGTGGCTGGAACGACGCCATTCTTTCAGTGCCGGGAACCCCTGAGGAGGAGGGGCATCCAAGCCGCAAAAGGCAAATTCAGGTGAGCAAGGCAAATTCTCAGTGAGCAAGACCGGTCGGCCGATGGCTGGACCAAAACGGGAGGTTGAACATGAAGTCTTTGATACGCAATGCATCCGTGGCCGCCGCGGCTCTCGCCGTCGGCCTGGCGGCGACCGCCATCGCGCGCGCCGACGACAAGCCGACGCTGGCCTTCGTCGTCAACGGCGCGTCCGATTTCTGGAAAGCCGCCGAAGCCGGCGTCAAGAAAGCGCAGGGCGAACTGCCCGACTACACGCTTGAGCTCAAATATCCGGAACAATCCTCGGTCGCCATCCAGCAGCGGCTGATGGACGATCTGGTGACGGCCGGCGTCAAGGGCATCATGGTCTCGGCCGTCGATCCCAAGACCTCGACCGATGGCCTGAACAAGATCGCCTCGCAAACCGCGTTGTTCACCACCGACAGCGACGCCCCGCAGACCAAGCGTGTCGCCTATATCGGTTCCTCCAATGTCGATGCCGGCAAGCAGGCGGCCGAAATCGCCAAGAAGGCGATGCCGAACGGCGGCAAATGCCTGGGCTTCGTCGGCCTTCTCGGCGCCGACAACGCCAAGGAGCGCATCCAGGGCATGAAGGATGGTCTCGCCGGTACCAAAATCGAGCTCGTCGACGTGCGCGGCGACGACATCGACCAGGCCCGCGCCAAGAAGAATGTCGAGGACGCGCTGGTCGCCAGCCCCGACGTCACCTGCATGGTCGGCTTCTATTCCTACAACACGCCGCGCATCTATGAAGCGCTGCGCGACGCCGGCAAGCTCGGCTCGATCACCGTCGTCGGCTTCGACGATGATCCGATCACGCTGGGCGGCGTCAAGGAAGGCACCATTGCCGCCACCGTCGTGCAGCAGCCCTTCGAATGGGCCTATCAGGGCATGAAGCTGATGGCAGCCTACCTCAAGGGCGACAAGTCGGGCATCCCGGCCGGCAATCTGATCATCATCCCGACCAAGATCATCGGCAAGGATGATGTCGACGCATATGCCGCCAACCTGAAGGCGATGGCTGGAAAATAAGGCCACAGGCAGTTCAGCCGGCTCAAGCTAGCCTTGAGCCGGCTGCTCGCATTGACGAACACCGCGAGGATCGTCAGTCTGAAGATGGACCAAAATGGCCCACCGGCTGCTGTCAGGCATGATGAATTATTCCGACACATCCATCTCGGCAATCACCCCGTTCCTCAGCCTCGAGAACGTGCGCAAGACCTATCCGGGCGTCGTCGCGCTCGATGGCTTTTCGATGGAGGTGAGGCCTGGCGAGGTCATCGGCCTCGTCGGCGAGAACGGCGCCGGCAAGTCGACCCTGATGAAGATCCTCGGCGGCGTCACCACGCCGGACACCGGCACCATCACCGTCGACGGCACCGCCCACAAGGGCCTGAGCGTCGAAGGCAGCTTTGGCTCGGGCATTGCCTTCGTCCACCAGGAGCTCAACCTGTTCGAGAACCTCGACGTCGCCGCCAACATCTTCTTCGGCCGCGAGCCGCTGCGCGCCGGGCCGCTCAGGCTCGTCGACCGCGCCAGGCTGCGCGAGATGGTGGCGCCGTTGCTCAAGCGCGTCGGCGCCAATTTCTCCGCCGACACGCAGGTCGCCGACCTGTCGCTCGCCCAGCAGCAGATGGTCGAGATCGCCAAGGCGCTGTCGATCAAGGCAAGGCTGGTCATCCTCGACGAGCCGACCTCGAGCCTGCCGATCGCCGAGACCGACAAGCTGCTCGACGTCATCAAGGGGCTGAAGGCCGACGGCATCAGCGTCATCTTCATTTCGCACCGCCTGCACGAGGTCGAGCGTGTCGCCGATCGCGTCGTCGTGCTGCGCGACGGCATGCTGGCCGGCACGCTGGGCAAGCGCGATATAAACCATGACCAGATGGTCAAGCTGATGATCGGCCGCATGCTGAAGGAGCGCGAGAAGGCTTCCGAGGCCGCGCGTGCGCCGGGCGCCGTCGCCCTGTCGGCCAAGGCCGTCCGCACCCCCACCTATCCCGGCCGGCCGGTCGAACTCGACGTCAGGCGCGGCGAAATCCTCGGCCTTGCCGGCCTTGTCGGCTCCGGCCGCACCGAACTGGCACGCGTGTTCTTCGGCATCGACGGCTGCCTCGGCGGCACGCTCGAACTCAACGGCACGCCGCTTGTCCTGCGCTCGGCCGCCGACGCCGTCGCGCATGGCATCTTCCTGGTGCCGGAAGACCGCAAGCTCACCGGCATCCTGCTCGATTTGTCGATCGCGCAGAATATTTCGCTGCCCAATCTGCCGGCCCATGCGAAGCGATCGCTCGTGTCCGCAGGCGCCGAAACGGCAACCGCCGAAAAGCAGAAGAAGAATCTCGGCATCAAGGCGCCCTCGGTGCAGACCCGCACCGGCACGCTGTCGGGCGGCAACCAGCAGAAGGTCGTCCTCGGCAAATGGCTGGCTATGAACCCGAAGGTGATGATCCTCGACGAGCCGACGCGTGGTATCGACATCGGCGCCAAGGCGGAGATTTACGGGCTGATGCGCGCGCTCGCCGATGCCGGGGTCGCCGTGCTGATGATCTCCAGCGACATGGAAGAGGTGATCGGCGTGTCCGACCGCATCGCCGTCATGCATGAGGGCCAGATCTCGGGCATTCTCGACAAGGACCGGTTCAGCCAGGAAAACGTGCTGCTGCTGGCGGTGGGCAAGCAGCCGAAATAGTTTTTGCCTCGGGGTCGCGGAAGCGCGAGCTGCTCGGGCAAGCATTGGGGAGAAGACGATGAGCAAGAAAGATCTCGGCCTGCTGATCCTGATCCTGGTGGTCGGGGCCATCGTTGCCATCATCAACCCGCGCTTCCTGTTGCCGATCAACCTTGCCAACACCTCGAACCTGATCGGCCTGTTCGGCATCCTTTCCATCGGCCAGGCCTTTGTCATCATCACCGGCGGCATCGAGCTGTCGGTCGGTTCGCTGGTGGCGTTGCTGGGCACGCTGTTCATCGACTTCATCGCCGTGCGCGAACTCGACTGGCCGCTGGCCTTCGTGCTGATCATCGCATTGGGGGCCATTATCGGCCTGGTGCATGGCTGGCTGATCACGCGGCTCAAGCTGCAGCCCTTCGTCGTCACGCTGTGCGGCCTGTTGATATATCGCGGCGTCGCCCGCTTCTACACCGCCGACGGCACCGCCGGCTTCGCCTTCGGCCAGAACTTTCCGGAGCTCGAATTCCTCTCTGCCGGCCGCTCCTGGGGCGTGCCGAACTCCTTCTTCGCCTTGATCGTCATCGCCATCGTCATGTGGGTGGTGCTGCACCGCTCGGTGTTCGGCCGTTATCTCTACGCCATCGGCAAGAACGAGGAGGCGGCGAAATATTCGGGCATCCGCACCGGGCGCATCGTCATGGCGGCCTATGTCATCTGCGGCGTGCTGACGGCGCTGTCGGCGATCTATTTCGCCATGTACACGCGCTCGATCTCGCCGGCCAGCCACGGCCAGTTCTACGAGCTTTACGCCATCGCCGCGGCGGTGCTTGGCGGCTTCTCGTTGCGTGGCGGCGAGGGCTCGCTGATCGGCGTCCTCCTCGGCACCGTGCTGCTGCAGGAGTTGCAGAACCTCGTCAACCTGCTCGGCATTCCGTCCTCCCTCAACTTCGCGGTGATGGGTGGCGTTATCCTCATCGGCGTGCTCGTCGACCAGCAATGGGGCGTGTTCCGGGCCCGGCGGCGCATGATCGACGCCAGCCGCAAGACCATAGCTGGCGCGGCCGCTGAGTAACATCCCTGCCACTCTGCGCCGCGCTTGCCCGCACCTTGCGCGGCTGAGCCCGTCAGGCTTCAGCCGCGTGCCTGTCGGAGCTACCGGTTGGTCGCGCTTGCGGCGCGGCGAACGCTTTGCAACAGGATGGCGAGACAGCCGACCAGCAGCAACGCGCCGCCGAGCAACGGCGGCAGTGCCAGCAGCTTCACCGCCGCAAGCACGGCGGCCACCAGCACCAGCGCCAGCAGCGCCAGATTGCCGTCATCGACGAACATGCCGAAGAATTCCTTGGCGATAAGACGAATGACGTTCATCGGACGAGCCCTCCAGCGGCTGCGGGGTGGGTAATGCGCAACCAGCGCACCATGGCGAAGGACGCCACCGCGATGATGGCGAAGATGGCGAGCAGGGCGAGATCGGCGCCTGGCCAGTCGGCGCCGATGCCTTCGCCGGTCCAGAAGATGCCGAAGCTGGTCAGCATCAGACCGACCACGAATTTGAGTGCATTCTCCGGAACGCGCGCCAGCGGCCGGTGCACGGCAAGGCCGACAAGCATCACCAGGACGAAGGCCGCCAGCGCACCCAGGCTGGCGTAGAGCGTCTGCCCGTGCGCGGCACCGACGGCAATGACGATGAACACCACCTCGACGCCTTCGAGCAGCACCGCCTTGAACGACGCCAGACCGGCAAGATAGTCGGCGCGGCGGTCATTGGCCTGCCGGTTCAGGGCGGCGGTTTCCTTGGCAAAGGCCGCCTCCTCGTCATGCAGGGCGATCACGCCGACACTGCGCAGGATGGCCTTTCGCAGCCAGCGCATGCCGAACAGGATCAGCAGCACCCCAACAACGAACTGCAGCGTGGAGATCGGCACCAGCGCCAGCAGCGGGCCGAACGCCAGTACCAGGGCCGCCAGCACCGCCAGCGCCAGGGCGGCGCCGGTCAGGGCCGGGCGCCAGCTGCGTGTCACCCCGACCGCGAGCACGATGGTGAAGGCCTCGACGACCTCGACCAAGGAGGCGAGAAATGCCGCCGTGACCGTCGAGAGAATGGGTGTCAGTGTCTGCATGAAGGCGCCCTGTGTCTTCGTTTGATCATGAACTTTTGAAAGGCCGTTTCCACATTCGGCATCGTGGTTAGCATCACTATGCGGTCAGCACCACACAGCGCTCCGGCGGCAGCGAAAAAGCAAGCGAAGCGCCAACCGGCGGCGCTTCGGGCCAATCGAGCCGCACGCGGTGGGGGCCGAGGTCGACCGCCAGCCGCCAGCATCGGCCCTGGAAGGCGCTCGACAGAACCTTGCCCTGCAGACGGTTGTCCGGATAGGCGTTGGCCGGGCGTGCGTCTTCGGGACGGATGACGAGCATGCCGGCGCCAGGGCGTGCGCCCGGCGTGCGCACGGTTTCGGCGTCGCTCTCGGCGATTGTGAAGCGTTCGTCACGGACCTGTCCGTGAACGATCGAAAAGCCGCCGATGAAGCTGGCCACGAAGGAATCGGCGGGCGCCTCGTAGATCGCACGTGGTGTATCGAACTGGACGATCTCGCCTGCCCGCATGATGGCGATGCGGTCGGAGACCGCCATCGCCTCCGCCTGGTCATGCGTCACATAGACGACGGTGATGGCCTCGCGGCGCACCAGTTCCATCATCTCGATGCGCATATCCTCGCGCAGGGCCGCGTCGAGATTGCTCAGCGGCTCATCGAACAGCATCAGCGCTGGACGCGCCGCAAGGCAACGCGCGATGGCGACCCGCTGCTGCTGGCCGCCGGACAGTTCGGTCGGGTAACGATCCCTGTAGGGAGCAAGGCGGGTGACGTCGAGCGCGTGGGCGAGCCGCTGGGCGATGTCGCGATCCGAAAGCCGCTGTGAGCGCAGCCCGAAGGCCAGATTGTTGGCGACCGTCATGTGCGGCCACAGCGCATAGTCCTGGAAAACCATGCCGATCCGCCGCTTCTCGGCGGGGATGACCGACGTTTCGCTCCACACGACACGCCCGTCCAGCGTGATCGATCCGCTTTCGGGTTCGACCAGCCCAGCGATGATGCGCAGGAGCGTGGTCTTGCCGGAGCCGCTGGCGCCAAGAAGCGACACCACTTCGCCGGCATCGATCTTGAGATTGAGGTCGCTCAGGACCGGACGTCCACCGAGCGATTTGCAGATGCCGGCACAATGCAGGGAGGCGGTCATGACAAGGTTCCCGTTCTCGCGGCTTGACCGCTGCCCACGCCGGTATAGCCCACACTTCGACGCGGTTTGACGAACCGCCGAAGCGGGTACCAGACCAGCGCGGCACCGATGCCGGCGGCCGCCATGGCGACCAGCGCGATCGCCGATGCCAGCCCATCACGATCGTGGCTGAACAGTTTCAGGATGAGCGTCGGCGCCGGCGGCCCGCTCTGCGGAATGAGCATCTGCGAGATGGGCAACTCGAATACGGTGCGGATGAACGTCAGCAGAAAGGCCGTCACCACGCTCAGCAGCACCAGCGGCAAGGTGATCGCCAGCAGTCGCCGGATTGTCCCGACGCCATGCAGGCGCGCCGCGTCCGTCAGGCTCGGTGCCAACTGGCCGATGGCTGAAAGGATCACCACCAGACAGTAGGGAAGTGCTGCCGCGACATAGCCCATAACCAGCAGCGAGCCGTCGCCATAGTGGGGAAACGGCCAGTCGCGGAACCCCGGCAGGCGATTCCAGACCAGGATATAGCCGAAGCCGAGCACGATGCCCGGTATCGCCACCGATCCCAGCGACAGGCCGACGACGGCGCTGCGCAGCACCGGGCCCGCGCGATCGAGTTGCGCCGACAGGAGTAGGGCAAGCGAACTGGCGATAAGCGCCGTCAGCCCGGCGTAAAAGAGGCTGCGCAACAGGCCGTCATTGGCCGCGGTGTTCAGGCTGAGCGCCGCCACCACATTGGCACTGGTGAAGTTGCTCCAGATGAGCCCGTGACCCAGCGTCTGCGTCAGGGCGCGTGCCGCGATCGCGGCAAGCGGCAATGCCAGTGCGAGGAAAGCGATGGCCAGGGCCGCCGCCATGGCAAGCCAGCGCCACGCCCCGAGATTGTAAAGCCGGGCGGGCCTTGCGCGGCCGGAGATCAGGCGCGGGTCGGCGCGGCGGCGCAGCAGCCTGTCCGCCACCACGACGAGCAGCACAAGGCTGAGCAGGATGAGCGCCTGGGCGCCGGCGGCGGGAAAGTCGACGGGGTAGTCGCTGGCGGCGGCGTAGATGCCGTAGGTCAGCACGCCGAAATTCGACATTCTGGCGATGGTCGAGGCCAGGCCGAAGTCGGACAGCACCTCGGCGAAGGTGGCGATGAAGCTCAAGGCGATGGCCGGCGCCAGCAAGGGGCCGTTGATGCGGAGCCAGATCCTGAGTGGCGTGGCACCGGAGAGCCGCGCGGCATCCTCCAGTTCGCTGCCCAGGCCGGCGAGCGCGCTGCCGATGATGAAGGCGGCCAGCGGAAACAGGCTGAGCGTGTGGACAAACACCAGGCCGGCCAGGCCGAAAAAAGCCGAGCCCAGCGCGGCAGGCAGCAGCCCGAACTGCGCCAGGTAACCGCCGGAGGACATCAGCAGCACCCAGGCGAGCGCCTTGAGATAGGACGGCGTCAGGAAAACCAGCCACGGCACGATTGAAATCGCTGTCCGCCCCGGAATGTCGCAGCGCTGGACCAGGACCGCGAAGGCGCCACCCAGCGCCGTCGTGGTGCAGGCGACGAGCATGCCGAGTTCAAGCGAATGCAGGACAGAGCCCGCGACATAGGGCGAGTTGAAGACGCGGGCCAGCGGCTCGAAACTCAGGCCGCTGCTGGCATCTTGCGCGGCAAACAGGCCGGGCATGACCGCCTGAACCAGCACCAGGGCAAGCGGCAATCCGATCAGCAGGCCAAACACGGCGTAAACCGCAAGTGGACCGCCATAGCGGGCGAGCGACGACAGACGGCCCAGCGGCGGTTTTCTGGCGCCGGCGCCGCGGGCAAAAGCCGCGGCGCCGGAATGCTGGACGATCGTCATTTCCCGAACAGCCGGGTCACTGGACGAAATTGGCCTTATACCACTGCTTCCACTCGGTCTCGTGAGCGGAGGCCACGGCATCGTCGAGATGCGTGTAGGTGATGTTCGTTTCACGGCCCGGCTTGGCGTTGATGCCCTTGATGATCGGGATGTAGAAGAAGTCGGTATCGTCGCCATTCTGCATGGCGGCCTGGCCTTCGGCGCTGGTGACGAAGTCGATGAATTTCCGCGCCGCATCCATGTGCTGGGTCTTGGCGCTGATGCCGAGGCCCTGCGGCAGCGACACCGAACCTTCGCTTGGATAGACCGCGACGACGGGTTCGCCGGCGGCGATCTTCGAGAAGATGGCGCTGTCTTGATTGATGCCGACCGAGGCATCGCCGGTCAGCACCGCCTTGTTCACCTTGCCGCCGCTCGACAGGCCCGACAGGGACTTGTTGGTCAGCGTCTTGGTCAACAGGGCCTTGCCGGCGTCGAGGCCGTTGGTCTGAAAGAAGCCGGCCAGCCATTGATAGGCAGGGCCCGACAGATTGGGATCCTTGGCCGCGACCTTGCCTGCGAAGGACTGAAGATCGGCCCACGACTTGGGCAGCTTGTCGGCGGGTACTTTCTTGGTGTTGACCTCGATGGCCGTGGTGCTGGTGCCGGTCGGCAGGAAAGCGTGGCTCTGCGGGATCAGCGACTTGCCGAGATCGGTGAATGCCACCTTATCGTAGGCGGCAGCGGGAATCGCCTGCAGCACGTGGTCGGCCGCCATGCGCTCCATGACGGCGGAGCCGTCGAGCCAGACGATATCGAACTGCGGGTTGCTGCCTTCGGCAGCGATCTTGCCCAGCGTCTCGCCGGTGCTGCCAGGCTCGACGACGTCGACCGTGAGACCGGTCTTGGCCTGGAAGGCCTTGGCCACCGGGCCAGCGAAATCGAGCGCATCATAAAGCACGAGGTCTGATGCCGAAGCAGGTGCTGCGGCGGTCAGCGCGCTCAAGCCAATTGCGAAGCAGAAAATGGTACGGGCGTTCATCTTGTTCTCCAGTGGATTTCCCATGGGCATAGTAAGCCCCATTGTATCATGTACGAACAAATTGAATGTTTTGTGTCACGCGCAGGAGTTTCTAGCTTTTATTGTTATTATTCTTGCGGACGCCGCGCTTTGTCCATGCCTTGTCGATCGCCCCACGAACCGTGCTCAGCCGCTCGAGGGCATCAAAGGCGGCTTCGCTGTTTCGTTTCGCCAGCCCGATGATCATCGCTTCGATGAGCACGATCGTGCCGCCATGCATGGCCAGGTGATCGGCCTTGCCGCGCGGTATTGGCAGCGTCTCGGCCACCTTGCCGGACACCAGTGGAGCCAGATTGTCGCTGATGAGCACGACCGGGACATCGACCTGCCTGGCTTGTTCGAGAATGATCTCGACCTCGCGGTAGAGCGGCGCATAGGCCATCATCAGCACGGCGTCGCCCTTGGCGAGCCACAGCAGGCGGTCGGCGAGCGCAATTCCCGATACCGACAGCGCGCTGGTCGGCAGGCCAATCCGGTTGAATTGCAAACTGGCATAGTCGGCCATGGCGCCCGATGGACCGATGCCGAAGACATGGCGGCGATTGGCCTGCGCCAGAATGTCGATGCTGCGCTCGAACGCGGCCGCCATCTCCGGACGCTTCAGCACGTCGAGCACGCTCTCGTGGATGTCGATCACATGTCGCAACGCGCCGGCGCTGTCGTCGCCAGTCTCCTGCAAGGTGCGCGCCAGGCGCTTGCCGGGGGATGGCGTGCCGGTCAGGTCCGACAGCAGCATCTGGCGAAGCGCCGAGAGGCTTTCGAAGCCAAGCGAGCGCGCCGTCCTAACGACGGTGGCGTCGCTGGTGCCGGCCAATTCGGCGATCTCGGCGGCCGATCCCAGCAGGACGGACTGCTTCTGGTCGACGAAGAACCGCGCCATGCGCTGCTCGGCGGGCGGCAGATTTTCTAGCGCCGCCTGGACCCGGGCATCGACCGTCGCCTTCCGATCTTTCGAGGCATCATATGTCATGTCGGGCGGTCATTTTTCTGGCTGTAGCAATTGCAACGGGCGCCACCATCCGAAATGTCTATTACAAGGATGTGACAATGGCGGTCGGCCCAGGCGAACATGTCTGCCTACCGAAAGACGAGCGGCCGCAAACCGCCGGAAGCGGCGGCCGTTGCCTCGTGAGGTGCGAAAATTGAGCTGTAGGGCGGAGGGCCTAGATCATGCCCGACATGTCGGAAAAGGCCATTGCCTTGCGCAGCAGTTCGGCGAAGCGCTCGCCAGCCGCCTCGCGCGGACCGCTGTTGTCGATCGTGGTGACGCCGGGACCGGACAAGGTCACATTGGCGCTGCGCGCCAGCCGGGCCAGCACTTCGCCGCGCGATTCGCGGCCGCGCATCGCCAGTCGCTCGGCCAGCACGTCAGGCGAAGCAGTGATCTCGACAATGGCCAGATTGGCGTAGCGCTCGCGCAAGGAGGGTATGATCGCGCGCGACACGTTCGCCACCGCAACATGGCCATTGGCGACCGACCAGTCGACATCGGCGGGCAGGCCATAGCGCAACCCATGCGCCTCCCAGGAGATGGCGAAGGCGCCGTCGGCCTCGGCCTCGACAAAGGCGGCATCGGCCAGCGTGTCGTGATCCTCGCTCGCCGCATCGCTCGGCCTGGTGATGACGCGGCGCACGAATTCCAGCCGGCTCTCGTCGGCAAAAAGCGCGCGGGCGTAGCCGATCACCGTGTCCTTGCCGGCACCGCTTGGGCCTACGACCGCTACAAACACGCCATGGCGGATCGGGAACGTTTCGGCGGACAACTCACGCTCGATCAAGGCGGACACCATCATGCGACCCGGCGCCCCTGCCGCCATACGGTGCGCACGACCGGAACATGATCGTCGACGCGCACGCGCACCAGATCGGCGCGGCGGCCCTGTTCGATGATGCCGCGGTCGGTCAGACCGATCGCTTCGGCCGGGTTTTTCGAAACCATGGCGACCGCCTGCGGCAGCGAAATGCCTTCGACCATGTCGCCGAGGAAGAAGGCGGACTGGATCAGGCTGAAGGGGATATAGTCGGATGACAGGATGTCGAGCAGGCCGTTGCCGGCCAGCGTGCGTGCCGAGACATTGCCCGAATGCGAGCCTCCGCGCATGACGTTGGGCGCGCCCATCAGCACGCCGAGTCCGGCGGCTTTCGAAGCCCGCGCCGCTTCCTCGGTGGTCGGAAACTCGGCGACCCGGACGCCTTGCTCGATCGCCTCCTCGACATGGCTTGTCGTCGCATCGTCATGGCTCGCCAGAACGATGCCGCGCTCATGGCAGGCCGCCGCGATGAAGACCCGGTTTGGGCCGGAATTGCTTGCCGATTCGCCCATCCGCTTCTCGCAGAATTTCTGGAAGTCCTGGTCGCTCAGCTTCAGCTTGCGCTGGTAATAATAGGCATAGGTCTCGAGATTGACGAACTGGCGCTGGCCCGGCGCATGGTCCATCAGCGACGCCAATTTCACCCGGTCGTCAGTCTCGAAATTGGCAAAGGCCCGCAGGCAGTCCGGCGCCGAAACTTCGCAACGCAGATGGATAAAGTGGTCGGCGCGCAGCCGGTCTTCCCGCACGCTGTCCTCGATCGCATCGGCGAGCTTGCGGATGTCGTCCGAGGTCAGGTCGGCGTCTTCATCCATGCCGACCCGCAAGGCGTCGAGCACGGTGGTGATGCCGGCGGTCGCGACCTGCGCGTCATGGGCGAGCACGGCCGCGATAGGGTTCCAGCGCACCTTCGGCCGCGGCGCGTAATGGCCCTCGAGATGATCTGTGTGCAGTTCGACCAGTCCCGGAATTATATAGTCGCCGCCCATGTCGTCGCCGGTTCGGGCAGCACCTGGATCGATGCCGGTGATTAAGCCGTCACGCAGCACCAGCGAACCCTCGACGATCTCGTCGGCAAGCACGATGCGGGCGTTGGAAAGAACAGTCTCGGCGGTCATTTCGGGCAGTCCTCGGTTATCTCCGGCCGGAGCTATTCCGGCAGGCGGTCAGGCGGTTTTTCTGGTCGGGCGCCGTCCCAGCGCGTGCTGCGAAAGCACCAGGAATGGCGCGCCTGGTTCGGGTTCGACGAACAGCGTCAGTCCATCCACCAGCACCGGCTGCCGAAGCACATCCGCGAACAGGCTGTCGATTGCCGCGCGCAGACGAGGGCTTTCCTGTGGCCCTGCCCGCCCGGACAGCGTCATATGAAAGCGGAACGTCTCGAAGACATAGGGGTAACCCCACTGGCAGAGATTGCGGAACTCGGCCGGCTTCAGCGAATCCGGACTGCGCCGTTCGATCTCGGCTTCGGTCAGGGGCGCACGGAACCGGTCGAAATCGCGCACGACGTCGTCGGCGAAGCGGTTGAGCGGCGGCAGCGGACCGTCCGGCACCAGCGCGAAAAAGCTGTCGATCTGGCTGACAACGAGACGCGGGATCGTCACCACCGGCGTCGCCTCGGCGAATTGGTCGAGTGCCGCGCGCAGCGAACTCTCTGTCTCGTTCACCGCAAGACGGAACGGGGCTTTCAGCGTCGCGTGGAAGCCATAGCGACGCGCCGAAGCGGTGTGGAAAGCAACTTCCGCCGCCGCAAGGTCGGCCACGGCCTCAACCGGCTTTGTCGCCGCGCCGAACGGGTCGCGGCCCAGCCAGTTGGCGGCGATCCGCGCCAGCGGTTCGTCCTGCCGGGGGGCGAAATAGATGGCATAACGCATGGCAAGTCCTCATCAGATCCGTTGCCATAGGTGATTTCCATGACGGATTGACGAAGCTTTGAAGGGTTTTCGAAGGCAAATCGCTCCTTCAGTTCCTTAGCCGACGATTTTTCCGAGCTGGACCAATAGCTTCACCGGTCCCGCCCCGATTCTCAGGCCTTCATCAACCATTCGTGCTCGGGGGCATTGTGGAATTTCCACGTCCGCTTTGGTCCGGCCATGACGTTGAGATAGTAGAGGTCGTAGCCGTGGCAGGCGGCGCAGGGGTGATAGCCCTTGGGCACCAGCACCACGTCGCCATCCTCGATCGCCATGGCCTCGTCCAGTGCGCGATGCCCATTCTTGTCGGCGTCGGTATAGACGCGCTGGAAGGCAAAGCCCTGCGGCGGGTTGAGGCGGTGATAGTAGGTTTCCTCGAGATAGGATTCGGCGGGCAGATTGTCCTGGTCATGCTTGTGCGGCGGGTAGCTCGACGTATGGCCGCCCGGCGTGATGACCTCGACCACCAGGAGTGAGTCCGCTGGCTTGCCTTCCGGCAGGATGTTGGTGACGTAGCGCGTATTGGTGCCCTTGCCGCGCACCTCCTGGCCGAGATCGTCCGGCCCGATCACCCGAACCGGCAACCGGCCGCCCAGGCCCGGCGCCGAGCAGACCGCCAGTTCCAGCTCGGTATCGGCCGTTACCGACCAGTCCGATCCCTCGGGAACATAGACCGACCACGGCTTGCCATCGAAGGGCGACATTCGCTCGCCGAGCACCCCAAGATACTTGCCTCCGGTGGTGGCGGTGCCCTTGCCGGTCACGAACACCAGGCAGACCTCGCGATCGGCCGTTTGGCCCGAGGCACTTTCGCCCGGCTTCAGCCGATGCAGGTCGAAACCGACATACGTCCAGCCGGCGCTTTTCGGCGTCACATGGGCAACGCGGCCATGGCCCTTGTCGGCCTTCACCAGCAGTTTCGACATTTTTGTCTCCTATTCCGTTGGCTTGAAGGATTCCCTGAAGCCAAGCCGCCTGTTTGAAAGGGTGCAGTGCTTCTAACTTCGTCATCCTAGGGCGCAGCAAGGAGCGTAGCGACGCAGCGCAGACCCTAGGATCCATGCCAAGACTTTGAAGCTGGTGTGACGGTGCAGAATTCCGCTCCGCTGTGCCCTTCGGCCGAGGTAACGGCATGGATCCCAGGGTCTCCGCGACGGAGCTTCGCTCCTGCTTCGCCCTAGGATGACGAAGTTGGAAGGGCGCCGGCCGAAGATTTGCGGAGGCCAAGCTAATCGCCAACGCATAGGATCAGTCACTCCTTCGCTTCGGGCTCGGCCGTTGCCTTGCTCTCGTCGGCCGGCTTGTAGAGGTAAAAAAACTGCCAGACGCCATAGCCGGCAAAGCCGAGCGCGATGACGCCCCAGAACGGCGTGCCGGTGGCGAATTCGATGACTGACCAGAGGACGCAGACCGCGACGACGGCGACGCGCCGCCACAGCGGTCGGAAGAAGGGATGTTCGGAATCTTTCATCCGGCCAGCCTACAGCAAGGTATCATCACCGAGAACCGCTGCACTCACGCATTCGGAAAACCTTGCGTTTCGACCGTGTAACCGGCCGCCGTCATCACCCGCATCAGTTCATTGTGGCCCACCTGCGCCATCCTGCGCGGCGGGTTCTTCTTCGGATCCTGCTCGGCCTCCACCACGAACCAGCCCTCATAACCATGATCGGCGAAGCGCTGCACGATGGCGCCGAAATCCAGCGAGCCGTCGCCCGGCACCGTGAAGGCGCCGAGCGCCACCGCGTCGAGGAAGGATTGCTTCGTGCGGTCGAGCTTGTCGATCACGCCCATGCGCACATCCTTCACGTGGACATGGTTAATGCGCCTGTGGTGGTTGTCGATGGCGCGCAGCACATCGCCGCCGGCGAAGGCCAGGTGGCCGGCATCGAGCAGCAGCGGAATGCCTTCGCCGGAATGGCGCATGAAGGCATCGAGTTCCGGCTCGGTCTCGACCACCGCCGCCATATGATGGTGGTAGGACAGCGGCATGCCTTGTTCGGCACACCATTCGCCGAACTCGGTCAGGCGCCGGCCATACGCCTTCATCTCGTCGCTGGTGAGTTTCGGCTTGGTGGCAAGCGGCTTGGAACGGTCGCCCTGGATCGAGCGGCCGACCTCGCCATAGACGATACAGGGCGCATTGACCGCCTTGAACAGGTCGATCATCGGCTGGATGCGATCCTTGTTCTTGGCCATGTCCTCATCGACCAGCGTTCCCGAGAACCAGCCGCCGCACAGCGTCACGTCGGCTGCCTTCAGGATCGGCAGCATGACAGCGGGATCGTTGGGAAAACGCCGGCCCATCTCCATGCCGGTGAAGCCGGCCGAGCGCGACTGGCGCAGGCACTCCTCCAGCGACACATCATCGCTGAGTTCGGCAAGATCGTCGTTCCACCACGCAATGGGGGACATGCCCAGTTTGGCTTTCAAGTCATCACTCCAGTTTCAAAACAGCTCATTCTTCGGCCGTCAGTGCCGCCCCTCATCCGCCTGCCGGCACCTTCTCCCCGTACAGGGATGGGGAGAAGGGCTGATCGCGACGCTGGCGACCCCTCTCCCCGTTCTTACGGGGAGAGGGTAAAGGTGAGGGGCGGCGCCGACATTAGTCACCAACACTCTGCATCTGCCGCTTCTCGTCATAGGTCTTGCGTGCCGCGTTCACTTGTGGCCGCGCGGAGACTTCCGGCACCGCCACGTCCCACCAGTGGCCGCCGGCATCAGTCGAGACCAGCGGGTCGGTGTCGATGACCAGCACGGTGGTGCGGTCGTTTGTCTTCGCCTTCCACAGCGCGTTTTCCAGCTCGGCGATCGACGGCACCTTATCGGCGATCGCTCCCATGCTCGCGGCATGCACGGCAAAGTCGACATCGGGCAGGATTTCGTGGCGCGAGTCTTTCAGCAGATTGTTGAAGTTGGCGCCGCCGGTTGCCATCTGCAGCCGGTTGATGCAGCCGAAACCCCTGTTGTCGAGCAGCACGATGGTCAGCTTCAAACCGAGCATCACCGAGGTGGCGATCTCGGAATTGAGCATCAGGTAGGAGCCGTCGCCGATCATGACGACGACCTCTTCGTCCGGCTTCGCCATCTTGGCCCCAAGCCCGCCGGCTATCTCGTAGCCCATGGTCGAGAAGCCGTATTCGGCATGGTAGGAGCCGGGCGTGCCGGCCTGCCAGAGCTTGTGCAGTTCTCCCGGCAGGCCGCCGGCCGCATGCAGCAAGGTCACGTCGGAGCCCATGGCCCGCTGCACGGCGCCGATCACCTGCGCGTCGGACGGGTAGGCGGCATTGGTCGGCGCCGTCACCTTGGCGGCATCGGCCTGCCAGGCCCTCTTGCCCTCGGCCGCATTGTCGGTCCATGCGGCGGGCGCCTTCCAGCCTTTCAGCGCGGCACCGAGTTCGGCGAGCCCCTCTGCCGCATCGGCGACCAGCGGCAGCGCGCGGTGCTTGCCGGCATCGAAAGGCTGCACGTTGAGCCCGATGATGGTCTTGCCGGAGTTCTTGAACAGCGCCCAAGAGCCGGTGGTGAAATCCTGCAGCCGCGTGCCGATGGCCAGCACCACATCGGCTTCCTCAGCCAGCCGATTGGCGGCCGAAGTGCCGGTGACGCCGACCGCCGCCATATTGAGCGGATGACTGTCCGGCAGCGAGGATTTGCCGCCTTGCGTCTCGCAGACCGGAATGCCGGCACCTCCCGCGAATGTCGCCAACTCATCCGAGGCCTGCGAATAGAGGACGCCGCCACCGGTGATGATCAGCGGCTTCTTGGCGGCCTTGAGTGCTGCGACAGCGGCGGCAAGCTCGCCGCGGTCCGGACGCGGCCGGCGCTGATGCCAGACCTGCTCGGCAAAGAAGCTCTCCGGATAATCATAGGCCTCGGCCTGCACATCCTGACAGAGCGACAAAGTCACCGGCCCGCAATCGGCCGGATCGGTCAGCACCTGCATCGCGCGGCTCAACGCCGGGATGATCTGCTCGGGCCGCGTGATGCGGTCGAAATAGCGCGAGACCGGACGGAAACAGTCGTTGACGGTCGCGGTTCCGTCGGAAAAATCCTCGGCCTGCTGCAGCACCGGATCGGGGATGCGGTTGGCGAAGACATCGCCAGGCAGGAACAGAACCGGCAAGCGGTTGACGTGGGCGAGTGCCGCCGCGGTCACCATGTTGAGCGCGCCCGGACCGATCGAGCTTGTTGCGGCCATGAAGCGGCGGCGGAAATTGGCCTTGGCGTAAGCGATCGCCGCATGCGCCATCGCCTGTTCGTTGTGGGCGCGGAAGGTCGGCAAGTCGTCGCGCACCTGATAGAGCGCCTCGCCGATGCCGGCGACATTGCCATGGCCGAAGATCGCCCAGACACCGCCGAAGATCGGCATTTTTTTTCCGTCGATCTCGGTCATCTGGCGGGACAGGAAGCGGGTCAGCGCCTGCGCCATCGTCAGGCGGATTGTTTTGCTCATGATGGTTTCCTCCGCAGTCCTTGTGCCGCGCTTTCTTATGCTGCCTTGCGGCCACGCGCGGCAAGCCACGCTTCGGTCAGTTGCTCGAAGCGTGACGCCATGTCGGCGACGGCCTCGTCATCCGACATCCTGCCGGCGAGCCACTCTTCGGCGGCGTGGACGAAGATGGTGCGGCCGACGGCAAAGCCCTTGACGATGGGCGCCTTGGCGGTGGCGGCGAAAGCGGCTTCCAGCTCGTCCTGCGGCGCCTCGAGCCCAAGCAGCACGATGCCACGGCACCAGGGATCATGTTTCAGGATGACCGCCTCGATTCTGGCCCAGGCGCCGCTCGACGCCTGCGGCTCGAGCTTCCACCAGTCAGGCTTGATGCCAAGCGCGTAAAGCTCTTCCAACGCGCGTGGGATTGTCGTGTCGTCGAGCTTGCCGTGCTTGCCGGCGATGATCTCGATGAGAAGTTCCCGGCCCACCTTGCGCGCGGCTTCGAATAGCGCGCGCAGCTTCTGCTGTTGTTCTTCCTTCAAGGCCGCCGGATCGTCGGGATGGTAGAAGCACAGGCACTTGATGCAGTGATCGACAGGCCATTCGGCAAGCTGCGAGCCGATGTCCTGCGAGAACTCGAAGCGCAGCGGCCGCGATCCCGGCAGTTCCACCGGGCGTCCAAGCCAGGCGAAGGGATGGCGGGCGAATTCGAACATCGCCTCGCGGCCATGTTTCTCGTCGATCAGCATGCCGTAGCCGTCGCGGCCGGCGGCAACCTTCGCCGCCGCCTTGACGGCCAGCACCTTGAAATCGCGGATGCGCGCAGGATCGGCGCCGGCCTTGGCCGCGACGTCCTCGAGCTGCACGCGATGGTCGCAGGCGAGCGCCATCAGCGAAGGGATCTCGCGCCGGCGCGTGGTCGCCCAATGGATGTGGTTGATCGCCTCGTCCTTGCGCAGAGCCCGGTGCCTGCTGCCGTTCTTCAGAAAGAACTGCAGCTCTTCGAAGGTTGGATATTCCGGTGCGCAAAGCAGCCGCGAAACGGCGAAGGCGCCGCAGGCATTGGCCCAGGTCGCCGCTGTTTCCAGGTTTTCGCCGCCGAGCCAGCCGCGCAGCAAGCCGGACATGAAGGCGTCGCCTGCGCCCAGCACATTGTAGATCTCGATCGGAAAACCCTTGCCGACGACGCCGTCCTCGAGATCGTCGCTGATCGGCCCGTCATAGACGATGCAGCCCATGGCGCCGCGCTTCAGCACGATGGTGGCCGACGATAGCGAGCGGATCGTCTTCAGCGCGCTCAGGCAGTCGTCGGCGCCAGAGGCGATCATGATCTCTTCCTCGGTGCCGACGATGAGGTCGCAATCGGGCAGCACTGTTTTCAACTGGGCCGAGACCCGGTCCGACTTCACATAGCGCTCGAAGCCCTCGGCATGGCCGGCGAGCCCCCACAGGTTAGGGCGATAGTCGATGTCGAAGACAACCTTGCCGCCCTTGGCCTTCATGATGCGGATCGCCTTGCGCTGGGCGGCGTCGCTGTTGGGGCGCGAAAAATGCGTGCCGGTGACCACTATCGAGCGCGCCGAGGCGATGAAAGCCTCGTCGATGTCTTCCGGCGCCAACGCCATGTCGGCGCAGTCGGTGCGGTAGAAGATCATCGGCGAAACGCCTTCGCTCTCGACCGATAGCAGCACCAGCGCGGTCAGCCGTTCCTTGTCGGTCTTCAGCCCGTCGACGTTGACGCCTTCGCGCTTCAGCTGTTCGCGGATGAAGCGGCCCATCTGCTCGTCGCCGACGCGCGTCAGCAGCGCCGAACGCAGGCCGAGCCGCGCTGTGCCTACCGAGATGTTGGCCGGGCAGCCGCCGACCGACTTGGCGAATGAGGTGATGTCCTCCAGTCGCGAGCCGATCTGCTGGCCATAGAGGTCGACGGAAGCACGACCGATGGTGATGACGTCGAGCGGCGCCTGTTTCGCGTCCACGGCTTCGCTCATTGGAACCTCCCGTAGGGCTTGTTGTCATGGACAACATTGTTTGGGTAACACGCGCGAGCGGCAGCGTGGCGCCGGTAATATGAAATAATAATTCCAAACCATAGTCAATATGGAATGAGCATTCCCGGGCTGAAAAGTGCGGGACCATGATCCCGGCCCGAAGGCGGGGGAAGCAACAGGCATTGTCGGGTTTCCGGCCTCGCCAATCGTTTTAGCGTGCAGGTTCAGGCCTTGCGCTTGCGGCCTACATCGCGCCGCTTTTCGCCGACGCCGACGGTCAGCGCCATGGCCAGCGCCATCGTCGCTGACAGCGAGCGGAAACCGGCGAAGTCCGCCTCGGCAACCTCGAACCAGACCCTGGCGAACTGGGCAAGCGGCGAAAACGAGCTGTCCGTGATGGCGACGATCGGCACGCCCTGTTCCGAAATGCTGCGTGCTTCCTCGATTGTGGCCGGTGCATAGGGCGAGAAGCTGATGGCGATGACGGCGTCCGCCGGCGTCGCAAAGCCGACTATCTCGGCATTCAGGCCGGCGGCCGATTCGATCAGCTGGTTGCGGATCTTCAGCTTGCCCAGCGCGTAGGCGATGTAGGTCGCCACCGGGTAGGAGCGCCGCTTGGCCAGCACATAGATGGTCTGCGCCTTCGCCAGCAGGGAAATCGCGTCTTCCAGATGCGCGTCGTCCAGCGTGCGCGAAATGTCGTTGAGCGAGGTGCTCGCGGCGGCGACGAAGCCGTCGAAGATCGCCCGGTGGCCGGCGCCGGCGTCAGCCTTGGCCCGCAGCGCCTGCAACCGCTCGTCATAGGAAGAATTGCGCTCGCGCAGCCGCTCGCGAAACACCTGCTGCAGGCTGGTGAAGCCGTCGAAGCCGAGCTGCTGGGCGAAACGGATCAGGGTCGAAGGCTGCACGCCGGCCGAGGCGGCGATGCTTGCAGCGGTGCCGAAGGCGATGTCGTCCGGATTGTCGAGCGCATAGGCGGCGATCTGGGCGATGCGCTTGGGCAGGTTCTCGCGCCGATCCAGGATAGTGGCGCGCAGCGTCTCGAAGTCGCGAGGTACCAGTTCGTCCATCGTCGGCCCGTTCAAGCTCATCCGTGAAGCGTCCTCTCTGCCTCATCATAGCGAGCTTGCGCAAGAACGCCATAAAAAATGAGGCAGACATTCCATTCCCCAAGAAAATGGATTAATTCATCCAATCGGCGCTTCAAGCAGTGGAGAAATCGCGGATGGTCGGCGTAGGTCTTATCGGCACGGGCTTCATGGGCAAATGCCATGCCATCGCGTGGAGCGCTGTCGGCGCCGTCTTCTCCGACGTGGCCAAGCCGCGGCTGGTCCACCTCGGCGAGGTCAATGAGGATCTCGCCAGGCGCAAGGCCGGCGAATTCGGCTTCGCCAGGGCGTCCGGCGACTGGCGCGCCGTCGTCAACGACCCGGAGGTCGATATCGTCTCGCTGACCACGCCCAACCAGTTCCATCCGGAGATGGCCATCGCCATCCTTGAAGCCGGCAAGCATCTGTGGTGCGAAAAGCCGATGGCGCCGAGCTTTGCCGAAGCCGAGGCGATGGCCGCCGCGGCCAAGAAATCAGGCAAGGTCGCGGCCCTTGGCTACAACTACATCCAGAGCCCGGCCATCCGCCACATCGGCGCGCTGCTCGACGAGAAAATCATCGGCGAGGTCAACCATCTGCGCATCGAGATGGATGAGGATTTCATGGCCGATCCCGAGGCGCTGTTCTTCTGGAAGCACGAGGCCGCTTCGGGCTATGGCGCGCTCGACGATTTCGCCGTGCATCCGCTGTCGCTGGTCTCTGTGCTGTTCGGACGCGTCACCAGCGTCATCTGCGACATGGCCAAGCCCTATGCCGACCGCAAGCTGGCGGCCGGCGGGCGCCGCGCGGTCGAAACCTACGACATCGCCAGCGTGCTGATGCATCTGGAAAACGGCATTGCCGGCACGCTCCAGGTCAACCGCTCGGCCTGGGGCCGCAAGGGCCGCATCGCCGTCCAGATTTTTGGCTCCAGGGGCTCGATACTCTTCGATCAGGAGCGGATGAACGAATTCCAGCTTTACCTCACATCGGACCGCCCGACCGAACAGGGTTATCGCACCATCCTGGTGGCGCCGCACCACAAGCCGTACGACGCCTTTGTGCCGGCGCCCGGTCATGGCCTCGGCTTCAACGATCTCAAGATCATCGAGTGCCGCGAATTGCTGACGCGGCTCGCCGGCAAGCCGGCGCGGCTCATCGAGTTCGCCGAAGGCCTGGAGATCGAGCGCACCGTGCACGCCATGGCGCGCTCGTTCGAGGAGAAGCGCTGGGTCGATGTGCGGTAGCGGCGGCTTGGCCGCCGATCGAGCGCTATCCAGCGGGGAACACATATGATGCCACGCCCGCTGCTAGCTTTAACGTCGGCGCCGTCCCTCATTGCCCTGCCGGGCCTTCGCCACGGATTTCGCCAGTTTCCCGCACCGCAGGGCAAGCGCCAAGGCCGAAACCGCTCCCTTCTCCCCGTCACTACAGGGGGAGAAGATGCCGGCAGGCAGATGAGGGGCAGCGCCGACATTTCAAATCAATCAGTTGGTGCTGATCGCGGGGCACACCGGTCGGTGCTACTCGCGAACGGCGGCAAACGTCTCAGTTACCAGCGGTGGTATTCGTCTCCCACCCGTTCACCCAGACCTGCCGCAAGCCGTCGCCTTTGCCTTTGAACCACGGCTCGGTCGGGGCATCCTCGATGCGATCGTTGCGGAATTGCAGATCGCCTGGCGGAGTTCACACCAGGCGACGATGTTGGCGGTTTCAGCGTAGGAGTTGAGCGGGGTCGGGCGGATCAGGCGCCTGCAGGCGCGGTCAGGCTTGTCGGCCGAGCTTCTGCTCGTTGAGGATTGCGCGGCGCACCGGCGCCAGGTCGGTCGCTCCGGCCGAGGTGCCGCGAAACCCAGGCATTGCAAGGCTGAAGGCGGCGTGAGCCCGGTCCGAATCCGGAGACCGCCGCCCTTCCATACAGACATGGCCTGCCAGATCAGGCGGCTCCTTGCCTCTCCATCATCGCGCGCCGTGCCGATCGGCGCCACTCGACGGCGCCGGCAAGGCCGTGCAGCACGGTCTCGGTGGTCGCCCAGTCGATGCAGCCATCGGTGATGCTCTGGCCATAGACGAGCGGCTTGCCGGCCACCACATCCTGCCGACCGGCGACGAGATTGCTCTCGATCATGACGCCGATGATGCGCTCGTCGCCTGCCGCCACCTGGCCCGCCACGTCAGCCGCCACTTTGGGCTGGTTCTCGGGCTTCTTGGCTGAGTTGGCGTGGCTGACATCGATCATCAGCCGCGGCGCGACACCAATGCGGGCGAGTTCCGCGGCGGCGGCCGCGACGCTCGCCGCGTCATAATTGGGCTGAACGCCGCCACGCAGGATGACATGGCAGTCCTCATTGCCGGTGGTCGCCGCTATGGCGCTGCGTCCACCCTTGGTCACGGCCATGAAATGATGCGGCTGCGCGGCCGATTTCACCGCCTCGCCGGCGATCTTGAGATTGCCGTCGGTGCCGTTCTTGAAGCCGACCGGGCAGGAGAGGCCCGATGCCAGCTCGCGATGGATCTGGCTCTCGGTCGTGCGCGCGCCGATCGCGCCCCAGGCGACGAGGTCGGCGATGTATTGCGGTATGGTCATGTCGAGGAATTCGGTCGCCGCCGGCAGGCCGAGATTGTTGACGGCCGACAGCACGTTGCGCGCCATGCGCAACCCCTTTTCGATGTTGAAGCTGCCGTCGAGGTCCGGATCGTTGATCAGCCCCTTCCAGCCGACGGTCGTGCGCGGCTTCTCGAAATAGACGCGCATGACGATCTCGAGCCGGTCGGCCAGGGCTTCGCGCAGCGCCGCCAGACGGCTGGCATAGTCAACGGCGGCGACCGGATCGTGGATGGAACAAGGGCCGACGATGACAACAAGTCGATCGTCGGCCCCTGTGAGGATGGAATGGATGGAATTGCGCGCGGTGGCAACGGTGCGCGTCGCCGTCAGCGTGCGCGGTATTTCGCGCATCACCTCGTCCGGCGTGCTCAGTGTCCTGATTTCGGTGACCCGAAGGTCATCTGTGGTGGTCAACACGGCTTTCTGCTCCTGGTTGGGAGACCTGCCGGCTGAAACAAAAAAGCCGCCAGGTCTGGCGGCTGTTCGGATTTTGATCTGCAATCTTCAGATCGAGCGCAATCCTCCCGCCGCCAGCGAGCTGCTAAAGTACCAATACGTGGCGGTCAGGTTGATCATGCGGGTCATATAGTCGATGCTGGGCTGTTTGTCACGTACCGCTGAGACTGATGAATTGTCTCAGTCTGTAATGTGCTCTTGGCCCTGGGGAAACCAGATGCCACGCCGAAGCCAGTTGGCCACCATATTGGGCACGACGTGATTCTGGTCGAGATCGTCCATGTCCTTGACGATGTCGATGCCAATGACCTGTTTGGACGGAAAGGCGAGCGCGAAGAGTTGGAGCGCATCGGCTTCCGATCGCGCGGTGACGCCGACACCAAGATGACCGTCTATCGTGATCCAGTATGGATGCATCGGGACCTTTTCTCGTCACGAGCGGTTCATGGAGTCCAGGGATCGAATAGTTCGATCCCGAAGCCTTCGAAGTCCTTGACATTGCGTGTTGCCAAAGCGAGCTTCTGCGCGATCGCGGTGGCTGCGATCAGGCCGTCCATTGACGACAAACCGCGACCGCGGCGCTTGGCAAGGCCCATCAGATCGCCCCAGGCCAAGGCGACCGGTTCGTGCACCGGCAAAACCCTCTGCTCGAAGCGCTGCGGCAGGTCCCGAGCGAGCCATTCGGCCAAGACCTCGCGCTTGCGGCCCTCATCCATAAGGGCGACGCCGCGCCGGATTTCGGCGATCGAAACCACGCTGATGAATGAACGGTCCTCGTCCAGCCCGTCCAGCCACTCCAGAACGGATGCGTCCGGCGACGGCCTCGTCACCTCGGACAGGACATTCGTATCAAGCAGCAGCTTCACAGCGGCAGATCACGCGGTTCGTCGCGTTGACGTTCAAGGTCGAGATCGGCGCCGCGCAGCGGCGAGTCCAGCAGGAACTCCGCAAGCGTACCCTTACGCGCCGTCTTGCGCCGCCATTCCTCGGCCGAGACGACAACCACGCTTGGTTTGCCGTTTCTGGTGATCGTCTGCGGCGAAGATTGCGCGCGCTCGATAACTTCCGATAGCCGGGCTTTTGCCCCGGCGACCGTCCAGTTCGTGTCTTTCTTGGGTTCTGGCATTTTAATCCCATGACTAGTCTGACTATGTTGACTATATGGGAATGCCTATGCTCCGGCAACAGGGCTTTTGAGACGCGGCCATGATGGCCCGGACAAACGGCCGAGCTCTGCTGGACGTAGTGGTGCCGTTACTCCCCAACAACGCCGGCTATGTTCTGGTCGTAGTCGACCAGCGAGCCGGTCATGACGCCGGCCTGCGGGCTCAGCATATAGGTGATCAGCCGGGCAAGCTGGGCCGGCTTCACCAACTGGCCCATCGGCTGCGCGGCCTCGGCCTTCTCCAGCCAGTCGTCCGGCGCGTCGTGCCATTTTTTCTGCACGATCGCCTCACCTTCGGTGTCCATCCAGCCGGGCAGCACGGCGTTGCAGCGGATGCGGTTCTTCCGGTAGGAGCTGGCGACATTCTTGGTCAGCGTCATCAGCGCGCCCTTGCTGGTCGAATAGGGCGTCAGGAACGACTGGCCGGCATGCGCCGACATCGACAGCACGTTGACGATCGAGCCCGGCGCCTTGCGTTCCAGCAGATGTGCGACCAGCCCCTGCATGAGGAAGAAGGGTCCCCGCACGTTGGTGTCGAATATCTGGTCGAAAAGCTCCTCTGAAGTCTCGACCAGCGAACCGCGCGCCGATGTGGCGGCGGCGTTGACCAGCGCGTTGATTGTGCCGAAATGCGAAATCGCGGTCGCCACCGCGCGCTTGCAGTCCGCCACTTTCGCAACGTCGGCGCTGATGAAGATGGCGTCGACGCCGGATTTCTTGAGGCTGGCGACGGCCTTGTCCCCCTTCTCCTGCGAGCGGCCGATGAGTGCCAGCGCCCGGCAGCCCTCATCGGCAAGCGCCTCCGCGACAGCGAAGCCAATGCCTTGCGCGCCGCCGGTGACGATGGCGCGTGTTTCTGAATTGCGATCGGCGAATGCGCTCATCGCTCTGCTCCTGTTTTCTTGGGTCGATTTCCGTTACTTGTCGAGACGGACGGTCTTGCCTGACGTCGCCGATTTCAGCGCCGCATCGGCGAGCCTCAAGGCCACAAGCCCATCCGCTCCGCTCGGAGCCGCTTTCTTGCCCGATGTCGCAGCGGTGATGAAGGCTGCAATCTCATTGGCATAGGCGTCGAGATAGCGCGTCATGAAGAAGTCGTGCAGCGGCGGGCGGGTATAGCCCTTGTCGTTGGCCAGTTCGATCGACACCGGCCGCTGGTTCTCGGCCGCGACCATGCCCTTCGAACCATGCACCTCGATGCGCTGGTCGTAGCCATAGGTGGCGCGGCGCGAGTTGGAGATGATGGCCTGCTTGCCGGAAGCCGTCTCGAGGATGACGCTGACCGAGTCGAAATCGCCGGCCTCGCCGATTTTCTTGTCCACGAGCACCGAGGCGTGGGCGCTGACCGCAACAGGCTCCTCGCCGAGCAGGAAGCGCGCCATGTCGAAATCGTGGATGGTCATGTCGCGGAAAATGCCGCCCGAGCGCTTGATGTAATCGATGGGCGGTGCACCGGGGTCACGCGAGGTGATCGTGACCATCTCGACGGTGCCGATGGCGCCGTCGTCGATCGCCTTGCGCACGGCGGCGAAGTGAGGATCGAACCGCCTGTTGAAGCCGACCATCAGCGTCGCCTTGGCCTTGTCCACCACGGCCAGGCACTTCTCCACCCGTTTGGCGTCCAGATCGATCGGCTTCTCGCAGAAGATCGCCTTGCCGGCCTTGGCGAAGCGCTCGATCAGGTCGGCATGGGTGTCGGTCGGCGTGCAGATGACGATGGCGTCGATATCGCCGGATTTTTCGATGGCATCGATGGTGCGCACCTCCGCGCCATAGGCGGTCGCCAATTCCGTCGCCGCCTTCTCGAAGGCATCGGCGACGGCAACCAGTTTGGCCTGTGGATTGGAGCCGACCGCGCGGGCGTGGACCTTGCCGATGCGGCCGGCACCGAGGAGGGCGAAGCGGAGAGTCATGGATATTTCCTCTGGGGATGGTTCGAAGCAGGGGCGCCTGTCACGGGCGCAGGGTGATTTTTGCGGTCCGGATATATCGACAGGGAGGCGATGACCGCCGCCTCCGCGCCCGGCCCTAGGCCGCGAGTTCGGCTTCCCCGGTCTTGGCGCCGGTGATGTAGGACACGATGTCCTGGCCGTCGGTGTTCTCCTTGCGCAGATTGGCCACGATGCGGCCGCGCCGGAACACGACGATGCGGTCGCAAAGGTCGAACACCTGGCGCATATTGTGGCTGATCAGGATCAGCGGCTCGCCATTGTCCTTCAGCGTCCGGATGATGTTTTCGACCTGCGCCGTCTCCTGCACGCCAAGGGCCGCCGTCGGCTCGTCCATGATGATCAGCTTGGAAGCGAAAGTCGCTGTCCTGGCGATCGCCACGCACTGGCGCTGGCCGCCCGACATGTGGCGGATGGTGTTGGAGAGGTTGGGTATTTTCACCGCGGTGCGAACCAGAGCCGCCTCGGTCGCCTTGCGCATATATTTGCGGTCGAGGATCGAGAATGGCCCGAGGTTGAACAGCACCCTCTCGCGGCCGAGGAACAGGTTCGATGGCACGTCGAGGTCGTCGGCCAGCGCCAGGTTCTGGAATACGGTCTCGATGCCCGCCTCGCGTGCCGCGATGGGACCCGTAAAATTCACTTCCTTGCCGTCGAACCAGATCTTGCCGCTGGTGCGCTGTTCGACCGCCGTGATCTGGCGCACGAAGGTCGACTTGCCGGCGCCATTGTCGCCCATGATGGCGACATGTTCGCCCTTGCGCAGCTCGAAGTTCGCGCCCTCGAGCGCATGCACGCCGCCATAGCGCTTGGTCAGGTTTTCGGTCTTCAGGACGATGTCTGACATGGTCAAGCCCTCAATGCACGCATACGTTGGCGCCACTGGTCGAGAACGACCGCTCCGACGATGATCACGCCCTTGACCATCTCCTGATAGTAGGCGTCGAGGCGCAGGAAGGTGAAGCCGGAGATGATGACGCCGAAGATCAGCGATCCGATCACCGTGCCGACGATGGAACCGCGCCCGCCCGACAGCGAAACGCCGCCGATGACCGCCATGGCGATGGCGTCGAGTTCATACATCACGCCCATGCCGGACTGGGCGGTGAGGTTCTTGGAGGAGAGCACCACGGCGGCGAGCGAGGCCAGGATCCCGGCAATGACATAGACCAGGATCTTGTGATTGGCGATCTTGATGCCGGACATGCGCGCGGCGTCCTCGTTGGAGCCGATGGCGTAACAATGCTTGCCGTATCTCGTGTAGGTCAAGATGAGCTGGAACAGGATCGCCAGCGAGATGAAGATGATGACCGGCATCAAGCCCTTGCCGATTGCCGCGAAACTGTCGGTCGGAAACGAGATCGGCTGGCCCTTGGACCACCATTTGGCAATGCCGCGCGCCGTCACCATCATGCCGAGCGTGGCGATGAAGGGCGGAATGCGCGTGTAGGCGATCAAGGCGCCGTTGACCAGGCCGGCAAGCAGGCCGCAGCCGATCGCCACCAGCACCGGCACGATGACCGGCAGGTCGGTCCAGCCCTCCGCGAGGAACATCGCCTTGGGATTGGGGTTGCCGTTGACGGTCGCCACCTGGGCGAAGCTCATGGCGATCATTGCGGTGGCGCCGACGATCGAGCCCGAGGACAGGTCGATGCCGCCTGTTATGATCACCTGCGTGACGCCGATGGCGATGATGCCGACGATCGACACTTGCAGGATGATGATCTGCAGGCGCGCCTCGTTGAAGATGCCGCTGACGTCGCTGCGCGTGTTGAACAGGAAGCTGTCGCCGAGAAAGATCCGGCCGATCGCCTCGAAGATGACGACGAGAATGACGAGCGCCAGGAAAACGTTGAATTCGGCCGGCCATGTGCGCTTCTTCGCGTCATAGCTGAGCCCGCCGACGCCATGAGATGTCTGTGCCAATCCTCTATCCTCCGTCAGCCACGGCCGTCCTCGCGTCTTTCAGACGCTGAGAAAGAGAGCGGCGCTACCTTTAGCGTGGGAGCGCCGCTCCGTATGTCCGCCGCTCAGTTCTTCTTCAGGAACTTGTCGATGTTGGCCGGTGTAACCAGCTGGAACGGGACGTAGACCTTGTGCTCCACCTTCTCGCCCTTGGCGAGCTTCAGCGCCGCGTCCAGCGCGCCAGCGCCCTGGCCGGCAGCGTCCTGGAACACGGTCACGGCAAGGTCGCCCGCCTGCATCGCCACAAGCGCGTCCTGGGTGGCGTCGACGCCGCCGACGATCACGGTTTTCATGTCGATGTTGCCGGCCTTCATCGCCTGGATGGCACCGATGGCGCTTTCGTCGTTGTTGGCGATGACGCCATCGAACTTCTTGCCGGTCGACAGCCAGTTGGTCATCAGGTTCTGGGCCTGGTCGCGATCCCAGTTCGACGTCTGCTTGTCGATGATCTTGATGAAGTTGCACTCCGGCGTGGCGATGACTTCCTCGATGTCCTTGGTACGCTGCACGGCGGCCTGGTTGGAAAGCTCGCCCATGATCACATAGACATTGGCTTCCTTCTTGCCGGCTGCCTTGAACAGGCGGCAGACTTCCTTGGTTTCCAGCGTGCCGGAATCGGCTTCGTTCGAAGCGACGAAGGCCTGGTTGTCCGGCAGCGTGTTCACATTGACCGGCTCGCGATTGACATAGACCAGCGGGACCTTGGCGGCCGCCGCGGCGTCCGACATCGCCTGGGTGGCCGAGGTGTCGACCGGGTTGACGATGATGGCGTCGACGCCCGAGGCGGCGAAGTTCTTGATCTGGTCGAGCTGCTTGGCGACGTCGTTCTGCGCGTCCTCGACCTGCAGTTCGACACCGCTCATGCCCTTGGCCTGCGCGATCATGCCGTTGCGCAACACGGTCAGGAAATTGTCGTCGAACTTGGCCATCGATACGCCGATCTTGGCGGCCATGGCGGATGAACTCATCAGCGCCGCGAAGGCGACGCCCAAAAGCAGTTTCTTCATTGTGTTTCTCCTCCACTTTTGGTGTCCGGTTGCACCGATCTATCCGGAATCCCCGATCTCCCCGGGGAATCTCTCCCTGATATCGTTTCGTTCCGCAGGGCGTTCCCCTGCACGGGCTGGAACGCCAAACCTCCGTTTGAAACAGATGTTCCGGAACGAAAGAACCAAAATGCGCAGTTGGTGAAATATTTATTCCATTTCGTATCGAGGCGTCAAGGGCGATTCCAAATCCGGACGCGGGATTTTGATGTCGATGCGGGAAAGCCATCTGGCAAGCGGTCGGCCGCGCGACGATGCGGCTCCTATCAGCCGTGATGGATTCTTTCATCCTGCCGGCGGGATGCGCCGGGTGTCGAGGTAATCGCTAGATATTCTCGGGCAGATAGATATCGAACGGCAGGAATGTCTGTCCTGGCGCGTTCGCCGCGCCGGTTTCGATGGCATGCGCCATGAGGTCGAGCAATTCGCGGCAAAGTGCGGCCAGCGGCGTGGAGATAACCATCGTCAGGATCCCGTCGGCCAGGGCCGAACGCGAGACCGCCGTGATCTCGTTGCAGACGACCGCCGGCATCTCGGCCGGCTTTGCCTGTCTCAGTGCCGCGACCGCGCCTTCCATGCCGCCGCCGGCGACGTAGCATCCGACCAGATCGGGGTGGCGGCCAAGAAGCTCGAGCAGCGTGTCCTGTGTGATCTGGTTGGCCTCGAGATTGACCAGCGTTTCCAGCAGGGTGAAGTCCGGCGCCTGTTCGCGGAAGAAAGAGCGAAAGCCGATCTCGCGCAGCTCATGCCCGTGGAAACGGTGGCTGCCGACGAACAGCGCGACCTTGCCCGGCCGCTTCGCCGCCTTCGAGATCATCCAGGCCGCAGTACGGCCAACCTTGCGGTTGTCGAGGCCGACATAGCCCTCGCGGATACCGGCTGCGAAGTCGGACAGCAATGAAAAGACCGGCAGTCCCCTGGCTTCCATCTCCTCGACCGTTACCGTCAGTGTCGGGTGATCAGGCCCGACCAGTGCGACGGCCCTGCATTTGGCCGCCAGCTTGCGGGTGCGCTCGACGATCTCGTCCGGCGTCAGCGAATTGGCGAAATCGATGATCGCGACGCCGCGGAAGCACTGCGATTGCGACACCGCGAGTTCGAGCTGCCGCGCGAACTCCGTGTAGAAGACATCATTGCCCCTCAAAAGCAGGAAGCCGAGCCGGTACTCCGGCAGTTCGTGGCGCATCCGCTGCTTGATCAGGCCGGCCGCGTGGTAGCCGATCTCGGTCGCGGTCTCATAGACGCGGCGCGCGGTTTCCTCGCGCACCGGCAGGCGGTTGTTGAGCACGCGGTCCACCGTGGCGACGCTGACGCCCGAGACGCGCGCCAGATCTGATATGGTCGGTCGTTTCGCCATGATCGCCCTCGTTCGATTTCCAACATCGATACATTATTTTGATAGGAAATGATAGAAACTATCTTTGTGACATTGAGTCTATCACGGGTCAGCGGTATTTTTCAGGCTCGAAGCCAGATGGGGTGCCAAAAGGTTGGCACTCGTTCGGGCGAGTGCCCTTGCCCAAGGAGGCAGTGATGACCGCAACGCCATCCCGGCGTGACTACAGCCTGATCGGCCGCGACGCCAAGCTCGCCGTGGAAAACGGCCTGTCGGCGGCCGAATGGTATCACACCGATATTCCCCGCAAGCAGATGAAGGAGCTGATGCAGCGCTCCGACGGCCCGGCCATCCGCGACACAGCGATCTGGATTGCCGCGCTGGTCGTCAGCGGCGCCGGCGGCGCCTGGTTCTGGGGCACCTGGTGGTGCGTGCCGTTCTTCTTCGTCTATGGCGTCCTCTATGGTTCGTCCACCGATTCACGCTGGCACGAATGCGGCCACGGCACGGCGTTCCGGACGCAATGGATGAATGATGCGGTCTATCAGATCGCCTGCTTCATGATCATGCGCAATCCGGTGACCTGGCGCTGGAGCCACACGCGTCATCACACCGACACCATCATCGTCGGCCGCGACCCGGAAATCTCGGTCATGCGGCCGCCGGACCTGGTGCGCGCCATTCTCGGCTTCGTTGGCGTGCTCGATGCCTGGCATGCGATGAGCGACATGCTGCGCAACGCCGCAGGCAACATCAGCGCGGCCGAAAAGACCTTCATTCCGGAACAGGAGCAGAAGAAGGCGATCCGCATTGCCCGCATCTGGACCGCGATCTATGCCGCGACCATCGCGCTGGCGCTGTATTTCGGCTCGTTCCTGCCTTTGATGCTGGTCGGCCTGCCGAGGCTCTATGGCGCCTGGCATCACGTCATGGTCGGCCTGCTGCAGCATGGCGGCCTTGCCGACAACGTCACCGACCATCGGCTGAACAGCCGCACCGTCTACATGAACCCGATCAGCCGCTTCATCTACTGGAACATGAACTATCATGTGGAGCATCACATGTTCCCGATGGTGCCTTACCATGCGCTGCCGAAGCTGCATGCGCTGATCAAGCACGACCTGCCGGCGCCGACCCCGTCGATCCTGGCGGGCTATCGCGAGATGATCCCGGTCTTCCTACGCCAGTTGCGCAATGAGGATTATTTCCTGAAGCGCGAATTGCCGCCGACCGCAAGGCCGTACCGCGAGGAATTCCACAACGATGCCGTCGCCGTCGCGGCGGAGTGATGGTGCGATCGAAATTTGCCGGGAGGACTGAATGAGCGACTGGGTCGAGGCCTGTGCTGCTGATGATATCGATGAAGAGGACGTGATGCGCTTCGATCACGGCGGACGTACCTTCGCCATCTATCGCAGCCCGGACGACGAATATTTCGCCACCGACGGCCTCTGCACGCATGAGAAGGTGCATCTGGCCGACGGCCTGGTGATGGACGACATCATCGAATGTCCCAAGCACAATGGCCGCTTCAACTACAAGACGGGTGCGGCCAGGGGCGCGCCGGTCTGCGTCAACCTCAGGACCTACCCGGTCAAGGTCGACGCCGGCAAAGTCCTCGTTCAGATCGGGTGACGGACATGGCGCGGGGAATGGTCATCATCGGTGCCGGCGAATGCGGCGGGCGGGCCGCCCTTGGATTGCGCGATCTCGGCTATGACGGGCCGGTGACGCTGGTCGGCGACGAACCGCATCTGCCCTACGAGCGTCCGCCTCTGTCCAAGGATGCGATGGCCAGCGACGCGCCTGCCGTCAAGGCGATCGCCGGCGATGGGATGCTGGCCGAAAAGTCGATCCGACATATCCATTCCGTCCAGGCGGTGGCGATCGATCGCGCGGCGCATACGGTGCGTCTGTCGGACGGTTCGGTCCTGCCTTACGACAAGCTGCTGCTGGCTACCGGCTCGACCCCGCGCAAACTGCCGATGCCCGGTCTCGGCGCGCGCTGCGTCTATCTCAGGACCTTCGCCGACGCGCTGGCCATTCGCGCCCATCTCAGTGCCGGCAACCGCATCGCCATCGTCGGCGGCGGCTTCATCGGCCTTGAACTCGCCGCTGCCGCCCGCAAGCTCGGCGCCTCGGTCACTGTCATCGAGGCACAGCCGCGCATTCTGATGCGCGGCGTGCCGACCGAGATTGCCGAAATCATTCACCAGGCGCACATTGCCGAGGACGTCAAAATCCTGTGCGGTGACGGCATTGCGGCCATCGCCGATGACGGCAAGGAAGTGCGCGTGTCGCTTGCGGGCGGACGGGAAATCGCAGCCGATCTCGCCATCATCGGCATCGGCGCCGTGCCGGTGACCGGGCTCGCGGCCGAAGCAGGCCTCACCATAGACAACGGCATTGCCGTCGACGCTGAATTGCGCACGAGCGACCCCGACATCTTCGCCGCCGGCGACTGCTGTTCATTCCCGCTCGCCGTCTATGGCGGTCGGCGCGTGCGGCTGGAAGCCTGGCGCAATGCACAGGAACAGGGCGCGCTTGCTGCAAGAAACATGCTGGGTGCCGGCGAGGCGCATGCGGCGGTGCCGTGGTTCTGGTCGGATCAGTATGGCCTGTCCCTGCAGATCGCTGGTCTAGCGGACGAAGGCTGTTCTGTCGTCCGCCGCGATCTCGGCGACGGCGCCTTCATCCTCTTCCATTTGGCGCAGGACGGCAGGCTGGTGGCGGCCAGCGGCATCGGCCCCGGCAATGCGGTCGCCCGCGACATCAGGCTGGCCGAAATGCTGATCGGCAAGCAGGCCAAGCCCGCGCCGGAGTCATTGGGATCGCAGGCCGTCAAGCTGAAGTCGTTGTTGGCGGCGTAGGGGGCGCAGGCAAATTGTGGAAGTCGGCGCCGCCCCTCATTGCCCTGCCGGGCGTTCGTCGTTCGAAAAGCCAAGCAATTGGCTTTTCGTCCGCTGCGCGGACCACTTCTCAACTCCCCGTATAGTGACGGGGAGAAAGTAGCTGGCCGCAACCTCTCGGCGCCTCTTGCAACGCTGATGATTGGCGAAACCGGCAATGACAGTGCCCTTCTCCCCGTCACTATACGGGGAGAAGATGCCGGCAGGCAGATGAGGGGCGGCGTAAACGCTGGAAGCCGCGCGACACCGATCCCCCGCAGCACTGAACTTCACTGGACTCTAAAACAGCGCCTTCAGCTCGTCCAATTTGTCGTTGACCAGCCAGCCATAATAATTCTCTTCCGGCAGCTTTTCCGGCTCGCCCGCGGCGCGGCGCTTGTCGTTTTCCGCCTTCAGCGCATAGGCGCGCTGCTCCGGATTGCCGACATTGTAGAGCGTGGCGGTCAGCCCCGGATTGCCCGAAATGTCGAAGCCGGCAATGCTCTTGTAGGCATCGATCGATTTCTTGATCGTCGCGGCGACATAAGGCAGCGTCAGGTCCGGATCCATGATAGTCTTGTAGACCGAGTTGGGATCGCCGACGTCCAGCTTCGGCAGGCCCGACACCTTGTGCACGAGATCGCTCATCTGCAAGGCGGTCAGCGGATTGAGCTGGCCGAGGCCGAAGGTCTGGCCCGCATAGTAGGGCTGGAAGAAAGTGGCGCCGAAGCGGTTGTCGGGGAAATCCTCGCCGCCGACGGTCTTGCCGCGAAACGAATGGTTCCAGACCTGTTCACGGCATTCCCACAGATCGTAGCTGTCCGAGATTGCACCGCATTTTTTGAATTCCGGCCGCTGTACGAAATCGCTGACATCCTCGCCGTCATAGGCGAAGGACAGTTTGCTGGAGAGATAGGAGATCGCCTTGACGTAGTAGGTCTGCAGCCGGTCGTAGGCGTCGACATTATAGGTGTGCTCGCCGACGATGGCGCCGACAATATGCATAGGATCGATGCCATAGGCGCTTGCTGCCTTCTTGATCTTGCCGCGCAGATCGGCGTCGTTCTGCAGCAGCGCATAGACCTTGCGATACTTCGCCTGGAAGGTGGTGTTGGTCGCTTGCGTGCGCCGGCTGGAGGCGCCGGGAATATCGGGCTGCTCGGCATTTCGGTTTCCCGGCGGCACCAGCGTCGCCGCGTCGGCGGCGAAAAGCGTCGCCGCCAGCGTCAAGCCGAGAATGAACAGGATCAATTTTTTCATGCGCCGCCGCCTACAGGTATTCCCGCGCAAACTAGGGTATCGCTCTTGGTCGAGTCGAGAGCGCCCCTTCGGTCGGCGAGACGAAAGGTGGCCAGATGGTACCATCTGGCCACACATTGATTCTTGCCGGAAACGGTGCCGAAGCATCGGTCAAAGTTGTTGGAGCGCCCTTTGCGCGTCCAGAGGACGCGCGGCGCTCCAATCCCGGCGCCAGAACATTCCGGCGCCGGCGTTTAAAGGATGAATCGCGACAAATCTGTGTTTCGCGACAGGTCGCCCACATGCTTCTCGACGTAGGCGGCATCGATGGTGACGGCCGTGCCGTGGCGGTCCGGCGCGTCGTAGGAAATGTCGTCCAGCACCCGCTCCATCACCGTCTGCAGCCGCCTGGCACCGATATTCTCGATGCTGGCGTTGAGGTCGACAGCCACACCGGCAAGCGAATCGATGGCGTCGTCGGTGAAGGTCAGGTCGACACCCTCGGTCTTCATCAGCGCGATATACTGCTTGATCAGGCTGGCCTCGGTCTCGGTCAGGATGCGGACGAAATCCTCCTTCTCCAGCGCGCGCAATTCGACGCGGATCGGCAGGCGGCCCTGCAGTTCCGGCAAAAGGTCGGACGGCTTCGAGACGTGGAACGCGCCGGAAGCGATGAACAGGATATGATCAGTCTTCACCGGTCCATACTTGGTCGCCACCGTCGTGCCTTCGACCAGCGGCAGCAGATCACGTTGCACGCCTTCGCGGGAAGGGCCACCGGAAATCTCGGATCTCGCCGCGATCTTGTCGATCTCGTCGAGGAAGACGATGCCATCGTTTTCCGTCGCATCGAGCGCCCGGCGCACCACCTCGTCCTGGTCGAGCAGCTTGTCGGACTCGTCACTGACCAGCAGGTCGTAGGATTCCTTAACCGTCGTCTTGCGCAGCTTGGTCTTCTTGCCGCCCATCGCCTTCGACAGCATGTCGTTGATGTTGAGCACGCCGATATTGGCGCCCGGCATGCCGGGGATCTCGAAGCCGGGCATGCCGCCATTGCCGGTGTCCGCCACTTCGATCTCGATTTCCTTGTCGTCGAGCTCGCCTTCGCGCAGCTTCTTGCGGAAGGAGTCACGCGTCGCCGGGCTTGCCGTCTTGCCGACCAGCGCCTCCAGCACCCGTTCCTCGGCGTTGATGTGGGCGCGCGCCTTGACGTCCTCGCGCATCTTCTCGCGCACCAGGCCGATGGCGATCTCGACAAGGTCGCGCACGATCTGCTCGACATCCCGGCCGACATAGCCGACCTCGGTGAACTTGGTCGCCTCGACCTTGACGAAGGGCGCCCCGGCCAACCGCGCCAGGCGGCGCGAGATTTCGGTCTTGCCGACGCCGGTCGGCCCGATCATCAGGATGTTCTTGGGCATCACCTCTTCGCGCATCTGCCCTTCCAACTGCTGGCGGCGCCAGCGGTTGCGGAGCGCAATGGCCACGGCGCGCTTAGCGTCCTTCTGGCCGATGATGAAGCGGTCGAGTTCCGAAACGATTTCGCGGGGAGAAAATGTGCTCATATCACTAAATTCCACTTTGCCACTGCTTGATGGCCTCGAACGGATGCAGCAGCATGATCACGTTGAGTGTCAGGTTGTCGCGGATAAGGTAGCCGGTACTTAATTCAAAGAGGACGGCGAGGCTGACGATCACCCATATAGGTAGCCTTCGCGCCATGACAAATCCCAGCACCATGGCCAGTGTGTCGGACAGCGAATTGATGATGCTGTCGCCGTAATAGTCGAGCGATATGGTGCCGGCGCGGTAGCGCTCGATGATGAAAGGGCTGTTCTCCAGCAACTCCCAGCCGCCTTCGATCAGGACGGCGAATGCCAGCCGCAAGCCGATCGGCGAGCCCGGGAACAGGAGCCGTGCCAGCGCGTAGAACAGGAAGCCGTGGATGATATGCGAGAAGGTGTACCAGTCCGAAATATGCTGGGAATTCTCGGAACTGTTCACCACGCCATGCCATAGTTTCACATAGCCGCAGGTGCAGATCGGCGGATGGCCCATCAGGTAGAGCGTGACGGCCTGGACGGCAATCAGGCCGGCGACGATCAGCAGGCCCATCCGCCAGCTGTTTTCATAGGCCGAAAGACTCTTGTCCTCGTCGGAAATGATCATGCCCTACTGCCCCTCTTCAGCGTCGATCGCCATCAGCACGACGTCGCCATATTCGGATCGCCTGCGGTCGATAGGCCTGAATCCGGCCTTTTCATAGGCGCGGATGGCCCGGATATTGGCCGGATCGGGGTCGATGATGACGCGCGGCACGCCTTCCTCGAACAACGCCTCGATGAACTGACGCACGATGGCCGAGCCGTGGCCGATGCCGACCAGTTCCGGCGGGCCGATCGAAAGGTCGATGCCCAGCGTGCCGAACGGCTGGTCGGCATAGGGATGGTCGTCTTCCATATGCGGATCGTAGCTCTGCAGATAGGCGATCGGCTTGCCGTCGAGCTCGACGATCAGCGGTTCGACGGAAATCGAATCGATATGATCGCGGATCTCGGCGAGTTCGGTCTCCGGATCGTCCCACCACTCCGCGACATGCGGTTCGGCCAGCCAGCCGGCGATCATCGGCAGGTCCTTCTTGGTCACCGGCCGAAAATCATAGCTATGGTCTTGTTTGATCATGATCTTGTCCGAAAACCGGTTGCCACTTTTCGCTTACGTGGTCCTGCGGTTCGGGGATCATGGCCCGCCTTCTTAGGCGGCGTCGAGCGTTTCGACAACGAAATTGTTGTTGGTGTAGACGCAGATGTCGGAGGCGATCTGCATCGCCTTGCGGGCGATCTCCTCGGCGTCCTTGTCGGTGTCCATCAGGGCGCGTGCAGCCGCCAACGCGTAGTTGCCGCCCGAACCGATTGCCATGACGCCAAATTCGGGCTCCAGCACGTCGCCCGTGCCGGTCAGCGCCAGCGAGACCGACTTGTCGGCCACCAGCATCATCGCCTCCAGCCGGCGCAGATAGCGGTCAGTGCGCCAGTCCTTGGCGAGCTCGACGCAGGCGCGCGTCAGCTGGTCGGGACATTGTTCAAGTTTGGCTTCCAGCCGTTCCAGAAGCGTGAAGGCATCGGCCGTGGCGCCTGCGAAACCGGCAATCACATTGCCGCCCTTGCCAATGCGGCGCACCTTGCGGGCATTGCCCTTCATGATGGTTTGGCCGAGGCTGACCTGGCCGTCGCCGGCGATCACCACCTTGTTGCCCTTGCGCACCGTCACGATGGTCGTGGCGTGCATGGTCAGATTATCAGACATATCCTGGCTCCGATTCGCGCGATCCCAAAAAGGCGATTGGCGCGGTACGAGTAACTTTGATCGGCCATATGTATGCATAGGGCGAACGATTGCAAATCGCCTCTCCGGCAGGGCCGATACCTCTACGCAAGGCAACTGGCAATCGCCGGATCATGCTGGTAGAAGGCATTCGTTTTCAAGCCCGCGAGCGCTTGAGGCCCGTGAACCGGTCACGATGTGCACCGCTGGGACAAGGATAGAGTGATGGCACCCCGATCCGCCGAAGCAAGCCGCAAGACCAGGGAAACCGACATCTCCGTGTCGGTCCATGTCGACGGTTCGGGCAAGGCGGACATTGCGACGGGCGTCGGCTTCTTCGACCATATGCTGGACCAGCTCTCGCGCCATTCCCTGATCGACATGACTGTCAGGGCGAAGGGCGACCTGCACATCGACGATCACCACACGGTCGAGGATACCGGCATCGCGCTCGGCCAGGCCTTGACCAAGGCGCTGGGCGAACGGCGCGGCATCATGCGCTATGCCTCGATCGACCTTGCCATGGACGAAACGCTGACGCGCGCGGCGATCGACGTGTCCGGCCGTCCGTTCCTGGTCTGGAATGTGTCGTTCTCGTCGCCGAAGATCGGCACCTTCGACACCGAACTGGTGCGGGAATTCTTCCAGGCGCTGGCGCAGAATGCAGGCATCACGCTGCATGTCACCAATCATTATGGCGCCAACAACCACCATATCGCCGAGACCTGTTTCAAGGCGGTGGCGCGTGCGTTGCGCGCGGCACTGGAGCGCGACCCGCGCCAGCCGGACGCGGTTCCCTCCACCAAGGGATCTTTGAAGGGATAGCCTCATGGCCACCTATGTCGTGATGGAACCGCCCAGCCGCGGCGAAAAGGTCGACACAACGGCCTTCATCCGCGATGGCTTCACCTGGCTCGGTCTCCTGGTGCCACCGCTGTGGTTTGCCTGGAACCGGCTGTGGATCGAAGCGACGCTCACTTTCGTCGTCATGGCTGTGCTTTCGATGCTTGGCCAAGGACTTGGCCTTGGACTGGCCGGCTCGCTGCTGTCGCTGCTCGTCTCCCTCTATGTCGGCCTGGAGGGGCAGGAACTGCGCATTGCGGCACTCCGCCGGCGCGGCTGGCACGAATGGGGCGTCGTTGAGGCCGGCTGGTTGGACGACGCCGACACGCGTTATGCGCTGGAGGTCGAGAAGCATCCGGAGGAAGCACCACCAGCACCGCGAATGATTCCGGATGCCGCCCTGGCGCGCCCGGCGCAGCCCGGGATGGCACTGGGGCTGACCCACATTCCGGGACGGCGCTGACATGCGGGTTGCGATCATCGATTACGGTTCGGGCAATCTGCGCTCGGCCACCAAGGCCTTCGAGCGTGCCGCGCGTGAAGCTGGCATTGCGACTGAGATCGGCCTGACGGCCGATGCCGAACGGGTGCGCAGCGCCGACCGCATCGTCCTGCCCGGCGTCGGCGCCTATGCCGACTGCGCGGCTGGCTTGCGTGCTGTCCCCGGCATGTGGGAAGCGGTGGAAGAGGTGGCGATTGCCAAGGGGCGGCCGTTCCTTGGCATCTGCGTCGGCATGCAACTGATGTCGGAGCGCGGCCTGGAAAAGACCGTGACGAACGGCTTTGGCTGGATATCGGGCGATGTCAAGGAAATCACGCCGGCCGATCCGGCGCTGAAGATCCCGCAGATCGGCTGGAACACGATCGAACTCACGCGCCAGCATCCGCTGTTTGCCGGCATTCCAACAGGGCCGCACGGGCTGCATGCCTATTTCGTCCATTCCTATCATCTCGATGCACAAAAGCCGGACGAAGTGCTGGCTGTGGCCGACTATGGTGGCCCGGTGACAGCGACAGTCGCCCGCGACAATCTCGTCGGCACGCAGTTCCATCCTGAAAAGAGCCAGGCGCTCGGCCTGGCGCTGATCGCCAATTTCCTGCGCTGGAGGCCCTAGACCATGAGCAAGAAGGGCTATTGGATGGCGATGATCGATGTTCGCGATCCCGAATTGTACAAACAGTACATCGAGGCCAATGCCGCGGCCTTTGCGAAATATGGCGCGAAATTCGCCGTGCGGGCCGGCCGCCATGAAAATCCGGAAGGGCCGACCGGCAACCGCCATGTACTGGTCGAGTTCGATTCCTTCGACAAGGCGGTCGAATGCTATCATTCGCCCGAATATCAGCATGCTTCGAAGTTCCGGCTTGCCGCCTCGACCGGTCATTTCGTCATCGTTGAAGGCGCTTGAACGGATGATCCTGTTTCCAGCCATCGACCTCAAGGACGGCCAATGCGTGCGCCTCAAGCACGGCGACATGGCGACCGCGACCATCTACAACGATGATCCTGCCGCGCAGGCGAGAGCCTTCGAGGAACAGGGCTTCGAATGGCTGCACGTCGTCGACCTCAACGGCGCTTTCAAGGGCCAGAGCGTCAACAGCGCCGCTGTCGGCGCCATTCTCAAGGCGACGAAGAACCCGGTGCAGCTTGGCGGCGGCATCCGCACGCTGGACCAGATCGAGGACTGGCTCGATCGTGGCCTTGCCCGCGTCATCCTTGGCACGGTCGCCGTGCGCGATCCCGATCTGGTCAAGCAGGCCTGCAAAGCCTTTCCGGGCAAGATCGCCGTCGGCATCGACGCCAAGGGCGGCAAGGTTGCGGTCGAGGGCTGGGCGGAAGCCTCCAGCCTCGGCGTCATCGAACTCGCCAGGAAATTCGAGGGTGTGGGTGTGGCCGCCATCATCTACACCGATATCGACCGCGACGGCGTGCTCACCGGCATCAACTGGAACGCCACCATCGACCTCGCCGATGCCGTATCGATCCCGGTCATCGCCTCGGGCGGGCTGGCCTCGATCGCCGACATCGTGCGCATGACCATGCCCGATGCACAGAAGCTCGAGGGCGCCATTTCCGGGCGCGCGCTCTATGACGGCCGTATCGATCCGGCCGAGGCGCTGGCGATCCTGCAGGGCAAGGCGGCGGTGGAGACGCGGTTGTGAAAATCTCCATCATTCTCGCCTCTTATGATAGCGGGCACTATCACGGCGGCATGGGCCAAGGGCCGGATGCGCTGATATCGGGCGGGCTCGTCGACGCGCTGACCATGGCCGGCCACGACGTCGTCGTCGAGGATATCGGCAAGGTCGGCGATGACCAGGAACGCGAGATCGCCACCGGCTTTGCCGTCTGCAACGCCGTCTCCGGCGAGGTCCGCATTGCCATCGACAGGGGACGGTTTCCCATCGTGCTCGCCGGAAACTGCCTGACATCAGCCGGTGCCGTAGCCGGCGAAGGCGCCGATGCGATCATCTGGGCCGACCAGCATGGCGACCTCAACACGCCCGAAACCTCCATGTACGGCTTTCTCGACGGCATGGCGCTGGCGACCGTGCTTGGCCTGTGCTGGCGCCCGATGGCGGGGTCCATCCCAGGCTTCAAGCCGATCGATCCCCAGCGTTGCGTGCTCGTCAACGCGCGCGATCTCGATCCGGCGGAGAAAAAACTTCTCGAGACTTTGCCCGTCATCCAGACGGAATGTCCTGGCTGGGCGCAGGCGACGGAAAAGCTGAAGGCCGCCGGCGCCGAAAGGGTGCACATGCATATCGATCTCGACGTGCATGACCCGAATGATCTGCAGGTAAACCGCTACGTCACCCCCGGCGGTCCGAACCCGGAACAGTTGCGCGACGCGGCCTGTGCCATGGCGCTTTCGGTGCCAGTCGTTGGCATCACCGTTTCCGCTTACGATCCGGCCTTCGATGCCCAGGGCGATGTGCCGCCGATGGTCGGCCAGTTGCTCAACGATCTCATCGCCACCATAGAGGGCCGCTGATGCTGAAAGCCCGCGTCATCCCTTGCCTCGACGTCAAGGACGGCCGTGTCGTCAAGGGCGTCAACTTCGTCGATCTCGTCGACGCCGGCGATCCGGTCGAGGCGGCCAAGGCCTATGACGCCGCCGGCGCCGACGAGCTGTGCTTTCTCGACATCACGGCGTCGTCGGACAATCGCGAGACCATCTTCGATGTCGTTGCCCGCACCGCCGAGCAATGCTTCATGCCGCTGACCGTCGGCGGGGGCGTGCGCCAGGTCGCCGATATCAGGAAACTGCTTCTGGCCGGCGCCGACAAGGTGTCGATCAACACGGCCGCAGTGAAAAATCCGGATTTCGTCGCCGAGGCCGCCGACAAGTTCGGCAACCAGTGCATCGTCGTCGCCATCGACGCCAAGAAAGTGTCCGGCCCCGGCGAGATCGACCGCTGGGAGATATTCACCCATGGCGGGCGTGAGAAGACCGGCATCGACGCGGTGGAATTCGCCCGGCAAATGGTCGATCGCGGCGCCGGCGAGATCCTGCTGACCTCCATGGACCGCGACGGCACCAAGGCCGGCTATGATATTGCGCTCACCCGCGCGATTGCGGACGCGGTGCGCGCGCCGGTCATCGCGTCCGGCGGTGTCGGCACGCTCGATCACATGGTCGAAGGCATTCGCGATGGTCATGCCGGTGCCGTGCTCGCCGCATCCATCTTCCATTTCGGCACCTATACGATCGCCGAAGCCAAGGCGCATATGGCTGAGGCCGGCCTGCCGATGCGGCTGGACTCCCTCGGCAACAGGTCCTAGAGCATGATCCCGAAGCCGGCTTTCGGGAAAGATCAGGCCTAAACAAGAAGATAGGCAGCCATGGCCGAGTTTTCTCTGTCCGATCTGGAAAAAATCGTCCGGGAGCGCGCCGAGTCCGGCGATCCCGACTCGTGGACGGCAAAACTGTTCGCGCGCGGCATCGACAAGGCGGCGCAGAAGCTCGGCGAGGAGGCGGTCGAGGCGGTGATCGCCGCTGTTCACGGCGACAAGCCGGCTCTCGTTTCGGAAAGTGCCGATCTCATATATCATTGGCTTGTCGTTCTCGGCATTTCGGGTGTGCCGTTGGGCGACGTGCTCAAGGAGCTTGAGAGTCGCACCGGGCGCTCGGGCATCGCCGAGAAGGCGTCGCGGCCCAAGGGCTGATCGCGAGGAAGGGACAGGAAACTCGATGGATCAGCTCGCGCAAACCGAGAAATATTCCCCCTTTCGTTTCTTCTCGGCCGAGCAATGGTCGCAATTCCGCGCCGACACGCCGCTGACGCTGAGCGAGGACGAGTTCCGCCGCCTGCGTTCGCTCAACGATCCGGTCGACCTCGAAGAGGTCAAGCGCATCTATCTGTCGCTGTCGCGGCTTCTGTCCGCCCATGTCGAGGCGAGCCAGCTTCTGTTCCGGCAGCGCCAGGCCTTCTTCAACGCCGTCGACGTGGTCAAGACGCCGTTCATCATTGGCGTCGCCGGTTCCGTTGCGGTCGGCAAATCGACCACGGCGCGCGTGCTGAAGGAACTGCTGGCCCGCTGGCCGTCGAGTCCCAAGGTCGATCTCATCACCACCGACGGCTTCCTGCAGCCCAATGAGGTGCTGCGCCGCGAAAACCTGATGGAACGCAAGGGTTTCCCCGACAGCTACGATGTCGGCGCGTTGCTGCGTTTCCTCTCGGGCATCAAATCGGCGCAGAGCAGCGTCCAGGCGCCGGTCTATTCGCATCTCACCTACGACGTCATTCCCGGCGAGTTCGTCACCATCGACCGCCCGGATATCCTGATCTTCGAGGGTATCAATGTCCTGCAACCGGGCAAGCTGCCGCAGGACGGCAAGATCGTGCCTTTTCTATCGGACTTCTTCGATTTCGCCATCTACATCGATGCCGACGAGAAGCTGATCCATCAGTGGTATATCTCGCGCTTCATGCGGCTGCGCGAGACCGCTTTCCGCAATCCGGACTCCTTCTTCCATCGCTATTCGCAGCTGTCGGAGGATTCGGCCCGCGCGATCGCGGAGGGCCTGTGGACCAACATCAATCTGAAGAACCTGCGCGAGAACATCCTGCCGACGCGCGCCCGCGCCGACCTGATCCTGCGCAAGGGCGCCGACCATCTGGTCGAGGAAGTGGCGCTGCGCAAACTGTAACGGCGGGCTCGTCGCCGACGAGCCCGCCACGCCGCTGTTCAAATCAGCGCCACGACTCAGCCATTGGCGAATGGCACGGCGACGTAGATCTGGCCACCGTCGCGTTCCACCAGCAGCAACACCGATTTGCGGCCTGATTTGCTTGCCTGGGCGATCGCCTGTGTCACTTGTCTGACGCTCTTCACCGGCGCCTGATTGACGGCGACGATGATATCGCCAGGCTGGATGCCGGCGGCGGCCGCCGGCTTGTCGGGATTGACGCTCGCAACCACCGCCCCATGCTCATTCTCGGCGAGGTTCATCTGCTGGCGGATATCGGGTGTGATGTCCATCAGGCCAAGGCCGATCGCCGGCGCGCGCGTACCCTGCTCGGCGCTCGGCGCGCCGGAATTGCCAGTCGATGCCGTCTTCACCTCGTCCTGGTTGCGCCCGACATCGACGGAAATCTGCATGGCCTTGCCCTTGCGCCAGACCTGAAGCGTTTCCTTGACGCCCGGCGCGACGTCGGCGACGGCCCGCGACAGGTCCTTGGGGTCTTTCACGTCCTGTCCGGCGAAGCCGGTGATGACATCGCCACTCTCGACGCCTGCCTTGGCCGCGGGCGAGCCATCATTGACCTGAGAGACCAGTGCGCCGCCGGGATGATCGAGCCCGATGGCGCTGGCTACATCCGGGGTCACAGGCTGGATCTCGACGCCAAGATAGCCGTATTCGATGTTGCCGCCCTTCATCAGCTTGGCGACCACCTTCTGGGCCTGGTCGGACGGAATGGCGAAACCGACGCCGACGCTGCCGCCGTTGGGTGAGTAGATCGCCGTGTTGATGCCGACGACATTGCCGTTCACGTCGACCAGCGGGCCACCGGAATTGCCGTGGTTGATCGGAGCATCGATCTGGATGAAATCGTCGAACGGTCCGCTGTGCAGGTCGCGGCCTCGCGCCGAGACGATGCCGGAGGTGACGGTGGTGCCGATGCCGAACGGATTGCCGATCGCCAGCACCTGGTCGCCGGTCATCAGCTTGTCGGAATCGCCCCATTTTATGGTGGGCAGCGGCTTGTCGGTCTTGATCTTGAGCACCGCCAGATCGTTCTTGGCATCGTGCCCGACCAGCGTGGCGGGAAGCTCGGTGCCGTCGTCGAGCGTGACCTTGATCGAAGTGGCGCCGTCGACGACGTGGTTGTTGGTCACGATGGTGCCATCCGCGCCCACGATGAAGCCGGATCCGAGGGCTTCCTGGCGCGGTACCTGCTGGGGCGGCGTTCTGGGCATCGGAGCGCCCTGATCACCGAAAAACTGGCGGAAATAGTCATCGAAAGGCGAATTGCCGCCGAAGGGCGAGGGTTCGCCCATGGTTTGTGCCTGTGCCTTCATGACCGTTGTGACCGTCACGACGGCCGGCTTGGTGGTGGCCACGACCGGCGCCAGCGAACCATTAGGGGCCTTGGTCCCCACGACGGGGGTCTGGGTCGTCGCAGCGACGGTGCTCAAGCCGGTGTTGCCGGTGTTCTGGGCGAATGAGACGACGACGGGGGAGATGATCAGCGCAGCGCCCAGCAGGGCCGCGACGCGATGTCTGCGAAGAATGCTCATGGGTGACATGGTCGTTCTGTCCGGGCGAGCGTTGAACCGGCGCCGCAGGCGCACTTGGGAGCCGCGCCTGTCGGCGTGTCGACCACCGGGATCGCCTGCCTCGCCGTACATGGCGGCCCGCCGGATCGACAACCAGTTATCTAGGGCGTGGATCGGCCTGATTTAGGGTTTTGGGCCGACCTTACGAAGATTTAATTCAGCACGGGCTCACGGATCGTCATGGCGATTAAGATAGGCCGACGCGATCTCGCGCATGCGCTTGCCGTCGAAGCTCGGGCCATGGCCGCCATGGCCGATACGGATCGGCAGGTCGAGCAGGCGCCGCATCGTGCTGATATAGGCGGCGCGGTCGGAATCCGGCAGATCGTCGATCAGCGTGTCGTCGTAGATGGCATCGCCGCTGAAGAACAGGCCGTCGGCCTCGTCGAACAGCGCGATCGAATCCGGCGAATGTCCAGGCAGATGCAGGACGCGGAAGTGCCGGTCGCCGAGATCGACGACGTCGCCTTCGCCAAGCGTCCGCGTCAATGGCGCCGGCGGTATCTTGTAATCAGCCGACCTCCAGCCTGGCGCCGGCAGTTTCGAGACGGCGCCTTCGAGGTTGTGGAACATGTAGGCGTAGGTCGCCGCGTCATCCATGGTTTCGAACTGCGCCGCACTCATCCTTGGCCCGGCCCGCAGCGGAAATTCGTGCAGCGAGCCGATATGGTCGAGATGGATGTGCGTCGCGACCACCAGAAGCGGCTTGCCATTTGGCGTCTCGATCTCCGGCGCCAGCGGACAGATGCCCATGCCGGTGTCGACCAGAAGGTCGGCGTCGCGGCCGTGCAGATGCCAGATATTGGCGCGCACATAGCCATGCACGAATGGTTCGGTCAGCATCGTCGTCTTCTCGTCGACGATACTCTTGCTGAACCAGTCCGGCATTGCCGGCATCATGTGTGAGCCGGACATCAAGTGTGAGCCGGGCATTAGACGAACGGTTTCCCGACCTTGTATTTTTCCGGCACCAGCCGCTTGAGGTAGGCCATGCCGGCATCGGACAGCTGGTTGACGTCGGCTTTCATGAAATTATCCGGCATGTGGCGGGTCTTGCCGGCGACATTCTTCAGCGGCACCTTCTTCAACACCGTTTTGGTGCCGTCATATTGCAGCGCCACGGAGCCGCCGCCCTGTTCGGCGACAGAGACGGCGAAGGCTCCGGCATCGAAAGCCTCCTGCGCATCGACCGCGCTGATAGCGCCGACATAGCCGCGCGGCATGTAGCCAAGGGCATCGACGCGGGCACGCTTGCCTGGCAGTCCGTCGGCCAGGGCCCTTTCAAGCGCCGCCGGCAGGTCGCTGCCCGACAGCTTGACGTTGCCATGCTGGTCCCGTTCCAGTTTCTCCGGGGGCACCAGGCTTTCGACCAATGCCTTGCCGTCGGCGGTGCTGACGCCTTCCGACACGGCGACGATGCAGCGCTTGTGGCGGTCGAGCGTGGCGCGCACATCGTCGATGAAGCCGGCCGCCGAGAACGCCCGCTCCGGCACGTAGACAAGGTGCGGGCCGCTGTCGGGATCAAGCTGCCAGGCCGCGGCCGCCGCGGTCAGGAAACCGGCATGCCGGCCCATGACGATGCCGACATAGATGCCGGGCAGGGCGCGAAAATCGAGGTCCACGGACAGGAAGGCGCCGGCAACGAATTCGGCCGCCGAGATGAAGCCCGGCGTATGGTCGTTCGCCTCGAGATCATTGTCGATGGTCTTGGGCGCATGGACAAAGGCGATCTTGCCGCCGCCGGCGTCGGTCAGGATCTGTTGCGTGCCCGACGTGTCGTTGCCGCCGATATAGATGAAGGCGTCGGCGCCGGCCTTCTGCAGGCCCTTGAGGATGACCTCGCAATAGGCGGCATCCGGCTTGTCGCGCGTCGAGCCCAGCGCCGCGCTTGGCGTTCCGGCAATCAGCCGCAGCCGGTCCTCCGGGATGGCGGAGAGGTCGACATAATTGCCGTCTCGGATGCCGCGCACACCGTGGATGGAGCCCAGCACCTTGGCGCCGGGGTGCCTTTTGCGGATCTCCAGCGTGGCGCCCACAACCGTCTGGTTGATGACGGCGGTCGGGCCGCCGCCCTGCGCGATGACGAAGGTTCCGGCCATGCTTGATCTCTCCCTAGAGCCTAGAGCACGATGCCGAAAAGTGTGAAGCAGTTTTCGGACGACATCATGTTCTATTTTCTGAATTTGGAGACAGATTCAGATTCCAGGTCGAATGGACCTGAAATCACCCGGCTCCAGGCGATGGTTTTCAGGCCACCTTCGCCTGTCTTGCGGCGTCGCGCAACGGCAGAGTCCGGAGCATGATCCCGAAAAATAGGGATCGGTTTTCGGAAAAGATCATGCTCAAACCAGAACAGAAGGCCGCCGCCGGCCGCCTGAAACGATCAGACGACGACGACCGGGTTCTTCTTCGAAACGCGGCTGTAGAGGTCGATGATGTCCTGGTTGATCAGGCGCACGCAGCCCGACGACATCGCCTGGCCGATGCTCCACCACTCGGGCGAGCCGTGGATGCGGTAGCCCGTATCCTTGCCGTTCTGGTAGATGTAGAGCGCGCGGGCGCCGAGCGGATTGGTGAGGCCGCCGGGCTGGCCGCCCTGCCATTTCACCAGTTCAGGCTTGCGGGCGATCATTTCGGGCGGCGGCGTCCAGGTCGGCCATTCCCGGCCGTACTGGATGTTGGCGCGGCCCGACCAGCGAAAACCGTCCTTGCCGATGCCGACGCCGTAGCGGATGGCGTCGCCGCCAGTCTGGACGAGATAGAGCTTGCGCTCCTGCAGGCGCACGACGATGGTGCCGGGTGCCTCGCCGGTAGGATCGACGACGATCTGGCGGCGGAATTCCGGCTCGACCTTCAGGTAAGGCACCTCAGGCACGTTGAAGCCGCCATCGGTCAAACCGGCATACATGACGTCGGGGCTGGTGATGTTCTTGTCGACGCTGATCGCGGGGCGGATCGGCCGCACCGAGCCGGTGACCGTGTCGTCGAGTTGAAGTGCCGGCAGATCGCCGCCCGACGTCGAGCATCCGGCGACGCCGAGCAAAGCCAATGCGCCTGCGCCAGACAAAATGGCGCGGCGGGAGAGAAGAATATCGGTTTCGATCGCGTCGCCGTTTTGTGATGGCGTCGGACCTTGCGGCAACTCACGCATATACCCAACCCTACGCTGTCGGCGGGAAGCACGGTCCGGCCAATGTCAGGCATTTTCGTCATTCATGGTTGATAAAGCGTGAATGCCTTGCACCGCCTGCATTTGCGCGCCGCCTGGCGGCGTCCGGCCACACCCGGCGGCGGCCGACCGGGCGTTCCTGCATAAAAACACCCAGGCGAGGTCATAATGCCGGCGCCGGCCTTTCCTAAGCATCGGACGATCGGCGAGGGACCTCCATGTGCAAGACGTTAAAAACCGACATCAAGCTTTTTGCCGCTGCCATTGTCGCGGCTATGGTTCTCGGTGCCAATGTCAGCCTGGCCGACATGGTGAGCAGGCTGGGCGTCGCGAGCTGACGCCGACCTGCCGTTGGCGCAATTGATGGTGTGGCAATTTCCAGGAAAACTGCATGGCGGTCTTTTGCGCCCGTATTTTGCGTAAAACAAAAACCAGGCCTCTTTACATTCTCCCAGGGCTCAGGATTTATCCTTTTCCTTAACCCAAGGGAGACAGACATGTCCTTCGAAAACTGGGCCGCTTTCGCCGCCGCGTCGACGATCCTTCTCATCATTCCGGGCCCGACCATCCTGCTGGTCGTGTCCTATGCGCTGGGCCAGGGTTGGCGCACCGCCCTGCCGATGGCCGTTGGCGTGGCGCTGGGTGACTTCACCGCCATGACCTTGTCGATGCTGGGCATTGGCGCCCTGCTGGCCGCTTCGGCTGGTGTCTTCACCATCCTGAAGCTGATCGGCGCCGGCTATCTGATCTATCTCGGCGTGAAACTGTTCCGCGCCGGCGGCGCGCTCAAGGCCGAGCCTCGAAGCGATGCGGTTTCCTCCGCGAGGATGATGGCGCATGCCTGGCTAGTCACCGCGCTCAATCCGAAAAGCATCACCTTTTTCGTCGCCTTCCTGCCGCAGTTCCTCGACCGGCATGCCGACTTCTGGCCTCAGATGCTGACCTTCGAGACGACCTTCCTGGCGCTGGCCTTCACCAATGCGTTCGGCTACGCGCTGGTCGCTTCGCGGGCACGTGCCGTTGTGCGCAATCCCAAGGCGATCCGCATCTTCAACCGCACCGGCGGCACGCTGCTGGTCGGCGCCGGCATCGCCACGATGGCGATGCGTTCGGGCAATTAGAGGTTCGAGCAACCGGGTGACCGCCTGCCGCGACGCTGGGCTTGGCGTGGCCGCTGATCATGCTCTAGGATCGGACCTTATACGGCTCTTGGAAGACGAGGCATGCCAGTCAAGGATGCATTCGGCCTGGCATTTTCAGGCGCGACGGAAGCGGGGTTCACGCTCTACAGCCAGGCGGTGCGCCAATTGCAATGCTTTATCGGCGATCCGGTGGCTGCCGTCGACCGCGCCATCGCGCAGGATCCCGGTTTTGTGATGGCGCATGTCTTCAAGGGCTATCTCTTTGGCCTCGAGCGCGAGGCGATGGCGGTGGCAAGGGCCTGCCATGAGGCGGCGCTGCCACTTGCCGCGACAAAGCGCGAGCAGGCGCATGTCTCGGCCCTCGGCCGCCTCGCCAACGGGCGCTGGCACGAGGCCGCGGGCATTCTTGATGACATCGCCATCGACTTCCCGCTCGACGCGGTGGCGCTGCAGGTCGGGCACCAGATCGACTTCTTCACCGGCAACGCCCGTATGCTGCGTGATCGCATCGCGCGCGCCTTGCCGTCATGGCAAAGCGACATGCCGGGTTACCATGCCATTCTCGGCATGCAGGCCTTCGGGCTGGAGGAGATGGGCGAGTACATACGGGCCGAAAAGCTCGGCCGCACGGCGGTCGAGATCGAGCCGCGCGACGGCTGGGCGCAGCACGCCGTGGCGCATGTCATGGAAATGCAAAGCCGGCAAAGGGATGGCATCGCCTGGATGCGCGCCAATCCGGAAGCATGGACAAGGGAGAGCTTCCTCAAGGTGCACAATTGGTGGCACCTGGCGCTGTTCCACTATGACCTCGGCGATACCGATGAGGTGCTGGCGCTCTATGACGGTCCTATCTACGGCGCGCGATCGATGCTGGCGCTCAACATGGTCGATGCCTCGGCGATCCTGTGGCGGCTTTATCTCGGCGGCGCCGATGTCGGTGACCGCTGGGCAGCGCTGGCCGCCAATTGGGCTCCCAAGGCCGGCGCCGCCAACTACGCCTTCAACGACGCGCATGCGATGATGGCCTTTGTAGGCGCCGGGCTCGACGCGCCGGCCCGGACCCTGCTCGAGGCGCAGCGCGAGGCCATGGCCGGTAATGACGACAATGCCACGTTCACCCGGGATGTCGGCCACCCCTTTACGCTGGGAATCAAGGCGTTCGGCGAAGGCAATTACCCTGAGGCCATAGGCCTGATCCGGCCGATCCGGGCGATCGCCGACCGTTTCGGCGGCAGCCATGCGCAGCGCGACGTCATCGACCTGACGCTGATCGAAGCGGCGCTAAGGGCCGGTGACGGCGCGCTCGCCACGGCGCTCACGGCCGAGCGTTCGATGGCGCGGCCGGACAGTCCGCTGGCGGCGTTGTTTTCGCGGCGCGCGGCCGATTTGTCAGAGAATTGACCCGGAGCGGATCTTGCCTTAGAAACTGGCTCGGCCGGGGTTTTTTCGAGTTCCGAAAAAAATAATGGTGGGAGGAAAACATGTTTCTCGGCATCGATCTGGGCACGTCGGGCGTCAAGGCGCTGCTGATCGATGCCGGACAGACCGTCATCGGCTCCGGCCATGGTTCACTTGACGTCTCGCGGCCGCATCCCGGCTGGTCCGAGCAGGACCCGTCGCACTGGATACGCGCCTGCGAAAACGCGATTGCCGAACTCAAGGCATCCCACCCTAAGCAATTGGCGGCGGCGAAGGGCATCGGCCTGTCGGGCCAGATGCATGGCGCGACCTTGCTCGATGCGGCCGACAAGGTGCTGCGCCCCTGCATCCTGTGGAATGACACGCGCAGCCATGTCGAGGCGGCAGCGCTCGACGCCGATCCGCGCTTCCGCCAGCTCACCGGCAACATCGTTTTCCCTGGCTTCACCGCGCCGAAACTCGCCTGGGTGAAAAACAACGAGCCCGCCGTCTTTGCCAAGGTGGCGAAGGTGTTGCTGCCAAAGGATTTCCTGCGGCTTTGGCTCACTGGCGAACATATTTCGGAAATGTCGGATTCTGCCGGTACCTCCTGGCTCGATGTCGGCAAGCGCCGCTGGTCCGCGGACCTGCTCGCGGCCACCTCTCTTGACGAGAAGCACATGCCGTCTCTTGTCGAGGGCACCGGAAAGGCCGGCGCGTTGCGCGCCGAACTCGCATCGAAATGGGGCGTGGAGGCTGGCATCCCCATTGCCGGAGGCGCCGGCGACAATGCTGCTTCCGCTTGCGGCATGGGCACGGTCGGTGCCGGCCATGCTTTCGTCTCGCTCGGCACGTCGGGCGTGCTGTTCGCCGCCAACGCATCCTATCTGCCGAACCCGGCAAGCGCGGTCCATACCTTCTGCCATGCCCTGCCAAACACCTGGCATCAGATGGGCGTCATCCTGTCAGCGACCGATTCACTCAACTGGTTGTCGGAAATTACCGGCAAAGGGGCGGGCGAGTTGACATCGGAACTCGGCGATGCCCTGAAGGCGCCGAGCGGCGTGTCCTTCCTGCCCTATCTCTCGGGCGAGCGCACGCCGCACAATGATTCCGCCATTCGTGGTTCCTTCACCGGGCTGGCCCATGAATCCAGCCGCGCCGTACTGACGCAGGCGGTGCTCGAAGGCGTCACCTTTGCCTTCCGCGACAGCCTCGAAGCCCTGAAGAAAGCTGGCACCACGCTGACGCGGGTGACGGCGATCGGCGGCGGGTCGCGCTCGCGCTACTGGCTGAAGGCGATTGCCACCGCGCTGCAGATGCCGGTCGATATCCCCGCTGACGGTGATTTCGGCGCCGCCTTCGGCGCCGCCAGGCTTGGATTGATCGCCGCGACCGGCGCCGATCCGCTGGCCGTTTGCTCCGCGCCGAGGACAGATGCCACGATCGAGCCGGATGCCGCTCTCGGCGGCGCTTACGCGGATGCCTATCACCGCTACCGCGCGCTCTATCCGGCAATCAAGGCCGTAACCGCGTGAGCTGGCGCCCACCCAACCATTCTTTTCCGCACGCTGGCGCTGCCCCTCACCTGCCTGCCGGCATCCTCTCCCCGTATAGAGACGGGGAGAGGGGCGCTAGCATCGCCGATTTCGCCAATCGCCATTGTTTCAAGAAGGGTGCCGGAGTTGGGGACAGTCCCCTTCTCCCCGTCACTATACGGGGAGAAGTGCCCGGCAGGGCGATGAGGGGCAGCGCCCATCTTGGCGATTGGTGCGTTCCACCGCACATTCGCGGACTTTCCTCACTGCGCCGGCACCTTGTCGAGGAAGCCGGTAACGCTCCTCAGCCGACCGTTCTCGATGACGCCGATATCGGTACCCTCGACGACGGAGTCCGTGCCTTCGGGGCCAAGGTTCCAGGAGAAGCGGATCTTGTCGGCATAGCCGTCCGGCATGCCCTTCAGCGAGAACCGGAAGCCGGCAAAACGATGCTGCACCCCGTCGATCAGGGCCGCGACGCCGTCATGGCCGTCGCCCTGCATGATCGGATCGCGATAGCTGACATCTTCGGTGAAGGTCGCCTTGAGCAATTCGGCGCGGCGGCCGGCGTCGCTTTCATTCCAGGCGGTGATGTAGCCCTCGGCTATTCTGTTGAGGTCGGTCATGGTCTGTCTCCTTTGTCTGACGGTTTTGACACCAGCCCTTTCGACCAGCCCAGGACCGAAACCAATTACGCCTGAGGTAATCAGGGCGAACTATTCGAGAGAGGACAGGAATTATGAGCAGCGGATTTTTCGGCAACATCCAGAAGATCAAATATGAGGGACCGGATTCGACCAATCCGCTGGCCTACCGGTTCTACAACCCGGACGAAATGGTGGCCGGCAAGCGGCTGGAGGATCATCTGCGCTTTGCCGTCGCCTATTGGCATTCCTTCGCCTGGCCGGGCGGCGATCCGTTCGGCGGCCAGACCTTCGATCGCCCCTGGTTCCCCAAGGCCGGCGGCATCGACACGATGGAATTGGCAAAACTGAAGGCGGACGTCGCCTTCGAGATGTTCTCGCTGCTCGGCACCCCCTATTTCTGCTTCCACGACGCCGATGTGCGGCCGGAGGGCAAGGATTTTTCCGAGAGCGCCGCCCGCCTGGATGAGATCGCCGATTATTTCGCCACCAAGATGAAGCAGACTGGCGTCAAGCTCTTGTGGGGTACGGCGAACCTGTTTTCCAACCGCCGCTTCATGTCTGGTGCCGCCACCAATCCCGATCCGGATGTGTTTGCCTATGCGGCCGCGACGGTGAAAAGCTGCATCGACATCACCAAGCGGCTGAAGGGCGAGAATTATGTGCTGTGGGGCGGCCGCGAAGGCTATGAGACGCTGCTCAACACCGACCTTGCCCGCGAGCAGGAACAGGCCGGCCGCTTCCTCAACCTCGTTGTCGACTACAAGCACAAGATCGGCTTCAAGGGCACCATCCTGATCGAGCCGAAGCCGCAGGAGCCGACAAAACATCAGTATGATTACGATGTCGCGACCGTCTATGGCTTCCTCAAGCGCTTCGGCCTGGAGAAGGAGGTCAAGGTCAATATCGAGCAAGGCCATGCCATCCTTGCCGGCCATTCCTTCGAGCACGAACTGGCGCTGGCCAACGCGCTCGGCATTTTCGGCTCGATCGACATGAACCGCAACGACTACCAGTCCGGCTGGGACACCGACCAGTTCCCCAACAACGTGCCGGAGATGGCGCTTGCCTACTACCAGGTTCTGCAAGGCGGCGGCTTCAAGACCGGCGGCACCAATTTCGACGCCAAGCTGCGTCGCCAGTCGCTCGAGCCGCAGGACCTGCTGATCGCTCATATTGGCGGCATGGACGCCTGCGCGCGCGGCCTCAAGGCGGCGGCGCGCATGGTCGAGGACAAGGCATTGTCGGGACCGTTGGCCGAACGCTACGCCGGCTGGAACAGCGCCGAGGCCAAGGCGATGCTGTCGGGAAAGCGCACGCTTGAGGACATCGCCGAGCGTGTGGTGAAGAAGAAGATCGAGCCGCAGCCGCGCTCCGGCCGCCAGGAGCTGCTGGAGAACATCGTCAACCGCTACGTTTGAGACGTTTGCCAGCCAGCAATCCAGGCCGGCAACCGATCCGTTCGAAAGTTGGCGCGCGGAAATCTTCTGCGCGCCATGCCGAAATCAGGGACAATCTTTTGCCCCGCACCGCCCCTTAATCGCCCCGCTCCTGCCTTCAAATGGTCGTCACGAATCTCGTATAAGAGTGGCTCGTGGCGGGAAGGAAAGGAGGCGAAACGATATGCAGCACGAACGTGAAATCGACGCCCTACTCTCACCTGGCGAGGCTGGTTCGATCATCGATCGGCTGATGGCGCTGCCGCATTCGAAAGACAGCGCCCGCGAGACAAATGAATGGGATCGCGCGGTCGCCGCGCGGCTCGAAACGGCACTGGCCAAGAGCATGCGCTCGCGCATCGTCAGCGAAGGCCGCGACGCCGCCTGATTCTTCGGTTATTTCAGATTCTTCCGCGGTTTGACGAATGGAGACGCTTTCTCCATCCTGCATCGATGATACGCGCGGTGCTCCTGGATATTCTGGGTGTCGTCTACGATGGCGACACCCAGATCGCGGGCGCCGTGGCCGCCGTCGAACACCTGCGCAAGGCTGGCCTGCCGCTTCGCTTTGTCAGCAACACGACACGTTCGCCGCGCGACAGAATCCTCGCACAGCTTGCCGCTCTGGGCGTCCGCGTGAAGGACGAGGAACTGCTGACGCCGGCGCGTGCCGCGGTCGAATGGTTGCGCAGGCACGACCGCCAGCCTCATCTGCTCGTCCATCCAGACCTCGAAGCCGAGTTTTCAGGCCTGGACGGCGGCAATGGCCGCGCTGTCGTCGTCGGTGACGCCGGCGATGCCTTCGACCATGCAAGCCTCAACCGGGCGTTTCGCGAACTCGTTGCCGGCGCCGATTTTCTGGCTCTTGCCACCAACCGCACCTTCAAGGATGCCGACGGCCTGCTCAGCCTCGATGCCGGGGCCTTCGTCGCGGCCCTCGAATTCGCCAGCGGGCGAAGTCCTGTCGTGCTCGGCAAACCGTCACCCGATTTCTTCCTCTCGGCGCTTGCCGGCTTGAATTGCCCGGCCGCCGATGCGATCATGGTTGGCGACGATGCGGAGAGTGATGTCGCCGGCGCCCTGCGCGCCGGGCTTGGCGCGGCGCTGCTCGTGCGAACGGGCAAGTACCGTCCTGGCGACGAAACGCGCTTCGACCCGGCGCCGACGGCACTGGTCGACGACCTCGCCGCCGCGACAGACTGGATACTTAAAGCGCGCCGCGCTGAAACGGATTCAGGCGACGCGCTTTAAGTCTTTGTTTTGTTTTGATGCATGTCGCCCTAAACCGCTGGGCAGTTTTGGGCGACATGCATTGTCAGCCGCGCCGCAGCCTGACCGGCGCTTCACCGAAAGCCCTGGAAAACGCCCTGGAAAATGCGGCTGCGGACGAAAAGCCGGTCCGCCCGGCAATGTCTGCCATCGCGATCCGCGTGTCGACCACCAGCCGTCGTGCGGCACCCAGGCGCAGCCTGAGATAGTAAGCGCCCGGCGTCTCGCCGATCGACTTGCGAAAGATGCTTTCCAGTGTCCGTGCGGTCACGCCGGCGCGCTTGGCGACCGCCTCTATGGTCAGCGGCTGGTCGACATGCGCTTCCATCAGCCGGATGGCTTGCGCCAGACGGGGATCGTAGCCGTCGAGCCGGCCGAGCGAGACCAGCGGTTGGGCATCGGTCGCGGCGCGCGCCTGATCGTAGATGAAGACGCTGGCGACATCGAGCGCCACGGCCATGCCTAGGCGCGTGCGAATGAGATGCAGCATCAGGTCGAAGGTTGGCGAGGCGCCGCCCGAGGTGAAGACCGGCCCGTCGATGACATAGCGGTCCGGACGGACATCGACGCCGGGGAAGGCCGATGAAAAATCTTCCATATCTTCCCAATGGGTGGTGGCGCTGCGCCCTTCCAGCAGGCCGGCACGCGCCACCAGCCATGTGCCGGCCTCGACGCCGCCGCAGGCGCGGGCCGTCCGCGCCGCGCGGCGCAAGCCCGAGAGCAGCGCCGATGTCGCGTAGTTCTGGGTGCCGAAGCCAGCGACGACGACAAGAACGTCGGTTGGTTCGTTTGCATCGAAGCGGCCGCTGACCGCCACCGGCAGGCCGCACGTGGTGACCGGAGCCTCGCCGGTCACCGAGACCAGCTTGAAATCGAACAATGTCTCGCCTGAGATGCGGTTTGCGGCGCGCAGCGGATCGACAGCCGACGCGACGCACATGATGGACGAGCCGGAAAACACCAGCAGCGTCACCTTGAGCGGCGAGCGTTCGGCACGAAAGATATCGGGTTTTTCGCTTTTGATCATGGAAGCTTCGTAAAACGCAAAACAGTTTCCGGCAAGTCGGTCATTGTTGTGGTCTGTTTCTATGGGAGGAGAAATTCCATGCCGCTCGCGATGAACCGTGAGGTCTTCATTACCTGTGCCGTGACCGGGTCCGGCGGTTCGCAGGATCGCAGCCCGCATGTGCCGCGTTCGCCCAAGCAGATCGCCGATTCGGCCATCGACGCGGCCAAGGCGGGTGCTGCCATCGTCCATTGCCATGTCCGCGATCCCGAAACCGGCAAGCCCAGGCGCGACGTGCATCTCTATCGTGAGGTCACCGAGCGCATCCGCGAGGCCAATGTCGACGTGGTGCTGAACCTCACCGCCGGCATGGGCGGCGACATGGTCTTCGGCTCGCCGGAAGCGCCGCTGCCGCTCAACGAAAAGGGCACCGACATGGGCGGCGCCACCAACCGCATGGAACATGTGCGCCAGTGCCTGCCGGAGATCTGCACGCTCGACTGCGGCACCATGAATTTCGCCGAGGCCGACTATGTCATGACCAACACGCCCGGCATGCTGCGCGCCATGGGCGGCATGATGACGGCGCTCGGCGTGAAGCCCGAGATCGAGGCCTTCGACACCGGCCATCTTTGGTTCGCCAAGCAGCTGGTCGAGGAAAAGGTGCTGAACCCCGACGCGCTGGTGCAACTGTGCATGGGCGTGCCGTGGGGCGCGCCAGACGACCTCAACACTTTCATGGCGATGGTCAACAACGTGCCGTCGACCTGGACCTGGTCGGCCTTTTCCATCGGCCGCAACCAGATGGCCTATGCCGCCGCCGCCGTGCTGGCCGGCGGCAACGTCCGCGTCGGCCTGGAAGACAATCTGTGGCTCGACAAGGGCGTGCTGGCGACCAACGCGCAGCTGGTCGAGCGCGCCGCCAGCATCGTCACCAATCTCGGCGCCACGATCCTCGGGCCCGAGGACGTGCGCAAGAAGCTCAACCTGACCAAGCGGGCGCCGATCGCGGCGTGAGCCAGAGCCTGATCCCGAAAAGCCGTAGCCGGCTTTCGGAAAAGACCATGCTCCCAGCAAGCCAACCGGGGAGGCGCAGATGACGACCGTTAAATTCACCGCGATGAAGGATGGCGACAGGGATGACTACGAGTTCCTGACCGCGCATGAGATCGACTATGCCGCCAAGACCGGCGAGCGGCTGCTCGACGTGCTGGTGCAACTCGATGAGGGCCTTTCGGGCTACAAGATCACCCGGCTCGGCCATTCGCTGCAGGCGGCGACACGCGCCTGGCGCGACGGCGCCGACACTGATTGGATCACTTGCGCGCTGCTGCACGACATCGGCGACATCTATGCGCCCTACAATCATGACGAATATGCCGCGTCGATCCTGAAACCCTTCGTGCGCGAGCAATGCACCTGGGTGGTGGAAAAGCACGGCGATTTCCAGCGGCTCTATTATGCCCATCATCTTGGCGGCAACCGCCATGCCCGCGACCGTTTCGCCGGCCATGCCTATTTCGACGACTGCGACCAGTTCTGCGAGCGCTGGGACCAGTCGAGCTTCGACCCCGATTACGAGACGCTGCCGATCGACTTCTTCCGGCCCTTCGTGCTCGAAGTCTTCGCCCGCAAGGCCTACGCCCCATCAGTGATACGCGCCGGCCAGCGCGTGCCGCTCATCGATCCCGAAACAGCCAGGACAAGAACCGGAGCCTCCCTATGAGCATCATCAACAAGGCGGCCGCCATCGGCGGCGGTGTCATCGGCGCCGGCTGGGTCGCGCGCCTGCTGCTCAACGGCATCGACGTGGCGATCTTCGATCCCGATCCCGAGGCGTCGCGCAAGGTCAGCGAAGTGATGAAGGGCGCGCGCCGCGCCTACAAGCAGATGGTGCCCGGTGGCTTGCCCAAGGAAGGCAAGCTGACCTTCGCCAAGACCATCGCCGAGGCGGTGGCAGACGCCGATTTCATCCAGGAAAGCGTGCCGGAACGGCTCGACCTCAAGCACAAGGTGCTGGCCGAGATCGACACCCATGCGCCGGCCAATGCTATTGTCGGCTCCTCCACCTCCGGCATCAAGCCGACCGACATGCAGGTGGCGATGAAGAAGCATCCGGAACGGCTGGTCGTCGGCCACCCGTTCAACCCGGTCTACCTCCTGCCGCTGGTCGAGATCGTCGGCGGCGACCAGACCTTCCCCGAGGCGATCGAGGTCGCCAAGGAGATCTATGCTTCGATCGGCATGAAGCCTGTCGTCATCCGCAAGGAGATTGAGGCCTTCGTCGGCGACCGCCTGCTCGAGGCCGCCTGGCGCGAGGCGCTGTGGCTGATCAAGGATGGCATCTGCACCGTCGAGGAACTCGATGACATCATGCGCTACGGCTTCGGCTTGCGCTGGGCGCAGATGGGCATGTTCCAGGTCTACCGTGTCGCCGGCGGCGAAGCCGGCATGCGCCACTTCATGGCCCAGTTCGGGCCCTGCCTGAAATGGCCATGGACCAAGCTGATGGACGTGCCGGAGTTCAACGACGAGCTGGTCGATATGATCGCCACCCAGTCGGACGACCAGGCGCATGGCCTCTCGATCCGCGAGCTGGAAAAGATTCGCGACGACAATCTGGTCGCCATCATGGATGCGCTGTCGAAGCAGAACAAGGGCAAGGGCTGGGGCGCCGGCGCGTTGCATAAGGACTACACCACGCAGCTCGCCAAGCTGGCGGCGAAGAAGCCGACCGCTTCAAAAGCGGCCGAGAAGGCCAAGGCCTCCAAGCCGGTGAAGAAGGCGGACAAGCCGAAGAACAAGAAGAAGGGCTGAGGCCATGGATTTTGGTCTATCGGAAGAGCAGAAGCTCATCGTCGAGACGACGCGTGCCTTCGTCGAGAATGAGCTTTACCCGCATGAGCGCGAGGTCGAGCGCACCGGCGTTCTGCGCCGCGAGCTCATAGAGGAGCTGAAGGCCAAGGCGATCGAAGCCGGGCTCTATGCCGCCAACATGCCGGCCGATGTCGGCGGCGCGGGCTTGGATACGGTGACCTGGCTGCTCTACGAGAAAGAGCTCGGCCGTGCCAACTATGCGCTGCACTGGACCTGCGTGGCGCGCCCCTCCAACATCCTGCTCGCCGGCACGCCCGAACAGCGCGAAAAATATCTCTTCCCTTGCATCCGTGGCGAGAAATGGGACTGTCTGGCGATGACCGAGCCCGGCGCCGGCTCGGATTTGCGCGGGATGAAGGCGACTGCGGTGCAGGATGGCGACGACTGGGTGCTGAACGGCACTAAGCATTTTATCAGCCACGCCGATCTTGCCGATTTCGCCATCGTCTTCATGGCCTCGGGTGAAGAGGACTCGCCGCGCGGCAAGCGCAAGAAGATCACCGCATTCTTCGTCGACAAGGGCACCAAGGGTTTCACGGTGCGCGACGGCTACCGCAACGTCTCGCATCGCGGCTACACCAACGCCATTCTCGAATTCGACGATTGCCGGCTGCCGGCGAGCCAGGTGCTGGGAGAGGTGCATAAAGGCTTCGACGTTGCTAATTCCTGGCTGGGCGCCACGCGTTTGCAGGTCGGCGCCACCTGTCTCGGCCGTGCCGAGCGGGCGCTTGGCCACGCGGTCGAGTACGCCGCGCAGCGCCAGCAGTTCGGTCAGCAGATCGGCAAGTTCCAGGGCGTGTCGTTCAAGCTCGCCGACATGGCGACCGAACTGAAGGCCGCCGACCTTATGGTGTTCGAGGCTGGCTGGAAGTACGATCAGGGCACTGTCACCGATCAGGACATGGCCATGGCCAAACTGAAAGCCACTGAAATGCTGGCCTATGTTGCCGACGAGGCGATCCAGATCCATGGTGGCATGGGGCTGATGGACGATTTGCCGCTGGAACGCATCTGGCGCGATGCCCGCGTCGAGCGCATCTGGGAAGGCACGTCGGAGATTCAGCGACATATTATTTCGCGGGCGCTGCTGCGTCCGTTCGGCGCTTAGAGCATGATCGTCCAAAGCCGAGATTCGGTTTTGGCTGACAAACGAGATCGTTTGTCCTGGGATCGCGCTCAAACGAAAAGATGACCATGCATAAACTCGAACGTCTCCTGCGCCCAAGATCGATCGCCGTGTTCGGCGGCGTGCAGGCCGCCGCCGTCGTGGCGCAATCGATCAAGATGGGTTTTGCCGGCGAAATCTGGCCGGTGCACCCGACCAAGGACGAGGTTGCCGGACGCAAGGCATATCGTTCGGTGGCGGACCTGCCCGGCGCGCCGGACGCCGCCTTTGTCGGCGTCAACCGGCACCTGACCATCGAGGTGGTCAAGGCACTGGCCGAGCGCGGCGCTGGCGGCGCCGTCTGCTTTGCCGCCGGCTTCCTCGAAACCGAGGCCTATGACGAGGACGGCGAGCGGCTGCAGGCCGAACTGGTCGCCGCAGCAGGCCACATGCCGATCATCGGCCCGAATTGCTATGGCCTGATTAATTATGCCGACGGCGCACTGCTGTGGCCCGACCAGCATGGCGGCATCAGGCTGGCCGAGGGTGGCAAGGGCGTCGCCATCATCACCCAGTCATCCAACATCGCCATCAACATGACGATGCAGAAGCGCGGCCTGCCGATCGCTTTCCTGATGACAGCCGGCAACCAGGCGCAGACAGGCCTTTCGGAAATGGCGCTCGGCCTGATCGAGGACGAGCGCGTCACCTCGCTCGGCCTGCACATCGAGGCTTTCGATTCGGTAGCCGGCTTCGAGAAGCTGGCCGCCCGGGCGCGGGAATTGAAAAAACCGATCATCGCCATGAAGGTCGGCCGCTCCGAACAGGCGCGGCAGGCAACCGTGTCGCACACCGCGTCGCTGGCCGGCTCGGATGCGGCATCCGGCGCCTTCCTGAAGCGCCTCGGCATCGCCCGCGTCGATTCCATCCCCGCCTTCATCGAGGCGCTGAAGCTGCTGCACATCACCGGGCCGCTGCCCGGTTATCGTCTGTCGTCGATGAGCTGCTCGGGCGGCGAGGCGTCGGTCATGGCCGACAGCGCCGAAGGGCGCTGGGTCAACTTTCCGGTTCTGACGGAGCAGCATCGGGCCCATGTGAAATCGACGCTCGGGCCGTTGGTCGCGGTCGCCAATCCGTTGGATTATCACACCTTCATCTGGAATAACGAGCCGGCGATGACCGCCACCTTCACCGCCATGGTGTCGGGCGGTTTCGACTTGAACATGCTGGTGCTGGACTTCCCGCGCCCCGACCGCTGCTCGGTTACGGACTGGTGGGCGACGCTGCGCGCCTTCGAATCGGCGCTGAAGACCAACAAGGCGCATGGCGCGATCGTTTCCTCGCTGCCGGAAAATCTGCCGGAGGAATACACCGCCGAGCTGATGGCGCGCGGCATGGTGCCGTTGTTCGGTATTTCCGAAGCCATGGATGCCGCTCAGGCGGCGGCCTTCATTGGCTGGGCATGGCGGGAGCCGCAGGCGCAGCCGGTCGACACATCGGCGGCGGGCGCCTCCGAGGGCGAGCATGTTACGCCGGACGAGGCCGAGGCGAAGGCGAGGCTGATCAGGGCCGGGCTTCCAGTGCCCAAGGGCGAACGCGCCGGCAATGCCGTCGAGGCGGTGATTTCCTCCATGGCGCTCGGCTTCCCCGTGGCGCTGAAGGCGCTTGGCGTCACCCACAAATCTGAAGTGGGTGCGGTCCGCCTCAACCTCAGGGACGCCGAATCCGTCAGCACGGCGGCGCACGACCTGCTGCCGCTCGGCACCGGCCTCTATGTCGAACGCATGGTGCGCGACGGCGTCGCCGAACTGATCGTCGGCTTCACCCGTGATCCGATGTTCGGCGCGGTGATGACGCTGGGCACCGGCGGCGTGCTGGTCGAACTGTTGCGTGACAGCGTCACGCTGATGCTGCCCGCGACCCGCGACGACATCGAGGCGGCGTTGCGCGGCCTCAAACTGTTCCCGCTGCTCGAAGGCTATCGCGGCCGGCCGAAAGCCGATGTCGTGGCTGCCATCGATGCCATCGCGGGTATCGCCGACTTCGTGCAGAAGAATGCCGGCGAGATCGAGGAACTCGATATCAACCCGCTGATCGTCTGCGTCGAAGGCAAGGGCACCTGGATCGCCGACGCGCTGCTGGTACTGGGAGAAAGCAGGAATGTCTGACGTCATTTCGACCCGCCGCGAAGGCTCGATCCTCGAGGTCACGCTTGACCGGCCCAAGGCCAACGCCATCGACCTGAAAACCTCGCGGCTGATGGGCGAGACCTTCAAGGCGTTCCGCGACGATCCCAGCTTGCGCGTCGCCATCGTCAAGACAGCCGGCGACAAGTTCTTTTGCGCCGGCTGGGATCTGAAGGCGGCTGCCGGCGGCGATGCGGTCGACGGCGATTATGGCGTCGGCGGCTTTGCCGGCTTGCAGGAATTGCGCGACCTCAACAAGCCGGTCATCGCCTGCGTCAACGGCATGGCGGTGGGCGGCGGCTTCGAACTGGCGCTGTCCTGCGACCTCATCTATGCCTCCGACTATTCGTCTTTCGCGCTGCCCGAGATCCGTGCCGGCACGCTGGCCGACGCGGCGACGATCAAGCTGCCGAAGCGCATCCCCTATCATGTCGCCATGGACCTGCTGCTCACCGGTCGCTGGATGGATGTCGCCGAGGCGCATCGCTGGGGTCTGGTCAACGAGGTGCTGCCCAAGGAGAAGCTCGAGGATCGCGTCTGGGAGATCGCGCGGCTGCTGGCCAGCGGCCCGCCGCTGGTCTTCGCCGCGATCAAGGAAACGGCACGGGTGGCGGAAGCCCTGACCTTCCAGGACGCGATGAACAAAGTGACGCGCCGGCAATTGGCGACAGTCGACGCGCTTTACGGTTCGGAAGACAATATGGAAGGTTTCCGCGCATTTGCCGAGAAGCGGGAGCCGGTGTGGAAGGGGAGGTAGTTGAAATGGCGCCCGGTCGCACCCCCCCTCTGCCCTACCGGGCATCTCCCCCTCAAGAGGGGAGATTGGCAGCTTCGGGTTCAGCACTCTTTCGGCAACGTAGAAAACTGGCAAAAGCCGTCGCGTCATCTGATCTCCCCCCTGGGGGAGATGTCCGGCAGGACAGAGGCGGGTGTCTGGGCTCGACCTTCGAAGTCGGTTGAGCTGACATGACCGATTACAAAGCCCTCATCGACGCCGAGACCTGGGCCTTCATCGAGCGGACCAATTCCTACTACCCGCCCGATACGATCGACTACACTATCGCGCAGCAGCGCGAGATCTATGATCGCATGTGCCGGGAATTCTTTGCCGGCTATCCAGAGGGCGTCACGGCCGAAACATTGGCCATTACAACGCCCGAGCACAATATCTCGATCCGCATCTATCGCAATGGAGCCCCGCAGAAGACAGCGACGGTGCTCTACATCCATGGCGGCGGCTTCATCCTCGGCGGGCTGGACAGCCATGACGATGTCTGCGCCGAGCTTTGCGCCCGCACCGGCTACGAGGTTGTCTCCGTCGATTACCGGCTGGCGCCGGAGCACCTGCATCCGGCTGCCTTCGACGACGCCATGAGTGCCTTCGAATGGGCTGCCGCCACCTATGTCAGTCCTATCCTGCTTTGCGGCGACAGCGCCGGTGGCAATCTCTGTGCCGCGGTCAGCCATGCCACGCGCGGCCACGCGAAAAGGCCGGTCGGCCAGGTGCTGATCTATCCCGGGCTCGGCGGCGACCGCTCGCACGGTTCCTATGTCACGCACGCAGAAGCGCCGATGCTGACCATGCGCGATCTCGAATTCTACAAGCATATCCGCACCGGCGGCGGGGACCAGACCGGCGACATAACGCTGTCGCCGCTGGCAGACGCCGACTTCGCCAACCTGCCGCCGACGGTGCTGATTACCGCTGAGTGCGACCCGCTGTCGTCGGACGGCGAGGCCTATCGCGACCGGGTCATCGCAGCAGGCGGACGGGCCGTCTGGATCGAGGAAAAGGGTCTGGTACACGGCTATCTCAGAGCCCGGCACACGGTGGGGCGCGCCCGCGCCAGCTTCACCCGCATTGTCGACGCGGCAGCTGCCCTCGGGGAGGGTGCCTGGCCCTGGTGAGCGATTTTCGTCCGCCGAGGCATTGTCCGGCAGGACATATGCGCCAGGCCGCCATCGCCCCGCCCTATGCCACCGAACGTCCCGCCGCCCGGCCAGCACTGCGGCCGGAAAAGATGCAGCCGCCGAGAAATGTGCCTTCGAGCGCCGCATAGCCATGCATGCCGCCGCCGCCGAAGCCGGCGGCCTCGCCCACGGCATAAAGTCCCGCAACTGGCTGGCCGTCGGCGCCAAGCACCCGGCTGTCGAGATCGGTCTGCAGGCCGCCAAGCGTCTTACGGGTCAGGATATTGAGACGCACCGCGATCAGCGGGCCATTCGCAGGGTCGAGCATCTTGTGCGGCTTGGCCGTGCGGATCAGCCGGTCGCCGAGATAGGCGCGGGCGGCGCGCAGCGCGGTGACCTGCATATCCTTGGAGAACGGGTTGTCGAGTTGCCGGTCGCGGGCACGGATCTCGCGCTCGACTTGCGCGGCGTCCAGCAGCGGCTCGCCGCCGGCCAGCACATTCATGCGCGCCACCAGTTTCGAAAGGTCGGCTTCGACGATGAAATCCTCGCCCTTCTCCATGAAGGCTTTCACCGGCCCCGGAATGCCTGAGGTCGCGCGGCCAAGCACCTGGCGCCAACTTTTTCCGGTCAGGTCCGGGTTCTGTTCGGAACCCGACAGCGCGAACTCCTTCTGGATGATCTTCCTGGTCAGTATGAACCAGGAATAGTCGAAGCCGGTGCTCATGATGTGGCTGAGCGTGCCCAGCGTATCGAAGCCGGGATAGAGCGGCACCGGCAGGCGCTTGCCGCGCGCATCGAGCCACAGCGAGGACGGGCCGGGCAGGATGCGGATCGCATGATCGGTCCAGATCGGCGCCCAATTCCTGATGCCCTCGACATAGTGCCACATGCGGTCGCCGTTGATGATCGAGCCGCCCGCCTGTTCCGTGATCGCCAGCATGCGGCCATCGACATGGTCGGGCACGCCGGTGATCATGCGCTTCGGCGCCGAGCCCAGCCGCTGCGGCCAGTTTTCCCGCACCAGCTGATGGTTACCGCCGATGCCGCCGGAAGCGACGATCACCGCTTGCGCGTGAAGCTCGAAATCGCCTGATATTTCGCGCGAACTCTTGTGGCCGCGCTCGACGGTGCTCGGCTCGAGGATGTCGCCGCGCACGCCGTCGACAACCGCGCCGGTGCGGGTCAGTTCGTTGACCCGGTGACGGAACTTGAGGCTGATCAATCCACGCTTCTGCGCCTCGCGCACGCGCTGTACGAACGGTTCGAGCACGCCGGGGCCGGTGCCCCAGGTGATGTGAAAGCGCGGCACGGAATTGCCGTGGCCGATGGCATTGCCGCCGCCGCGTTCGGCCCAGCCAACCACGGGAAAAAACTTCAGACCGCGCTCAATCAGCCAGGAGCGCTTTTCACCAGCAGCGAAGCCGATATACGCCTCGGCCCATTTGCGCGGCCAGAAATCTTCCGGCCGGTCGAAAGCGGCGGTGCCCATCCAGTCCTCGAGCGCGAGGTCATGGGAATCACGGATGCGCATGCGCCGCTGTTCGGGCGAGTCGACCAGGAAAAGCCCGCCGAAAGACCAGAATGCCTGCCCGCCCAGCGACTGCTCCGGCTCCTGGTCGACGATGATGACTTTCTTGCCGGCCTCGGCAAGCTCGGCGGCGGCAACCAGCCCGGCAAGGCCGGCGCCGACAATGATCACGTCCGCGTCGTCAGCCATTTTCCCTCCAGAATTAGCCGGCTAACGCAATTCCAGGAAAAGTATAAGCGGTTTTCCGTCCGGAATTGCGTCGAACAAAGAGTCAGACGGTCTCCCAGCCATCCTTGCCGCCGGCGCGGAAGATGGCGTCGATGACCTTCTGGTTGAGCACCGATTCCTCCAGCGTGAAGACACGCTCCTTGCCGCCAAGCGCTGCGCGCGCGAAGGTCTCGACCTCCAGCCTGTACTGCTGCGTGCCGGGGAAGCGGAACACCTGTGCCTCGGTGTGGTTCTGGTTGTGCAGCTCGACGCGGTGATGGTCGTAGAGCCCGGCGTTGAACGGGGAAAACACTTCGATGAAGCCTTTCTCGCCGTGAAATACCATCACCTGGCGCGCAGCCATCTGCGTCGACAGATAGAAGGACAGTTCGAAGTCACCGAAATCGGCACGGATCGAGGAATAGATGTCGGTGCCGAATTTTTTGTCGCGTTCGATCGTCGCCTGCACGCGCAGCGGCTCCTTGCCGGTTGAGAAGCGCGTCGACACCGTCGGATAGACGCCGATATCGGGCAGCGCGCCGCCGCCGAGATCGAGCTGGTTGCGCATGTTGTTGGGGTCGACATTGTAATAGGAAAACGCGCCCTGCACGTGGCGCAGCCGGCCGATGGCACCGCCGGCGATGAGATCGCGAACCTTGATCCACTGCGGATGGTAGATGACCATGAAGGCCTCGCAGACCAGCACCTTCTTCTGGTCGCGCAGCTTGATCAGCGGCAGGATGTCCTTGGCGTCGAGTGCCAGCGGCTTTTCGACCAGCACATGCTTGCCGGCTTCGATGGCCTTGGCCGTCCATTCGACATGCTGCGATGTCGGCAGCGGGATGTAGACGCCGTCGACCTCATTGGAGGCGAGCAGTTCCTCATAAGAGCCAAACGCATGCCGCGCGCCGAAACGCTCGCCCAATGCCTTGGCCCTTGACAGGTCGCGGCTCGCAATCGCCGACAACACGCCATTCTCCGCCTCGACGATTGCCGGCAACAACTGCTCGCGGCCGATCTTGGCCGTCGACAACACACCCCATCGGAACATCGCGCTTCTCCCTATCGGTTACATCGACGGAGGTGTGCCCCAATTCCGGAGAAAAGCCAATCGCAGACGCGGGTCACAAAGCGCCTTCGTCATCCTCGGGTCTGCGCCGCGTCGCTTCGCTCCTTGCTTCGCCCTAGGATGATGAACCCAAGCAGGCGGGCTTGGAACTAGCCTCTCTTGCCCGTCAGCGTCATGTTGAAATCGACGACGTTGGAGTAGAGCGGCGTGCCGACATCCATGCCGTAGCGCGACCTCAGCACCTTGCCGGTGACATGGAATTTTATCGTACCGGCCTTCAACCCATCGAGTTCGGCGGTGAACTTTTCCGGAAACGTCTTGCCGCGCGCCGTCAGCCTGCCTGTGACAAGGGCTGATGTGTCGCCGGTGCGGGTCACGCTGGTCGAGTGGAACTGGATCTCCGGGCTGTTGGCCGCATCGAACACCGCGTCGGAGCGCAGGAAGGCATCGATGCGGCCCTGGCCGGTGCCGACGCTTTCCGGATAGATGATGAGGTCGACTTTCGAGCGCCCGACGTCACCATTGTCGATGCGGATCGTGCCTTTGAAGCGGGCGAAGGCGCCATCGAAGCCGCCGCCACCGGCCTTGCCTATGGTGAAGCGGATGCTGGAGCCTGCCGGAACGATCGTGTAGCTGCCCGCGGCGTCGCTCAGCGCCACCGCGGCAGTGGCGGGCACGGCTAGGCATGCGGCAAAAGCCGCGAATCCAAGGATGCGCGCATGCATGGGATTGTTCCTTTCCTGGAGGTTACGCGTTTCGCGTCCTCACCCCACAAACGCGCGAACCGCCCGTACTATTCCCTGCCTGACGAAGGTGTGATCATGCGCGTGAGCACACTGTCGCGCAGCAGGAAGTGGTGGCGCAGGGCGGCGGCGACATGCAGTGCCACCAGCGCGATGCCGGCATAAGCGAGATACCAGTGCGTTGCCGCCCAGAAGCTCTCCGCAGCGTCGGACTCCGCCAAAGGCAGATCGGGCATCACGAACAGGTTGAACGGCATGGTCGGGATTTCCAGCGTCGAGACCGAAACCAGCGCCCAGCCCGACAGGGGCAAGGCGATCTGGAAGGCATAGAGCGCGAAATGCGCGAGCGGCGCCGTGCGCCGCTCCAGGGCGCCGACCGAAGGCGGCAAGGGCGGTGCCGCATTGCCGAGCCGCCAGCCGATGCGCAGGATGACGAGGCCCAGCAGCAGGAAGCCCAGGGATTTGTGCAACTGGATGAGTTCGAAGGCCGTTCGCTGGCTCTGGGTCCTCACCATCACGAAGCCGAGCACGAACTGGCCGATGAAGATGATCCCGATCAGCCAGTGGAGGATGATCGTTGTCCAGCCATATCGGGTCGCGCTGTTGGTGATTGAAAACTGCATGGGACATAAACGAATAGCAGTGTGCGTTTCTTCCAGCCCGCCCTTCACCGTCCCCACAAGGGGCCTACAAGGGGGAAGGGTGGTCACCACGGCACCACCTCAATCTCCGGCCACATCTCCCGCGCCCGTTTGCCCTTAGCCTCATGCGTTCGCTGGTTGTCCATCACCTTGTTCGGTGTGATGCGGAACGAGAAGATGTCGTCGAGACCGAATGGCGCCACGAGATCGAGTTGCCCGTCCGCATCAAAGCGCACACCCACCGCATGCGTCTTCGAGGCGAAGTAGCTGACCGATTCACTTGAGCTCGTGTAGCGCGGGCAAAGCTGGCCGAATTTCTGCGGATACCACAGATGCACCCGCGCCTGATTGCGCACCTCCACCGGCAGCGCCAGCCCTTCGAAATGCCGTGCCGCTCGGCGAATGACCGCGTCCTCGGCTTCGTAGGACAGGTCGCTGTCTTCGAAATAGAACAGGTCGACATCCCTTATCCCGTAGCCGGACGGCATGCCGGTCAGATGGTTCCAGACGCTGTTGTAAAGCGCCCCAGAAACCACCAGCCAGTCCGGCAGCACAAGCGTGCACACTGCGCCAGCGTTTTGGCCAGCAGCGGATCAGCCGCTATGATGGCGAAAAAAGCCGTGCGTTGTTTCTCGAACGGCAGCCCGGAATAGCGCAGATGGTCCATCGCCCTTTGGAGGGCGATTCGCCATCTGCCCGCAAGTCTCACCCCCGCAGCACGCCGCCCGTCTGCTTGCCGACATTCTCGACGATGCGCTTGGCCAGCGTCTCGAAATCCTCGTCGGTCAGCGTCTTTTCGACCGGCTGGATCGACACCTCGATGGCAATCGACTTCTTGCCCTCGCCGAGCGACGCGCCCTCGAAGATGTCGAATACCGAGACACCTGAGATCAGCTTCTTGTCGGCGGCGAGTGCCGCGCGCACCAGCGTGCCGGCCTCTACTCCTCTGTCGACGACGAAGGCGAAGTCGCGCTTCACCGTCTGGAAGGCGGAAAGCTCGAGCTTCGGCTTGGTCTTCGTCGGCTTGGCCTTGGGCTCGGGAACGGCGTCGACGAACACTTCGAAGCCGCAGAGCGGCCCGGAGACATCCAGACCTTCCATCGTCTTGGGATGGAACTCGCCGAACGTGCCGAGCACGGTCTTCGGTCCGAGCTTGATCGTGCCGGAGCGGCCGGGATGGTACCAGGCCGGACCGCCGGGCTCGATCTGCAGCCGCTCGATCGGCGCACCGCAGGCTTCGAGTGCCGCGATCGCATCGGCCTTGGCGTCGAACACGCCGACCGGGCCGGAATTGCCGGCCCAGTTGCGGCCCGAGCCGTCGAGCTTGGCGGTGCCGCGCCGCACGCCGGCGGCCACGCGCCGCTGCTGTTCGGCGCCGTCGCCCTTATAGGTGCCCGACACCTCGAACAACGCGACGTCGCCAATACCCCTGTCGGCATTGCGCTGTGCGGCCGTAATCAGCCCCGGCAGCAGCGATGGCCGCATGTCGGACATGTCGGCGGCGATCGGGTTGGCGAGTTTCAGCGCCGTCTGGCCGCCGCCGAACAGCTCGGCATGCTTGGCCGGAATGAACGACCAGGTGACGGCCTCCATCATGCCGCGCACGGCAAGCGCCCGCTTGGCGGTGCGGGTGCGAACCTGCAGCATGGTCAGGATCTTTGCGTTGACCGCGTCATGCGCGCCGAGCGGCTGCGGCGCGATGTTGTCGACACCGTGGATGCGCATCACTTCCTCGACAAGGTCGGCCTTGCCGTCGACATCCGGCCGCCATGACGGCACCTTGACCTTGACGACGTCGCCCGAGCCCTGCGGCTGGAAACCAAGGCGGGTCAGGATGTCGAGGCTTTCCGCCTTCGGCACCTCGATGCCCGTCAGGCGCTTCACTTCCGACAGCGGGAACGACAGGATCTTCGGCTTGTGCCCGGCATAGCCGGCCACTTCCATTTCCGTCGGCGTGCCGCCACAGAAATCGAGCACCAGCCTGGTCGCCAGCTCGATGCCAGGCACCATGAATTCGGGATCGACGCCGCGCTCGAAGCGGTAGCGGGCGTCGGAGATGATGCCGAGCGTGCGGCCGGTGCGGGCGGTGGCGATCGGGTCCCAGAGCGCGGACTCGATCAGCACGTCGGTGGTGTTCTCGTCGCAGCCGGAATGCTCGCCGCCCATGATGCCGGCGATCGATTCGACGCCATTGTCGTCGGCGATCACGCACATCTCCGGCGTCAGCGTGTATTCGCGGCCGTCCAGCGCCAGCACCTTTTCGCCGTCCTTCGCCCGGCGCACGACGAGATTGCCAGCCACCTTCGCCGCGTCGAACACATGCAGCGGCCGGCCGCGGTCGAAAGTGACATAGTTGGTGATATCGACCAGCGCGCTGATCGGTCGGAGGCCAATGGCGATCAGGCGCTGCTGCAGCCATTTCGGCGACGGGCCGTTCTTGACGCCCCTCACCATCGTCAGTGCGAAGCCGGGGCAGAGTTCCGGCGCCTCGATCGTCACCTTCACCGGGCACAGGCCCTCGCCGACATGCGGCATGATCGCGCCACCCACGAGCCGTCCGAGCCCGCTCGCGGCGAGATCGCGCGCGATTCCGTAGACGCTGGTGGCGTCCGGCCGGTTCGGCGTCAGATTGATCTCGATGACCGGATCGTCGAGATGCGCATAGGCGGCGAAGCTGGTGCCGACCGGCGCATCCCCGGGCAGGTCGATGATGCCGTTGTGCTCGTCGGACAGTTCCAGCTCGCGTTCGGAACACATCATGCCATGGCTTTCGACGCCTCTGATCTTGCCGACGGTCAGCGTCACGTCGATGCCGGGCACATAGGTGCCGGGCGCGGCGAAGGCGCCGATCAGGCCCGCGCGCGCATTGGGCGCGCCACAGACCACTTGGACAGGGGCCTTGCCGTCGCCCGTATCGACGGTCAGCACCCGCAGCCGGTCGGCGTCGGGATGCTGCACCGCGCTCAACACCCTGGCGATGACGAATGGCTTCAGGCTGGATTTGTCGTCGACATGCTCGACTTCGAGGCCGATCGACGTCAGCCGCTCGACGATCTCATTGAGCGAGGCGTCGGTCTCGAGGTGATCCTTGAGCCAGGAGAGGGTGAATTTCATTGTACTGTTCCGTAAGCTTTGGCAGCAGGGATTTCTTGGCTCGTCACGGGCTCAGGCCCCCGAACAGCGTCGGCATGTCGAGCGGCCGGAAGCCATAATGCGATAGCCAGCGCACATCGGCGTCGAAGAAGGCGCGCAGGTCCGGCATGCCGTATTTCAGCATGGCGATGCGGTCGATGCCCATGCCCCAGGCAAAGCCCTGATACTCGTCCGGATCGAGCCCGCCGGCGCGCAGCACGTTGGGGTGCACCATGCCGCAGCCCAGGATCTCCATCCAGTCGGAGCCTTCGCCGAAGCGCACTTCGCCGGGCCGCGAGCGGTCGCACTGGATGTCGACCTCGAGGCTTGGTTCGGTGAACGGGAAGAAGGACGGCCGGAAACGCATCTTCACGCTCGGTACCTCGAAGAAGGCCTTGCAGAACTCCTCCAGCACCCACTTCATGTTGGCGACGTTGGCTGATCTGTCGATCACCAGCCCCTCGACCTGATGGAACATCGGCGAGTGGGTGGCATCGGAATCCTGGCGATAGGTCTTGCCCGGAATGACGATGCGGATCGGCGGCTTCTGCCGCTCCATGGTGCGGATCTGCACGGGCGAGGTGTGCGTGCGCAAAAGCTTGCGCTCGCCCTTCTCGTCCGGCTGGAAGAAGAAGGTGTCGTGCATCTCGCGCGCCGGATGGCCTTCGGGGAAATTCAGCGCGGTGAAATTGTAGTAGTCGGTCTCGATATCGGGACCTTCGGCGATGGCGAAGCCGAGATCGCCGAAGATCGCCGCGATCTCGTCGATGACCTGGCTGATCGGATGGATGCGGCCGCGCTCGGCCGGCGACTGCCGCACCGGCAGCGTCACGTCGACCTTTTCGGCGGCGAGGCGGGCGGCGATCGCCGCATCCTTCAACTCGGCCTTGCGTGCGGTCAGCGCCTCGGTGATACGGTTTTTCAGGCCATTGATCTCAGGTCCGAAAATTTGCCGCTGCTCCTGCGACATTCCGCCCAATGACTTCAACAATTCCGAGACCGAGCCCTTCTTGCCCAACGCCGCGACACGGACGGCTTCAATTGCTTGCTCGTCTGCTGAGGCCGCAATGTCGGCCATCAACGTGCCTTCGAGAGCGTCGATAGTGCGATCGTTCAGTGTGGTGTTCATCGGGATTACCAATTGAAAGATAAGTAAATACTGACTTACGTCGCGATCCAAAGAAAAACCCGCGCCAGCCGTGCCAGCGCGGGTTCCCCAAACCAAGTGTCGAAAGTGCTTGGGAAGCGCTGATCTTAAGCGACAGCGCTTTCAAAAGCGTTCGGCGTGGTGTTCTTCAGATATTCGAGCGCGACCTTGGCCTTGGCGACCAGGGCCGCGAACGCCTGCGGCTCGTGGATGGCCATGTCCGACAGGATCTTGCGATCGATCTCGATGCCGGCCTTGTTGAGACCGTCGATGAAGCGGCCATAGGTCAGGCCGTGCTCATGGGTCGCCGCGTTGATGCGCTGGATCCACAGCGCGCGGAACGAGCGCTTGCGGTTCTTGCGGTCGCGGTAGGCGTACTGCAGCGACTTTTCCACCGCCTGCTTGGCAATGCGGATGGTGTTCTTGCGGCGGCCGTAGAAACCCTTGGCGGCTTTCAGGACCTTCTTGTGCTTGGCGTGCGAGGTGACGCCTCTCTTTACGCGTGCCATGTCATGATCTCCTTAAAAGCAATTCCAGGAAAAGTGTGTTGCGGTTTTCCGTTCGGAATTGCGTCAAACAAATGCGTGTCCAGACCGAATGCCTTAGAGGCCGTTCGGCAGAAAATTCTTGATGACCTTCTTGCCATCCGGTTCAGCCAGAACCATCGTGCCGCGGGCATTTCGAATGAACTTGTTGGAACGCTTGATCATGCCGTGACGCTTGCCGGCCGCAGCCGACAGGACTTTACCCGTACCTGTGATCTTGAACCGCTTTTTGGCGGCCGATTTGGTCTTCATCTTGGGCATTTTGCTACTCCGTATTGTTGGCGCACTATCGCGCTTCTTGTTCGCTCCGGGCCGACCAAAGCCCGAAAAGCAAATGAAACCGCCACGGCATGCCCTGCCGGGCGGTTTTCTTGAACGGCGGTCCTATACGTCAAAGAAGGCCCGTGCGCAACACCCGACACATTCACTCGCCAAAGCTATCGCTTCAGTTTGGATCCCTTCCGAGCGCTGGCGCTGCCCCTCACCTGCCTGCCGGCGTCCTCTCCCGTATAGTGACGGGGAGAGGGGGCGCCCTCGCCGATGTTTTCGCTAATCTTCTACGCTGCGGAATAAGCGCGACGCCACAACTGCTCTTTCTCCCCGTCACTATACGGGGAGAAATGCCCGGCAGGGCAATGAGGGGCAGCGTCAGCTTCGGCGATAGTAGTCCCGGGTCGTGACAATTCTGCTTGCCGACCACGATTGAGACCGAAATGCCCTAGAAATCAGGGAAGAGTGAACCACACCGGCAGCATGCCCGACTGCTGGGCGCCGTCGATCAGTTCGAAGGCTGGCAAGGCAATCAGAAACACCAGCCCATCGAGCAGCGTGGTCAGCAGCAGGCGCGGCTTGAAGCTGCCGGTATCGCCCTCCTGATAGAGGGAAAGGTTCGGGAAGAAGCGTGGCACCTTTTCCAGATAGGCCTGGTAGGGCGCTCCAAGTGCTTCCTTGAGGAATTTCTCCTCGCGCAGGATGACGATGTGGAAGACACCCGCGCACAGAACCGCGAACAGGATGACGCCGGAGAACGAGCCGATCTGCGCGCCGACGCCGGCCGCAGCCACGGTCGAGAACACATAGAGTGGATTGCGGGTGATCGAGTAGGGCCCGCCGGTCACCACCTCGGAAGATTTGCGCCCGCCTATATAGAGCGTCGCCCAAAGGCGCCCGACAATGCCGAGGAAAATCAGCAGCACGCCGAACATTTCGATCGATTCATGCACCGGCGTGTCGGGCGGGAAGGTCGACTGACCAAACAGCAGCGCAAGAAACAGCACCACCACCAGCACGGCAAGCACCAGCCTGCGCATCTGCTGGTAGTTGCCCAGCCCGTATTTCGGTTCATTGTCCAAGGGAGGTATCCGATCGTCGAGGAGCCTATCGCCTGCCGCCCAAAATGACCTGGCTTTTGGGAGAACGACAGGCATAAAAACAAAGCCGGCGATCGCGGCTGTGGCCAAGAAACAGGCGTCCCGCCGATCGTCGGGACGCCTGTAGCACAATTCAGGCGAATTTGGAGCGCGACGGCCACGCCTAACCTTAACGTGATCTGAGCCGGGTTCCGCAAAGTGTCGCACGGTGCGATGAGGACCTGCGACAACCAAAGAAACCTGAGCAGACGACGTCCGGCGAAGCGAGCGGAGCCTGCTTAGCGTGGCGCCAGCACCATCATCATCTGGCGGCCTTCAAGCTTCGGTTCCGCCTCGACCTTGGCGATAGCAGCGACTTCCTCGCGCACCTTGTTCAGAAGCTGCATGCCGAGTTCCATATGCGCCATCTCGCGGCCACGGAAGCGCAGCGTCAGCTTGACCTTGTCGCCTTCCTCGAAGAAGCGGCGCACCGCCTTCATCTTGGTCTCGTAGTCATGGCTGTCGATGTTCGGGCGCATCTTGATCTCCTTGATCTCGATGACCTTCTGATTCTTGCGCGCCTCGGCCGCCTTCTTCTGGTTGGCGTATTTCAATTTGCCGAGATCGAGAATCTTGACGACGGGCGGCTGTGCGTTGGGCGATATTTCGACGAGATCGAGCCCTGCCTCTTCGGCGAGCAGCAATGCGTCGTTGATGGAAACGTCGCCACGGTTCTGGCCTTCGGCGTCGATAAGCTGGACCCGGGGAACCCGGATGTCACGGTTGGAGCGCGGGCCATCCTTGGTGGGCGCCGCTGCTTTGAAAGGTCTGCGAATGGTCGTGGTCTCCTTGGCCGTTTCGTTCAGGGTTCGTACAAATCTGTATTGTGAACGCGCCAATGTGGGAAGCGCGCGGGCGGAGTCAATAGCACAGCGTTCTCAGGAAATCACCTGATCAAGAGCCTGTACCAAGCAAAGAAGCATCGCGAGCACTTTCCGCCTCACCTGTGGCTGTGCCAAAAGACCGGAGCCCAGACGCCGGGTCAGTCAACCAGGACCGATCGATAACCCATGACCGCCACCGCCCCCACTTTTCTGGACGTCGATGGATCGCGCATCGCGGTCCGCCATACATCCGGCGCCACACCCGGCATTGTCTGGCTCGGCGGCTACAAGTCCGACATGCTGGGCACGAAAGCCGAGACGCTGGCCGGCTGGGCGGCGAGGGAAGGCCGTGCGTTTTTGCGCCACGATTATTCGGGCCATGGCGAATCCGGCGGCGCCTTTGCCGACGGCACGATTTCGAAATGGCTGTCGCAAAGCCTTGCCGTATTTCGGCATTTCACCAAAAGCAATCAGATCCTGGTCGGCTCGTCGATGGGCGCCTGGATCGCGCTGCGCATGGTGCAGGAACTGCGCAAGGCCGGGGACACAAATATCGTCGGCTTGGTGCTTTTGGCGCCGGCGCCGGATTTTACCAGTGAGCTGGTCGAGCCGGTGCTGACCGAGGTCCAAAAACGCGACCTCGCCGAAAAAGGTTTCTTCGCCGAGCCGTCCGACTACTCCACCGAGCCCTACATCTACACCAGGGCTCTGATCGAGGACGGGCGCGACAACCGGGTCATGACCGGGCCGATCGACACGCATTGCCCGGTCCATATCTTGCAGGGCCTTGCCGATCCCGACGTACCGTCGAGCCATGCGCTGAAACTGGTCGGGCTGCTGCCGGCCGACGATGTCACGCTGTCGCTCATTCCCGACGGCGACCACCGCCTGTCGCGGCCGCAGGACCTCGACATGCTGGTCCGGGCGGTGGGTGACATAGCCGGACGAGGCAAATGACGATGCGCCTTTCCATCCCGGTCTCCGCCTTGGTCGCGGCAATCGTCGGCTTCGGCGGCACACTGGCCATCGTCATTGCCGCCGCCAAGGCGGTCGGCGCGACGCAGGTTCAGACGGCGAGCTGGGTGACGACCATTTGCCTCGCCATGGCGATCGAAAGCCTGTGGCTGTCGTGGCGCACGAAAATGCCTGTGATCACCGCCTGGTCGACGCCAGGCCTGGCGCTAATGGCGGCATCGAGCGGCTTTTCGATCGGCGAGGCCGTCGCCGCCTTCATCGTCGCCGGCATCCTGTTGATCGCCACCGGCCTGTTCCGGCCGTTGACGCAGCTGATCTCCAGGATACCGCCCTCGGTCGCTTCCGGAATGTTGGCCGGCATCGTCGTCACCTTCGCCCTCAACGCGGTCAAGACTATTCCGGTGGATCCGTGGCTGATCCTGCCGTTGATCGCGGCCTTTTTCATCATCCGCCTGTTCAACCCGGCGCTGTCGGTTCTGGCGGTGCTGATCGGCGGCGGACTAGGTGCTTTTCTCACTGGCCGTGTCGGCGGCCTGCCCACCCCAGAGCTGTCCACACTGACGCTGATCGCGCCTGATTTCACCGTCAAGGCGATGATAGGTCTGGCACTGCCGCTCTACCTTGTCACCATGGCCTCGCAGAACCTGTCGGGTCTCGCCGTGCTGCGCGCCGCCGGCTACCATCCCGAACCCGGTCCGCTGATCGGCGTCACCGGTCTGTTTTCGCTTCTGTCGGCGCCGTTCGGCGGTTCGACCACCAATCTGGCCGCGATCTCGGCGGCGATCTGCACCGGGCCGGATGTCCATCCCGACCCCGCTGAGCGCTGGAAGACCGGCCCGTTCTACGCGCTTGCCTATCTCATCTTCGCGATTTTTGGCGCGTCGCTGGTGGCGATCTTCGCCGTCCTGCCGCAAAGCCTGATCGTGTTGGTGGCGGGTCTCGCGCTGATGGCCTCGCTCGCCAACGCGCTGGCGATCGCGCTCAAGGATGAGGGCGAGCGCATGGCCGCCACCGTCACCTTTGCCGTCACCGCTTCCGGGCTGACATTGTTTGGCGTAGGTGCTGCTTTCTGGGGGCTGATCGCGGGGCTGACCGTGCTTTTCCTCGATATGCTCAAAAAGCGACAATCATTTCAGAAGTTTGTCCGGTTTTAGCGGACATTGTCTTGAATCGCTGTTTTTGCCTTCCCATTTCGATTCCACGCAGCCGGTCCTGGCTGTCTCCAACCGAAGGAATGGGAGAAAATGAACACATCTGCATTGATCCGCCCGGCCTGGACGCCGGCAACCATCGCGTTGATGGTGATCGGCTTCATGGTGTTCTGGCCGCTCGGCTTCGCCATGCTCGCCTACATCATCTGGGGCGACCGGCTTGAAGGCTTCAAGCGTGACGTCAACCGCGCGACCGACGGCATCTTCGCCGGTTGCCGCCGCGGCTCCGACAAGGCCGCGCGCTGGGGCAATGGCTCCGCCCGCACCGGCAATGTCGCCTTCGACGACTGGCGCGAAAAGGAGCTTGAGCGCCTCGCCGAGGAACGCCGCAAGCTCGACGACATGCTGACCGAATTCGACGATTATGCCCGCGAATTGCGTCGTGCCAAGGATCAGGACGAGTTCGATCGCTTCATGGCGAACCGCAACAAGTCGACTGCTCCGACCAAGGCCGACCCGAGCGCCGGAACGTCGACCGCCAAGCGTGGCAAGGGCTCGAACCTGCTCGACGACTGAAGCCGCGCGACAGGCTGAGGTATGATGACGGCGTCGCGCAAGCGGCGCCGTTTCTTTTTTGTTCTATTCGTTTTTCCCGAATCGCGTATCGTCCCGCCATGACCCTCGGATTCTTTCGCAATCTGACAAAGCCCAAGCCGACGCCCGTCGTCGAGCGTGAATATTGCGTCGCCGGCCGCACATTGCCGCTCAAGATCGTCGAGAGTGCCAGGGCGCGACGTCTGACGCTGCGCATCGATTCCGGTGGCCAGGGCCTGCGCATCACCGTTCCGCCTGGCTTGCGCCGTGGCGAGGTGGAGCGGTTCCTCGACCGCCATCAGGACTGGCTGGAGCAGCGGCTGGCCAAGGTGCCGACGCGGCCTCAGGTACGGCCCGGCATCAAGATCCCAGTTCGGGGCGTGCCGCACCGCATCGTCCATGAACCGTCAAAGCGCGGCACCGTCACCGTGTCGCGCGACGAGCGCGGCCCGCTGCTGATCGTGCATGGCGAGCGTGTGCACCTCCCGCGCCGTATCGCCGATTTCTTGAAGCGCGAGGCCAAGAAGGAGATCGAAAAGCTAGTGGTCAGGCACACCGAGGCGCTTGGCAAGCGCGCCAAGGCGATCCGCTACAAGGATACGTCAAGCCGCTGGGGTTCCTGCACCTCGGAAGGCAATCTGTCCTTCTCCTGGCGTATCATGATGGCGCCGCCACCAGTCATAAACTACCTCGTCGCGCACGAGGTGGCGCATCTGAAAGAGATGAACCACGGCCCGAAATTCTGGAAACTTTGCGAAAAACTTTGCCCCGATACTGACCGTTGCAAGGATTGGCTGAAGCGCAATGGCGGCGCCCTGCAGGCGATCGTGTTCGAATAGGGCGCTAGCGCAAGCGTTCGGGATTGGCGAACCCATCTCAATTTCGTCATCCTAGGGCGAAGCAAGGAGCGAAGCGACGCGGCGCAGACCCTAGGATCCATGCCGCGACGCTGATGCTTATGCTCCAGCGGTGCAGGAAACGGAGCGCACCCGGTTCCAGGAAAGAGCTCAAACCACTCCGTGTTGGCCTTTCGATTAACTCGATCTTCCATTGCCGCAGCCAGCGCCGGAATTTAGGCCGTTTTACATAGAGTTTGACGAGGGTTTCGGGGACAATAATTTGGCGGAGGCAATGCGCGACTTGATTTTCGTGACATGAAGTTTGCCTGCGCCTGCGGCTAGCTAACCTACGGGATCGATCCGCATAAGGAAAGTTGGCGCTCGCTCATGAAGGGAGGATTGTTTTGAAATTGATCCTGACGGCGATGGAACCGAACCTAGCTGACGCCTGGGCGAAGGAATTTCGTGGCGTAGCCAATGTGCAAATTCATAGGGGGTCTATTTTCGACGTTGAGGCGGACGCGCTTGTCAGCCCAGCCAACAGCTACGGCTTTATGGATGGTGGCATTGATGCTCAGTACTCTCGCGTTTTTGGCTGGGATCTCCAGCTTCGACTGCGCCGAGTCATTGTCGACCATCACTATGGGGAGCTCCTGGTTGGAGCCGCGGAAATCGTCTCGACGGGAAATCACAACCATCCCTATCTAATCGCAGCACCGACCATGCGGGTGCCGATGGTGCTCGATCAAAACACCGTCAACCCGTTCCTCGCCACCCGGGCGACCTTGCTACTGGTCCGGCATGGGACGTTCCATACCGAGGCCCTTTCCGGGGCGAAGGTGCGGGAGCATGTCCGGACGATTGCCTTCCCCGGGATGGGAACCGGCGTTGGCCGCGTTCCCGCCGCGCGGTGTGCCAGGCAGATGCGGGCAGCATTCGACCAGGCGCGGCAAGAATCAATCGTTTTGCCCTCCAGTTGGGCCGAGGCTAGTGAGGAACACCAGCTTCTTTACACGGATCGGCCCCGCGGATTGCAGTAGTTCGAGTTTCGCAAGCTTACCCACACCGATATGGACGGCCTCAATCGTCATTCGCCGCATTGAGCTCCTCCGGCCTCAGCCCCTCATTTCCATGATGCGGCCAGGGCAGGAAATTGCGGTCGAAGGCGTCGCTGCCGAAATACTCCAGCGCGCGGTGTGCTTCGGCGCCGTTGAAGGCGGCCTTGTCCATCAGGTGGGCAATGACCTCACGCGCTTGCGCGATCTTCTGCTTCAGTTCGGCAACGGTTGGGTCGGTTGTATCGCTCATGGTTGTTCTCCCGCCCGGCATGCTGTTCATCAACGTGCCCTCCATCAATAGGTAGCGCCTTTGGCCTTGCCGGCAAACAGCATGCTTTTTCTCGACTCTCATCGCTTTTCGTGCCAATTCCCGCGCCATGGCGCTCGACATCAAGATCTGCGGTTTGAAGACCGACCAGGCTATGGCCGCGGCCCTGGCCGGCGGCGCCAGCCATGTCGGCTTTATTTTCTTCGCTAGAAGCCCTCGCTATGTCGGGCCGGCTGAAGCCGGCCGCCTGCGCGAAACGGCGCGCGGCAAGGCTTTGGCGGTCGCCGTCACGGTCGATGCCAGCGACGCCTTCCTGGACGAGATCGTCACGGCGATGCAGCCCGACATGCTGCAGTTGCACGGCTCGGAAACACCCGGACGGGTGGCCGAACTGAAGGCCCGCCATGGCTTGCCGGTGATCAAGGCGTTGCCGCTCAGCGAGGCCGCCGACCTCGGCCGCATAGGGCCGTTCATCGGCGTTGCCGACCGCTTGCTGTTCGATGCCAAACCGCCGAAAGGCTCCGAACTGCCGGGCGGCAATGGTGTGGCCTTCGACTGGCGCATTCTCGCCGGCCTTGACGCCGGCGTCGATTACATGCTTTCCGGTGGGCTCAACGCCGCCAATATCGGCGATGCCCTTCGGCTTGCAAACCCGCCCGGAATAGACATTTCGTCGGGCGTGGAAAGCGCGCCGGGCGTCAAGGATCCGGGGCTGATCGAACAGTTTTTCCGGGCCGTCCGGGCAGCACGCGACGACCGCGCCGCCTGACCGGCTCAAACCAGAGCATGTCCCGGAAAAGTGGAACCCGGTTTTCCGACAAGGACATGCTCAACAAGATGCCAGGAGATCGGCGATGAACAAGCCGGCGACACCAAATTCCTTCCGCACCGGACCCGACGAGCAGGGCATGTTCGGCATTTTCGGCGGCCGTTTCGTCGCCGAAACGCTGATGCCGCTGATCCTCGATCTGGAAAAGAACTGGAACGAGGTCAAGAACGATCCGGATTTCAGAGCCGAGCTGACCGATCTTTCGACCCACTATGCCGGGCGGCCGTCGAAGCTCTATTTCGCGGAAGGGCTGACCAAGCATCTTCGTGAGATTTCTTCGGCGAAGGGCCTCGGGGGCGGCGCCAAGGTCTATTTCAAGCGTGAGGACCTGAATCATACCGGTTCGCACAAGATCAACAACTGCCTCGGCCAGATCCTGCTCGCCAAGCGCATGGGCAAGAAGCGCATCATCGCCGAAACCGGCGCCGGCCAGCATGGCGTGGCGTCGGCCACCGTCGCGGCCCGCTTCGGCTTTCCCTGCGTGGTCTATATGGGCGCCACCGACGTTGCCCGCCAAAGCCCCAATGTCTTCCGCATGAAGCTGCTCGGCGCCGAAGTGCGGCCGGTCACTGCTGGCCACGGCACGCTCAAGGACGCCATGAACGAAGCCTTGCGCGACTGGGTGACCAATGTCGAGGACACCTATTACCTGATCGGCACCGCGGCGGGCCCGCATCCCTATCCGGAGCTGGTGCGCGACTTCCAGTCGGTGATCGGTTCGGAGGCGCGCGCGCAAATCCTCGAACAGGAAGGCCGGCTGCCGGACACCATCATCGCCGCTGTCGGCGGCGGCTCCAACGCCATCGGCCTGTTCCACCCCTTCCTGGATGACAAGGATGTGCGCATCATCGGTATCGAGGCCGGCGGTCGCGGTCTCGACGGCATCGAGCATTGCGCCTCGATGAATGCCGGTTCGCCCGGAGTGCTGCACGGCAACCGCACCTATCTCCTGCAGAACGCGGATGGCCAGATCATGGATGGGCATTCGATCTCGGCCGGATTGGATTATCCCGGCGTCGGGCCGGAGCATTCGTGGCTGCGCGATTCCGGCCGCGTCGAATATGTGCCGATCCTCGATGACGAGGCGCTGGAAGCCTTCAAGTTGACCACGCGCGTCGAAGGCATCATTCCGGCGCTGGAATCCGCGCACGCCATCGCGCATGCGGTGAAGATCGTGCCTGCCATGGGCAAGGACCAGATCGTCATCGTCAACCTTTCGGGCCGTGGCGACAAGGACGTGCACACGGTGGCCTCGATGCTGGGCATGGAGATCTGATCATGACGACCCGCATCGACCGCCGCATGGCGAAGCTGAAGACCGAAGGCCGCCCGGCGCTCGTCACCTATTTCATGGGCGGCGACCCGGACTACGACACCTCGCTGTCGATCATGAAGGCGCTGCCCACGGCCGGCGCCGACATCATCGAGCTCGGCATGCCGTTTTCCGATCCGATGGCCGACGGCCCAGCGATCCAGGCGGCGGGCCTGCGCGCGCTGAAAGGCGGCCAGACGTTGGTCAAGACCCTGAAGATGGCGGCAGAGTTCCGAGCAGGCGACAATGAAACGCCGATCGTGCTGATGGGTTACTACAACCCGATCTACATCTACGGCGTCGACCGTTTCCTCAAAGACGCGCTGGCCAGCGGCATCGACGGGCTGATCGTCGTCGACCTGCCGCCCGAGATGGACGAGGAACTCTGCATTCCGGCGCTGAAGGCGGGCATCAACTTCATCCGCCTGGCGACGCCGACCACCGACGACAAGCGGCTGCCCAAGGTGCTGCAGAACACATCCGGCTTCGTCTACTACGTCTCCATGACCGGCATCACCGGCTCGGCGCTGGCTGATACCGGCAAGGTGGCGTCGGCGGTGAAGCGCATCAAGAGCCATACCGACCTGCCGGTCTGCGTCGGCTTTGGCGTCAAGACCGCCGAGCAGGCGCGCGTGATCGGCGCCAATGCCGATGGCGTCGTCGTCGGCACCGCGATTGTCAATGCGGTCGCCAATGTGCTGGGGCCGAAGGGTGAAAAGACCGCCGATCCGGCCGAGGCCGTCGCCACGCTGGTCAGCGGCCTTGCACAAGGCGTGCGTTCGGCCCGCCTTGCTGCCGCCGAATAGTTCTCCTACCTCTGGTTTCGTGCATGCCGATATCCCAAAACCGGTTCCCACTTTTGGGCGGCATGCATTAACAACTCTTCGTCAGGACAGGAGCCGAAGCGATGAACTGGATCACCAATTACGTTCGCCCGAAGATCAATTCGATGCTCGGCCGGCGCACAGACATGCCCGAGAATCTCTGGATCAAGGATCCCGAGACCGGCGAGATGGTGTTCCACAAGGATCTGGAATCCAACCAGTTCGTCATCCCGTCCTCCGGCCATCATATGAAGATCTCGGCCAAGGAGCGGCTGAAATACTTCCTCGACGACGGCAAGTACGAGCAGCTCGAGAACCCGAAGGTCGTGCAGGATCCGCTGAAGTTCCGCGACGAGAAGCGCTACACCGACCGGCTTAAGGACGCCAAGGCCAAGACCGGCCTGGAAGATGCGATTGTCAACGCGCTCGGCACCATCGACGGCCTGCCGGTGGTGGTGACGGTGCAGGATTTCGCTTTCATGGGCGGCTCGCTCGGCATGGCGGCCGGCGATGCCATCGTGCACGCTTTCGAGGTCGCCCTGCAGCGCAAGCGGCCGCTGATCCTGTTCGCTGCTTCGGGCGGCGCCCGTATGCAGGAAGGCATCCTGTCGCTGATGCAATTGCCGCGCACAACGGTCGGCGTCGACCGGCTCAAGGAAGCCGGCCTTCCCTACATCGTCGTGCTGACCAATCCGACCACCGGCGGCGTCACCGCCTCCTACGCCATGCTTGGCGATGTGCACATCGCCGAGCCCGGCGCGTTGATCGGCTTTGCCGGGCCGCGCGTCATCGAACAGACCATCCGCGAGAAACTGCCGGACGGCTTCCAGCGCTCCGAATATCTGATGGAGCACGGCATGGTCGACATGGTGGTGTCGCGGCTCGAACTGCGCGAAACCATCGCACGATTGTTGAAGATGCTGCTCAAGATGCCGGAGGCTGAAAACCCGCTGGAACCGGAAATCTTGCCGCCAGCCGTGGTTGCCGGCGAATCCAGGCCGCAGGCCTGACGCGACACCAGCCGCCGCGAACAATGATTGCGTCATGTCCATGGCGCGCTGTAGCCTTTTGATTGCCATGGCTATTCCGGGATTGATTCTGGTTCTCGGGCCATGCGCCAGGATTCTGTCATGACGACGCTCGCCGCCGACCGCGAAATCGAAGCCCTCATGGCGCTTCACCCGAAAGGCTTCGACCTTTCGCTCGAACGCATCACGCGGCTCTTGGAGCGGCTGGGCAATCCGCAGGACTTGCTGCCGCCGGTCATCCATATCGCCGGCACCAACGGCAAGGGCTCCTGCGCCGCCTTCTCACGGGCATTGCTGGAGGCTTCCGGGCGTCTCGTGCACGTGCACACGTCGCCGCATCTGGTCAACTGGCACGAGCGCTACCGGCTTGCCGCCGAAGGCGGTGGCAGGCTGGTCGACGATGATGTCTTCGCCGAGGCCATTGGCCGCGTCGCCATGGCCAACGAAGGCCAGAAGATCACCGTCTTCGAGATCCTCACCGCCGTCACCTTCATCCTGTTTTCGGAGCATCCCGCCGAAGCCGCCATCATCGAGGTCGGTCTCGGCGGCCGCTTCGATGCCACCAATGTCATCGCCAGGCCGGCCGTGTCGGTGATCATGCCTGTCTCGATGGACCACGAGGCCTATCTCGGCGACCGTGTCGAACTGATCGCGGCTGAAAAGGCCGGCATCATGAAACGCGGCTGCCCCGTGGTGATCGGCGCGCAGGAAAGCGAGACGGCGCTGCAGGTGTTGATCGAAACCGCCGAGCGGCTGGAATGCCCGACCTTCGTCTACGGCCAGGATTTCCTGGCCTTCGAGGAAAACGGCCGCATGGTCTACCAGGACGAGGACGGCCTGATGGACCTGCCGTCGCCGCGGCTGCCGGGTCGTCACCAGTTCGCCAATGCGGCCGCGGCGATCGCCGCGATCAAGGCGGCCGGCTTCGAGATCAGCCATCGCGCCGCCGAAAAAGCGATGACCAGTGTCGCCTGGCCCGGCCGCATGCAGAAGCTGATGCAAGGCCGGCTGGCGGAGCTCGCGCCAAAGGGCGCCGACATCTGGCTCGACGGCGGCCACAATCCGGGCGCCGGGGTGGTCGTCGCCGAAGCCTTGGCCGAGCAGGAAGAAAAGAACCCGCGCCCGCTCTTCCTCATCTCGGGCATGATCAACACCAAGGACCAGAGTGGCTATTTCCGCGCCTTCAAAGGCCTGGTCCGGCATGTCTACACCGTGCCGGTGAGCATGAGCGACGCCGGCGTGCCGAACGACGAACTGGCGATCCGCGCCACGGAAGCCGGGTTGTCGGCAGAGCCGGTCAGTTCCGTCGCCAGCGCGCTGATGCTGCTGCGCGACACCTGGGACGGCCCGCCGCCGCGCATCCTGATCGGCGGCTCGCTCTATCTGGCCGGCGCGGTGCTGGCCGAAAACGGCACGCCGCCGACCTGAGTGCTGTCTCCTGAACTGCTTCGTCGCCCGTGGCCTTCGCGGATGACTTTCTCCAGATCAATGTCGGCGCCGCTGCTTGCAGTCAGGCGGGCATAGAAGGTGGATGCGGGTTCTCGGCCCGCTTCTCGTATCTCGTAGGCTTCGAGCGCGCGTTCGACCACATCGGCTATAGAGCGATTCTCGCGACGGCAAGGCGATGAGCCAGATCGCGTGCTTTTGCACTGCGGACTGAGAGCTGTGATTCGGCCATTTCAAACTCCGGTTTGAAAGAGATATGTGCCAATCCGCTCCAGCCATCAAGACGGCTGCTGATGGCATGCGCATCCGTGCGCATGGGATTTCCAGATTTCCCATGTGCAATCAGCCGTCGAGACGCCGGTTACTTCAGCTCGATCTCGATAAAGGCGTATTCGCCCTCATTGGCGTTGATGACGTCGTGCTCGACGCCTTCCTTGCGGAAATAGGGCGCGCCCTTCTTCATCTCGGCGAAGGATTCACCGTCCTTGGTCAATAGTTTCACCTTGCCGTCCATCAGCGGCACGACGACATAGTCGTGGCCATGGCGGTGCCAACCGGTGTTGTCACCGGGCTGGAAGCGGTATTCGGTGACGATGACGCGCTCATTGTCGATGAAGACGGTGGCCTTGGCGGATCCGGTCATTTTTCTCTCCCTGCTTCTGCTCACAACAGAAGACATGGAAAGCCCTTGTGTGAGGGCCAGAGCAGTTCACCGATGACGCCAACAAAAAAGCCCGGCGCGAGGCCGGGCTTATCGATCCGGTTTTTAAGAACCTCAGGCGAGGTTGCCGTTGATCCAGTGCGACAGCGCGGTCTTGGGCGCGGCACCGACCTTCATGTCGGCCACTTCGCCGCCCTTGAAGATCATCAGTGTCGGGATCGAGCGCACGCCGAATTGCGCGGCAAGCTCGGGATTCTCGTCAATGTTCAGCTTGGCGACCTTCACCTTGCTGCCGAGTTCGACTGCGATGTCTTCGAGCGCCGGCGCGATCATCTTGCACGGGCCGCACCATTCCGCCCAGAAATCGACCACGACCGGCTCCTTGGCGTTGAGCACATCGGCCTGGAAATTGCTCTTGTCGACCTTGACGGTGGCACCCATGCGGAAAAATCCTTTCGAGAGTTCTTTGTCGCACCCAAATGTGGTGGTTGTCGCGCCCTTCTTCAAGCAGGTCTTGTGTCACGCTCCCGTGAGTCGGGCAAGGTCGTCATCCATGGACCGGGCCGGCAGTTCGATCAGCCTTGGCGCTTCGGTAAACAGGAGGGCCGCCTTGACCTCCCGCCCGGGATAAAGCGGCTGCAGCAGGGCGCGATAGAGCGCGAGCTGCAGCAGATAGGCCGGCGGGACTTCGGCGAGAGAGGCGGGTGCGGGCCGGTTGGTCTTGTAGTCGACGATCGAGACCGTGTCCGCGGTGACCGCCAAACGGTCGATCTTGCCGGAAATGGAGCGCTTTTTTCCCCTTACCTCCAGACTGCCCATGATTGCGACCTCGGCTCGAGAGGAGGGCGCGAACAGCTGACCGAGGCTAGGATCGGCAAGTATGGCAATAACCGATGCCAGGGCTTTTTCCCGCTCTGACGAGGGCCAGCCTGCACCGACGCGCGCCAGGTAGCGCTCGGCCGCGCCCTTGCGTCCGTCCTCGGCCATGCCAGGCAACATCTGCAGCAGCTTGTGCAGCGCGAGCCCGCGCAGCACGGCAAAACCGGGCTCGGCGTCGCCGTCCAGCACCGGCGAAGCCTTGTTGACGACGGCTTCCTTGCCCTCATCGATCAGCGCCGAGGCGCCCGACGGGGACAGGGGACGCGGCAGGTCCTCGAAGGGCGGCAAGGCACGGAACAAGGTCGATGGCAACGGGCCGAACGCATCGGCCTGCCGCGCCTGCTCACCGGAGCTCGTCGCGACCGGTGGCAGATTGGTGACATGAAAACGATGCACCGGCTCGCCGCTGGCGGGATGCGCACGCTGTTCGCTTTCGGGCGCGCCGGTCAGCGCGCGGCTAACGATCGAATGCCAGGTGCCGGCATTCGGTGCCCGCTTGCCGTGATAGCCACAGACGATCAGCCGGTCCTCGGCGCGGGTCATGCCGACATAGAGCAACCGGCGATACTCGTCGTCGGCGAGCTCTCGGGCGCGAGCGGCGGCCGTTTTCGAAAAGCCGTTGGCGACATCGCTGGCCGACCGCCAGAGATAGCCCTTGCCGGGCCAATGTCGGCCTGAGCCGTCGAAAGGCATCAGGCGCGGCAAATGCTGGTCGCTGAACGGGGCGGAGCCGCCATCGACCAGGAACACGACCGGCGCTTCCAGGCCCTTGGCCGCATGCACAGTCATGACGCGGACCTCGTCGCGGGTCTGGTCCATCTCGCGCTTGATCTCGGGCCCGGCATTCTCGAGCGTCGACAGGAAGGCCTCCAGCCCTGGCAGGCCAGTCCGCTCCTCGGCAAGACAGAAACTCAGGAACTCGTCGAGAATATCGCCGGCTTCCGGCCCGAGCCGGGCGATCATCTTCCGGCGCACGCCATCGCGTGCCAGCAGGCCGGCATAGAACTCGAACACCGGTTTGAAGGCCGCCTCGTTGGCCCAGATGTCGAGCTGTTCGACGACCGCTGCGAGGGCGTCGCTTTCGCCGGCGTGCTGGCGCAGCGACGCGGCCAGTGAGAGGCCGGGCGGCCTCTGCGCGGCGAGCGTGAAAAGCGCCTCCTCCGGCAGGTCGAAGACCGGGCTGCGCAGGATTGCGGCCAGCGACAAATCGTCCTGCGGCTGGATCAGGAGATGGCCGAGCGCGATCAGGTCCTTGACCGCGATATGGCCGGGCAGGCTCAGCCGGTCGGCGCCAGCAACCGGAATGTCGCGGCGTTTGAGCGCCCGCGTCAGGGCGTGGACGAAACTGTCGCGCTTGCGCACCAGCACCAGCACGTCGCCGGGCCGCAGCCGCTTGCCGCGGCCTTCGATGATCTCGCCGCTGCCGATCCAGCCGGCGATGGTGGCCGCGACATTCTCGGCAACGCGCACCGCGGGGGCATGGGCATGGTCGATAGCCTGCGTCCAGTCGTCGGGCTCGTCGACGATATCGGCGCCGATCGACGGCCACACCTCGACATAGCCCGGCGCATCGGTGCGGATGGCCTTGTGGCTCAGCGGATCGGGATCGTGGCTGATGCCGCGCCGAACGACAGGATCGGCAAAGACGCGGTCGACGGCGGCCAGCACGTCATCGGTCGAACGGAACGACCAGGTTAGCTTGAGGTCGGCGAACGCCGCTTCGGCGTCGCGCACCCGGCCGGCGAACAACAACCGGCTATCGGCGAAGGAGTCGGGCGCCGCACCCTGGAAGGAATAGATCGACTGCTTCTCGTCGCCGACGGCAAACACAGTGCGGTGGATCCTGTCGCGCGCTCCGAAGCCGGCAAAGAATTCCTCGGCCAGCCGCTTCACCACCTCCCACTGGTCAGGACTGGTGTCCTGCGCCTCGTCGAGCAGGATGTGGTCTATGCCTTGATCGAGCTTGTACTGCACCCACGGACCGGCATCGGGCCGCGCCAACAGGTTGACCGTGCGGGTGATCAGGTCGTTGAAGTCGAGAAAGCCGCGCCCACGCTTCAGCACTTCATAGCGGGCGATCAGCCAGTCGGCGATGGTGAGCGCCGCGCGCGTGCCTTCCAGCATCCGGAACAGCGCCAGCCGGTCGACGGTTTCGATGATGGCGCCCGACGCCGAGCGATATCGATCGGCGAGGTCCGGCAACAGGTCGGTCAGCGCTTTCTTGAAGGCATTTGCCGGATCGTAGGGCGCGCCATCGGTCTTGAGGAAGGCTCTGGCAAGCAATTGCAGCCGGCGAATCGGATCGCTCTCGGCGAAGGCCTGGCGCGCATAGGGCAGGATGTTGTTCAGCACCGATCTGGCGTCGGTGGATTCGGCGGCCTGGACAAAGCCGGCAAAATAGTCGGGCAGGAAGCCCGGCAGCGGCCACACCGAGGCCGCTATGCCCTCGGCGGTCTGGCCGGGGCGGAAATGGAATTCATCGAACAAGGGCTGGAAGCCATCAAGCCCGACCGCATCGAGGAAAGGCCGCAGCCCGTCACGCTTGCGCACGATCTCGCCGAGCAGGGCATCGAGGCCGGCTTCACCGCCGCGTTCCAGCACGGTGGCGAAGGCGTCGGCCAGGTCCCTGTCGCCGGCGGCCGAAATCATCTCGCGGCGCGCGGTGGCGAAAAGCGATGCCTCCATCTGGCTGTCGAGCATTTCGAAATGGGCGGGGATATTGGCTTCCAGCGGGAACTGGTGGAGCACGGATTCGCAGAAGGCGTGGATGGTCTGGATTTTCAGTCCGCCGGGGGTTTCCAATGCCTCGGCGAACAGGCGGCGCGCGCGGCGCATCGTGTCGCGGTCGGGCCGGCGCCCTTCGAGCGCCTCGATCTTCACGGCCAGCTCGGCGTCGCCGAGCGCCGTCCAGTCCGACAGCGTGGAAAAGACCCGGTTCGACATGTTGGCGGCGGCGGCGCGCGTATAGGTCAGGCACAGGATCTTCGACGGATCGGTGCCATTGAGCAGCAGCCGGATGACGCGTTGGGCCAGCACATGGGTCTTGCCCGATCCCGCATTGGCCGACACCCAGGCGGAATTACCGGGATCGGCGGCGCGAGCCTGGCTTGAAGCGGTGTCGCTCGGGATGGGATAGGCCTTCTTCATGCCTCTCCTCCCTCGTCACCGGCATCGCCGCCGGCCGACCATTCGAGCACGCGGGCGAGATGGTCGTAGTCGCCATCCGTCTCACCTTCGCGAAACGGCAGCGCGCGCGACAGGTAGCCGGTCTCCGGGTCGGCATAGTGGATCAGCAGCTTTTCCAGCCGCGCCCAAGCCCCTTCGGCGAGGTCGGTCGCGCTCCGCGGCTGACGGTTGTGTTCGAGTATGGACTCCTCGAAGACCTCGCCATTGGGCTTCAGCCGCACGAAGGCCAGCTGCGAGGGCTCGCGCGCGCCCAGATCCTTGAAGGCGCCGCGCCTGAGCAGCGCGCCCTCCAGCGCCAGTTGCGGGGCCAGCAGCATATGCGCCTGCGCCTTTGATGGCGAGGAGCCGGTCTTGTAATCCAGTATGTCGGCCATGCCACCGGCCAGCAGATCGATACGGTCGGCGTAGCCGGACAGTGTCACGCCGGACTGGTCGACGATGGTCTTGCCGGCTCGCTCCTCGGCATGGCGCCGGACCACCGCATCGGCGCGCGTGCGCTCCCACTCGATGATGTTGGCGGCGAGCTTCTCGAAGCGCGGCCACCACACCGCCTCGACATCGGCCGGAAGGGCAGCCTCGGCAAAACAGGCGCGGCCGGCGGCGATGAGGCCGGCGAGCGCGTCTGGCGCCCGTGGATCGGCCACGCGCGACGAGAACAGATGCAGGATGGCATGGAACAGTGTACCGCGTTCGGCAGCACCAGGGTCGCGGATGAGCGGATCGAGCGGCATCAGGCCGAGTATCCGCCTTGCATAGACGGCATAGGGATCGCGGCGCAGGGTTTCGATCTCGGTGACCGAGAAATGGCTTGGGCGCACCGGCAGCGGCGGCTTCGGCTGCGGTCGCGGCGCGAAATCCAGCTTCGGGCCGGTATCGAGTGCGCGCGCCCAGGCGAGCAACTCGTCGCCGCGCCGGCGCAGTGTTGCCGCCTGGTCGTTGCCGATGAAGGTCAGCAGCCGCTGCAGCCAGCGCGATGGCACGGCGGGCGCGTCGCCGGCGCGGGCCGAGCGCGCCAGCACCACTTTCTTAGCGCCCATGGCCATCTGGAAATCATGCGCGGCGAGGCCGATGCGCCGTTCGGGCGGCTCGAGATCGATGCCGGTTTTCATCAGCCGCGACATGAAGCGGTCGCTCTCGGGTTTGCGCGGCCAAACGCCTTCATTGAGGCCGCCGATGACCATCGTGTCGACATCCTGCAGCCGCGCTTCGAGCGCGCCCCAGATCGCGATGTTCCTGTCGGTACCCTGCGCCGGCTTGACCGTCTCGGGCGCGATCAGCGCGTCCATGACATCGGGCCATTCGCTCGCGACGAACGACAGCGACGCCGAAGCCGACACAAGCCCGCGCAGCAGCTCGGCAAGCTTGTCGCCGGCATCGCCGGCGTAGAGGTCTCCAAGACCGCCATCGGCGGAGCGGCCGAGAGCCTCGAGGGCCACCACGCTGGCTTTGACCAGCGCCGCAAGATCGGCATCCGGCTGGCCGCGAAAGGCCGAAAGCGGCGCCAGCGCCTGCGCCAGCCGTGCGAGGAGGGTTCGTGCATCCTCGATGGAGCGCACGGTGAGACGGGCAAACCAGAAGGGCGGCCGGCTGTCATCGCCGAGGCCTGTGAGGCGGGCCTCGAACAAGTCCGGCAGCAAGGCAATGTCGGGGCGGCCCGTGCCGCCGCGCAGCGCCACCAGTTCGACCAGTTCCGCCGCATGGCGCACAGTAGCGCGTTCGAGACCGAGGCCGAGCAGCGGATGCTTGAGCAACGACAGCAGGCCGACCGGGTCCCCCGGCCGGAATACCGCCTCAAGCGTCAGCCGGAGCAGGCTGGCCGCGGGCGTGTTGGCGAGCGGCGTGCCGCCGGAATCGTCGGCGACGACGCCGAAGCGTTTGAGCTCGACCGAGACGCGCCGCGCCAGCGCGCGATCGCCGGTGACGAGAGCCGCCCTCTGGCCCGGCGCCTCGACCGCGTGCTTGAGCGCAACGGCGATGGCAATGGCTTCGTCGCGTTCGCTGGCCGCTTCGAGCAGCGTCACATCGGCAAAGGCGCCGGCAATCTCGGTTGCCGAAAACCTGTTGCGGGTCTCGGCCCACAATTCGGTGGTCTCGGCCGGCCGCAGCGCCTCGCCGACGAGGGCGGCGCGAAGCGCAAGCTGCGGCTCGGCCGTGCCGATCTCCTCGACATCCGAGCGCAGCATGCCGATCTTGCCGATCAGCCTGGCCAGGCCATATTGCGGATGGCCAAGCACGGCCGGGCGCGCGCCACGGGCGACAAGCGCCTGGAAGGACGCTTCGTCCAGCGTCCGGTCGAGCCCGGGCAGCACGATGGCGCCGCCCGGCAAGCCAGCTATCGCGGCAAGCAATTCGGCCGTGGCGGGTATCGAGCCGGTGGACCCAGCGGCGATGACCGGCCCGGCCGGCGGATTGCGCCGCAGCCGCGCTGCCTCGGTGCGGATCAGCGCGCTGCGGTGCGCGGCCGGATTGGAGCGGTCGCTCTCTTTAAGAAATTTCGGCCAGGCATCGGTGACGATGCCGAGAAATTCGAGCGTCACCTGCCACCATCCGGCAAGGTTGCCGGTCACCAGATCGGCGAGCTTGCTCCAGTCGGTGCCTTCCGTCTCGATCTCGTCCATCAATGCAGCGAGATCGCGCGCCAGCCAGATCGCATCGGCGGTCGAGGCCGGGATGACGATTTCCTCGGCGAAGAGGGCCGCGACATGAGCGGGCAGCCTGCGTTTCCATGCCCGCACAAGCGGCGTCAGCAGCAACAGGCGCTCGGTAGCGGCGATCGGTGGCGCAAGATCGATTGCAGCCGACGGCTCGGCGTCGAACGCGGCCTCGTCCTCGTCGAACTCGCCGAGCGGACGGATGACCGGCAGGATCGCCGAACCGCCACCACCGCGTGCCTTCAAGCTGTCGACGAAGACACCACGCAAAGCCCGCGCGGCGCGGCGCGTCGGCACATAGATGGTGACATCGGCCAAGGCGAGCGGATCGCCACCGAAACGGAACCCCGGAATCAGCCGGCCGGCAAGCAGCGCCTCGGCCAGCGTCGGCAGAAACGGCGCTCCAGGGGGGATCGAGAAAACGCGGCTTGGGCCGCTCATTGCGGCTCGGTTAGCGCGCCCGCGACCGCCGTTTCGGCCAGCGCGATGGCATCGGGTGTGCCGACGGTGATCCAGCGGCCCTGCATCGGCATGCCGAACAGGCGGTGGGCGGCAATGGCCTTGTCGAAATAGGCGTTGAGCGAATGCGGTTCGGCGGGTGCGTCCTTGAGCAGGCGCGGATGGATGATCGCGGCGCCGGCATAGATCAGGCCTGCCGGATCGCCTTTTGAACGCCGCAAGGCACCATCCGGCGCCACCAGGAAATCGGTGCTGCCACAGTGTCCTGTCGCCTGATGGTGGTCCGCCAGCATCAGCAGAATATCCATTTTCGCCGCGTCCCATGCAAGGGCGAGCCGGCCGAGATTGAGCGGACCGTGGTCGATCCAGAATGTGTCGGCGTTGAGGATGTAGAAGGGATTTTGTCCCAATTCCGGCAATGCCTTGACGATACCGCCGGCTGAATCGAGCAGCCGTTCGCTCTCATCGGAGATGATGATCCGTGGCGCGCGACGCGCGGCGACATGGGCGACGATCTGCTCGGGAAGATAATGGACGTTGACCACGGCCTTGGCGACGCCGGCGGCGGCCAGGCTGTCGAGGCCCCAATCAAGCAGCGTCTTGCCGGCGATCCTGACCAGCGGCTTGGGGATCGTGTCGGTGATCGGCCGCATGCGCTTGCCGAGCCCTGCGGCAAGGACCATGGCAGTATCCGGTGTTGCTGTCACAGCGCGCGTTCCTCCAGCAGCCCATGCGTGTCGTAGAAATCCTTCAGGCTGGCGAGCGCCGGGTGGGACAGCGCCCGGCGCAGATAGTCGCGGATGCGCGGCAGGTGTCTGAGATAATAGGGTTTGCTGTCGCGCTTTTCGAGGCGCACGAAAATGCCGAGGATCTTGGAATTGCGCTGCGCTGCCATGATTGCGTAGGCTTCGCGGAAAGCGTCCGTGTCGAATGGACCGGCGGCCAGGCGCGCCGCGACATAGGCATCCAATGTTTGTCTCTCGATGTCGGGCGAGACAGTGACGCGGGCATCCATGGCGAGCGAGGCGACGTCATAGGCTGCAGGCCCGATCAACGCGTCCTGGAAATCGACGATGCCCAGCCGGTCATGCCCGGAACGGTCGCCGCGCCAGATGATGTTGGGCGAATGGAAGTCGCGCAGCATCAGCGTGTATTCGCTGCCCCGCAGCCGGTCGAAAAGCGCGTTCCATTCCCTGGTGTAGCCCGTCGTCAGATCGTCGCTGGCCGGGCCGCCCGATATTGCCGGCACATACCAGTCGACCAGCAGGTCGGCTTCGATCATCATGGCGTCACGGTCGAAGGGCGGCACCTCGTGAAAGCGGCCCGGTCCCGCTTCCAGACGCCGCGGCCAGCTCTTGCCATGCATCATGGCCAGCAGTTCGGCCGCTGCGGCGTAGCGCGCGGCCACCGGTTCGCCGTCCTTGCCGAGAAACCCTTCCGAGCCGAGATGTTCGAGCAGGAGGAAGCCCTGGTCCAGGTCCTCGGCAAGGATTTCGGGGACACTGACACCGCGGGCTTTCAAGGCGCGGTCGATGGCGACGAAAGCGGACACCGACTGGGCAGTATGGGCAAGCACCGCATAGGGTTTGCCGTCACGCACCGGAGGGCCGAGCAGCAGTCGCGGCGAATTCATCAGCACTCGCGGTTCCTGGCCGGCGAGCGTCACGATCTCGTAGGAGCGGGCCGAGGCATCGCCGATGAAATGGCGGCGGTGGGCTTCGCCCCAGCCGGCGCTTTCCAGGAAACCGCGCATGGCCAGAGATCGCGCCGCGCGGTCGAAGGCCGCCCCTTGCCCCGACAGAAGCGCCAGGCGGCCTTCGCCATGCTGGACGAGTTCGATCAGAACGGTCGTTTTCGGCAGCTCGCCTTCGGCCCGTTCCGGCCATTCGACAAGAGCCGCGCCTTGCGTCAGGGCTTCCTCGAAGCCGAGTTCGTCGAGCTCATTTGCCGACGACAGGCGATAGAGGTCGAAATGATGGACCGGAATGCGCGTGTCGTAGCTTTGCACCAGCGTGAAGGTCGGGCTCGGCACATCAAGGCGGGCATCGTCCGCCAGCGTCCGGATCAGCGCCCGCGCCAGCGTCGACTTGCCGGCGCCGAGATCGCCCTTGAGCGCCAGCACGTCGCCGGCACGCACCGCGAATGCCAGATCCTCGCCCAGCCGCGCTGTCTCTGTCTCGTCGGCGAGCAAACGCTCCAGCACCGGTTCCGTCATCGAACGCGCTACTCGGCCGCGGCGCGGATGCCCGGCATGGCGGGGAAGGTGCAGATGACGGTCGTGCCCTTGTCCTTGCCGGTTTCGATGCGCACGCCGCCGCCATGCAATTCGACGAAGCTCTTCACGATCGACAGGCCGAGGCCGGCGCCGCGCCGGCGGCCGCCATTGGTGCGCGGTTCGAAGCGGCGAAACACCGAATCGAGCACATCCGGCGGCATGCCGGGACCGTCGTCATGAACCGAGAATTCCACCCCGTCCGCAAGCTGGCGGCAGGCGAGCCGGATGGTGCTGGCCTCCGGGGCGTAATTCGCGGCGTTGCTGAGCAAATTGTAGAGGATCTGGCGGATGCGGGTTTCATCGCCGTGGAACGTCCTGGGTGCCGCCGCGGCATTGACCTCGAGACGGATCGAATGCTCCTGCAACCGGTCGGAAACCAGTTCGGCGGCGGCCGCGATGGTGCGGTCGACATGAACCTCGGAAATATCGAGTTGCATGATGCCGGCATCGACGGTTGCGAGATCCAGTATGTCGTTGACGATGGTCAGCAGCACCGAGGAGGACGAGCCGACATGCTCGACATATTCGCGCTGCTTCTGATTGAGCGGGCCGGTCGTCGGCAAGGACAGAAGTTCGGTGAAGCCGATAATGTTGGTCAGCGGCGAACGCAACTCGTAGGACACGTGCTGGACGAAATCGTTCTTGAGCTGGTCCGACTTTTCCAGGGCTTCGTTCTTGTCCTTGAGCGCGCGTTCGACATGGACGCTGTCGGTGACGTCGACAAAGGTCATCATCACTTGCCCGTTGGGCAAGGGGATCATGGCGTACCGCAGCACGGTGCCGTTGTTGAGCTCGGTCTGGCCATGGCGGTCGCGGCGCTCGTCGTCGAAACCGGTGATGGCGGCGACGAAACCGGGCCAGGGGCTGTCCGCCGTCTGCCGGTCGCAAAGGTCACGGATCGTGGAGACGTGCACATTGGGCTTGGCGGCGTCTGCCTCCAGTCCCCATAGCGCGGCAAAAGCCGGGTTCGACAGCCGAAGCCTGCCGTCAGGGCCAAACACCGCCACGCCTTCGGCGAGGTTGTCGAGCGTTTCGCCTTGGACACGCACCGCGGTGCGGTAGCGGCTCTCCAGGTCCATCTTCTCGGTCAGGTTCTCGAACACCCAGGTGACGCCGCCCTTGGGTTGCGGGTTGGCGACGACGCGAATGGTTTTGCCGTCGGGCAGATGCCACCAGTGTTCCTGCGATTCCACGGCGCGGTAGGCGCCGAGCAGGCCTTCCTTCCAGCGACGCCATTCGGGCTGTTCTGCGATCTTGCCCTCGCTGCGCAGCCGGTCGAGCAGCAGGGCATTGTCGGGCGCGCTGTGTAGGAAGCCGCTGTCGAGCCCCCACAGTTTCTGGAACGCCTGGTTGAAGAAGCGCAGCTTCTCGTCGGTGTCGAAGATGGCGACCGCGGTGTTGAGCTGGTCGAGCGTGTCGGCGTGGCTGCGCACCGTGCGCTCATATTCGCCGCGAATGGTCTCGATGGCGCTGGTGTCGCAAGCAAGGCCGGCCGAACCGTCGGCGCCGGCGAAGTCGGTCACCGTGAACACCCGGCGGTCGCCCTCGATCACCGTCGAAAGCGACTGCTCGAAAACCGGGTGCGATTTGTGTTGCGCGGCGATTGTCTCACGTGCCTGGCCACCGAGGAACTCCTTGGCATCACGGACGGCGGCTTCCGGGCTCTCGGCTTCGACCGCGTCGGCATAGGCCCGGTTGACCCATTTCAGCCGCCCGTGCTCGTCGCGCAGCCATGCCGGCATCTTCAGCGCCTCGAGCAGACCGATCATCGTGTCATGATCGGCGGCCAGTCGCTGGTTGTCGATCTTCAGCCGGGCCTGGCTGCGCTGTGTCTCGGAAAGCGAGACAAACCGCACCAGTATGTGCGCCGCGCTCTTGCGGCCGTGCACTTCGAGCGGAGCGCCGGCTTGGGATTCGATGATGAGGTCGAAGGGCCTCGCCTTTTCGCGCAAACCAGCGATGGCATGCTCGAGCGCTGCCGCCGAGCGCGGCATCAGCCAGCGGCCGAAGGCAAGGAATGCCGCCCGTTCCTCGGGCGCGCCGCTTTCGACCGGCAAGGTGCCGATGAGTTCGGGCTTCTTGTTCTCGGCAGCCCAGACGACCACACGCTGGTCGCGCAGATTGAGCAACGCTTCCGAACGGCGCAGCGCCGCGTTGACGTCGGCGATGCGGCTTCTCAGTTCGACATTTTCCGCCGAGGTGCGGGCCCGTTCGCGGATGAGAACGATGGCCGACAGAAAGGCCGCGCCCGTCACGCCGACGAACACGGCAAGCTGCATCACCTCGATCGTGCTGATCGATAGACCCGCTGCCGACACGCCAGCACCCTGGGCACGTGCCACCGCGCTAGCCAACGGACAGGCAAGCGTGGAGCCGGCAAGCAACAGTCCAGCGCGGCCACGCCATGAAAGACGCCCGCGCCGTGTTGCGGAGCCTGTGGCCCCCGAATCGTCATGGCCGCCGGAAACGGCCCGTCCCGCTCCGTGCGGGTATTGCCCCGGCATGTCTTGGTCCTCTCCGCCGCCTGAATGCAGGACCGCCCTGAAACGCGCCTCTCTGATCCCCTCTTGGGCTGGAAGCGTCGCGAATCACGTGACAATAAACCCTCGCCGAATCGCCGTGAAGGCTGGTCTTGCGCAAAAATAAAGCCGGGCAAAAAGTCAATCGCCCGGCCTCAATATCTGGTAGTAAATTTAGATTTGGTTAATAGCGGTAGTGTTCCGGCTTGAATGGACCTTGCGGCGTGACGCCGATATAGGCGGCCTGCTCACCCGACAGTTCGGTCAGGCGGGCGCCGAGCTTGTCGAGATGCAGGCGGGCGACCTTTTCGTCGAGATGCTTGGGCAGGACATAGACCTGGTTCTGGTACTGCTCGCCCTTGGTGAACAGCTCGATCTGGGCCAGCACCTGGTTGGTGAAGGAAGCCGACATGACGAAGCTCGGATGGCCGGTCGCGTTGCCGAGATTGAGCAGGCGGCCTTCCGACAAGAGGATCATCCGTTTGCCGTCCGGGAAGGTGATCATGTCGACCTGCGGCTTGACGTTGGTCCATTTCAAATTGCGCAGCGACGCCACCTGGATCTCGTTGTCGAAGTGACCGATGTTGCCGACGATCACCATGTCCTTCATCGACCGCATATGGTCGAGGGTGACGACATCCTTGTTGCCGGTGGTGGTGATGACGATATCGGCGGTCGGAGCCGCATCCTCCAGCGTGACGACTTCAAAGCCGTCCATCGCCGCCTGGAGGGCGCAGATCGGGTCGACTTCGGTGACCTTGACGCGGGCGCCGGCGCCCTTGAGCGAGGCCGACGAACCCTTGCCGACGTCGCCATAGCCGCAGACGACCGCGACCTTGCCGGCCATCATCGTGTCGGTGCCGCGACGGATGCCGTCGACCAGCGATTCCTTGCAGCCATATTTGTTGTCGAACTTCGACTTGGTGACCGAGTCGTTGACGTTGATGGCCGGGAAGGGCAGCAGGCCCTTCTTCTGCAGCTGATACAGCCGGTTGACGCCGGTGGTCGTCTCTTCGGTGACGCCACGGATCGCTTCCCTCTGCTTGGTGAAGAAGCCGGGCGAGGCCTTCAGGCGCTTCTTGACCTGGGCGTAGAAATATTCCTCTTCCTCGCTCTGCGGATTGGACAGCACGTCCTCGCCGGCTTCGGCGCGGGCGCCGATCAGGATATACATGGTGGCGTCGCCGCCATCGTCGAGGATCATGTTGGAGAGGCCGCCATCGGCCCACTGGAAGATTCGGTCGGTGTAGTCCCAGTACTGTTCGAGGCTCTCGCCCTTGACGGCGAAGACCGGAATGCCAGCCTCTGCGATAGCTGCCGCGGCGTGATCCTGGGTCGAGAAGATGTTGCAGGAAGCCCAGCGGATATCGGCGCCAAGCGCCTTCAGCGTTTCGATCAGCACCGCGGTCTGGATGGTCATGTGCAGGGAGCCGGTGATGCGCGCACCCTTGAGCGGCTGCTTGGCGCCGAACTCCTCGCGGCAGGCCATCAGGCCTGGCATTTCGGTTTCGGCTATATCGAGTTCCTTGCGGCCCCAGCCGGCAAGCGAGATGTCGGCGATCACATAATCCTTGCTACCCGTCATGGCAGTACTCCGATGCGAATTGTTATGCTTGCGAATTGGTTGCGGATGCGCCCGCGCTGGCAGGCACATCGAAGGGCGCGAATTGCCGGCCTGACTAGCAGATCGGCATCCAGACGACAATGGGATATAAAGAAATCTTTATCCCTGCATGTCTCTCGGACATGCCTTGGCGGCGCACGGGATCAGCATTCCTCGCCGAATCGGGAGGCAACGAGTTGTTCCAAGGCGTCCATGACCTCGAGCGCCTCCGGCCCACTGGCGGTGACGCGGATCGATAATCCAGGGCTTGCGGCCAGCATCATCAGACCCATGATCGAGGTGCCACCGACCTTGACGCCGTCTTTCTCGACGTGGACGGATGCGTTGAAGCCGCTGGCGAGTTGGACGAATTTCGCAGAGGCACGTGCGTGCAGGCCGCGCTGGTTGACGATCGGAAACTCGCGGACGATCTGGTCCTTTTCCGATGAAACCATGCTCATTTGCTGCTCAGAAGTTGGCTGGCGACGTTGATGTATTTGCGGCCCGCGGCCTGCGCCTCATCGAGCGCGGCGGCCATGTTGTCGCCCTTGCGGATCGAGGACAGTTTGATCAGCATCGGCAGGTTCATGCCGGCGATCACCTCGGTGCGGCCGGACTCCATCACCGAGATCGCGAGGTTCGATGGCGTGCCGCCGAACATGTCGGTCAGCACGATGACGCCGGCGCCGGTGTCGACCCGGGCCACCGCATCGACGATGTCGCGGCGACGCTGCTCCATATCGTCGTCGGCACCGATCGCCACGGTTTCGAAACTGTCTTGTGGCCCGACGACATGTTCGACGGCATGTCGGAACTCGGTGGCCAGTTGACCGTGCGTTACAAGCACGAGTCCGATCATTCTTTGGTGGCTCCCGTCATCGCCGCTTCACAGGCGCATTTTATGCTCGCCAGCCATTCCGGGCGGCGGGAGCGCTATCTTGTCGACGCGCGGCCCGTTGACAAGCCCAAAATTGCGACGGCCCACGCCATTTTGACGCATTGCAGAAAAAAACCCGGACGGATCATAAAAAAGGCGAGATCGACAACCGCGCCATCACGGCAGGCAGGGCCGCAGCGATATTGCGCTCGGCCACATCGATCCGCGGCACCGCGCAGCCGGCGATGTCGGTGCTGGCGTCCACCTGGAAACGTGCGATTTCATCAGCCGGCAGCAGGCGCAGATGCAGGTCGACGACGCAGGCCGTTTCGAACGTCAGAGGCCGTGGACCCAGCCGCGGCACTTCGGCCAAGCCTGCTATGGTCGCGGGCGCGCGGCACACCAGCCGCCCGGCATGCGCCGCGACGAAAAGCTGATCGTCGCCGACCAGTCGCGAAAACATTCCGCGCTGCCGGCAATGGTCGATGAGCGCCAGCGCCAGCGTCGTCTTGCCCGACCCGGAGGCGCCGCTGACGAGCACGCCGCGCTCGCCGATCAGGACCGCCGTTGCGTGAATGTTTTCAGGTTTCACGAATTGAATCTTTGATCGGCGTCACGCTTCGGCCGGCAGCGTCACGACGAAGCGCGCGCCCTTGATCTCGCCGGGCTTGGTGCCGGGGATGTTCTCGGCGGTCAGCGTGCCACCATGCGCCTCGACGATCTGCCTGGATATGGACAGGCCGAGGCCCGAATTCTGGCCGAACGCCTCGCCGGCCGGCCGGTCGGTATAGAAGCGCTCGAAGATGCGGTCGATGTTGTCGGCGCGGATGCCGGGACCGTTGTCGTCGACGGTCAGGATGTTGAACTTGCCGGCGCGCGCCAGCGACAGGATGATGTGGCCATGGTCCTCGGGAACGAAGGAGCGCGCATTCTCGATCAGGTTGGTGATGACCTGGCCGATGCGCAGGTCATGGCCGACGACGAAATAGCCTTTGACTCCCAGCGGCAGCTTGGCGACCCGAAGTTCGATCTCGACAGCCTTCTTGTTTCGGGTGGTCTCGCGCGACACGGCGACGAGGTCGGTGACGAATTTCTTCAGGTCCACGGGTCCGGCGTCGTCGCGCGCCAGCTCGGCGTCGAGGCGGGAGGCGTCGGAAATGTCGGTGATGAGGCGATCCAACCGTTTGACGTCGTGTTGGATGATCTCCATCAGCCGCGCGCGTGAAGTATCATTTTTCGCCAAGGGCAGTGTTTCCACCGCACTGCGCAGCGAGGTCAGCGGGTTCTTCAACTCATGTGAAACATCGGCGGCGAAGCTTTCGATCGCCTCGATACGCGCATAGAGCGCGTTGGTCATGTCGCGCACCGCGACCGAAAGGTTGCCGATCTCGTCCTGTCGGTCGGAAAAATCCGGGATCTCCTCGCGGCTCTTGACGCCGCGCCGCACCCGCACCGCCGCCGCCGACAGCCGCCGCAGCGGGTTGGCGATGGTCGAGGCCAGAAGCATCGACAGGATGGCGGTGACCAGCGCCGCGATGCCAAAGACGCGCAGGATCGCCTTGCGTTCGGCGGCGACGATCTTGTCGATGTCGCCGCCCTCGGTCGACAGCATCAGCACGCCGAGTACGGCGCGGAAGCGCTGGATCGGAACGGCCACCGATACGATCTGCTCGCCCTGTTCGCTGACGCGCACGATGGTCGAGGGGCTGCCGGTCAGCGCCTTGATCACTTCCGGGTACGCGGCACCATTGCCGCCCGGCTGTTCGTGGTAAACGGGCAGATCGGTGTTGCGGAAGAAGTCGAAGATGAATTTCTGGATGCGCTCGACAAGGTCAGGCTCTTCCTCGTCGACCGGCGGCAGGTCGTAGCGCAGGATCTGGCCGCGCGAATAGAGATGGCGCGAATCCAGCAGCAGGTTGGCGTCGCGGTCGTAGATGCGGGCGCGGGTGCGGGTCGGCGAGATCAACCGGCGCAGCACCGGGGCGACGCGCTCGGGATTGATCGGGAAGTCGAGGTTGTCGAGCTGGTCCGAGCCCGGCCCCAGGCTTTCGCCGGCCTGCAGCTCAAGCAGCTTTTCCGGATCGATGCTGATCGAATCCGTCTCGACGGTCGCCGACGCCGCGATCGCGCCGGCGATGATCTCGCCCTGCGTCATCAGGCTTTCGACACGGGCGTCGATCAGCCCGTCGCGGAAGGTGTTGAGGTAAAGGATGCCGGTGACGAGAACAGCCAGTCCGGCGAGGTTGAGGAAGAGGATGCGCCGCGTCAGGCTGGAAAAGATGTGATGGCCGAGGAAGCGGCGCATCGGCACCGTGATCCTCGAAACGAAGGACGGCATGATACGCGACGGCCGCCTGGTGGCGCCCGTCGGTCTGCTTCGTTGTGCTTCAACTGCCATCGAATAGCAGATCCTGCTTAGCAAGTGGTGGGTAGACAGCAGGGATTGGAGAAATGGATGCCTGGGATCGCGTGACCGCTCGCACCATTCGAAACTGACTACCGGCTATTTCCTACTGCCTACCGCCTATTTCCTACTGCCTACCGCCTATTCACGCTTCGCGGAACCGGTATCCGACTCCGTAAAGGGTTTCGATCATTTCAAAGTCATCGTCGACGGCCTTGAACTTCTTGCGCAGCCGCTTGATGTGGCTGTCGATGGTGCGGTCGTCGACATAGACCTGCTCATCATAGGCCGAATCCATCAGCGCATCACGGCTTTTTACGACACCGGGACGCTGCGCCAGCGAATGCAGGATCAGGAATTCGGTGACGGTGAGCGTCACCGGCTCGCCCTTCCAGGTGCAGGTGTGGCGTTCCTGGTCCATGACGAGCTGGCCGCGCTCGAGCGAGCGGGCCTGCTGGCTAGGCGCCTTTGCCGCAGCCTCGCGGGCACTGGCGCGGCGCAGCACGGCGCGCACCCGCTCGACCAGCAGGCGCTGCGAGAACGGTTTGCGGATGAAGTCGTCGGCGCCCATCTTGAGGCCGAACAATTCATCGATCTCGTCGTCCTTGGAGGTCAGGAAGATCACCGGCAGGTCGGATTTCTGGCGCATCCGGCGCAGAAGCTCCATGCCGTCCATGCGCGGCATCTTGATGTCGAGGATGGCAAGATTCGGCGGTCGCGCCGCCAGGCCTTCCAGCGCGGACGCACCATCCGTGTAGGTCTCGACGCGATACCCCTCGGATTCGAGGGCGATCGACACCGACGTCAGAATGTTGCGGTCGTCATCGACAAGCGCGATTGTTGCCATTTCAAGCGGCTCCCTCATGAGCTGTCCCTTCTTTCGCAGAGAAGGGGCTTTTGCAGGACAAATTAGGTACAAAATGTGGCATAGGCCTTGTCCGGTGTCACGGGCGGCGGCCGGCGGCCACAATCCTACCTCGACAGGGATTGGAGAACGAACACGGCCAATCCTTTGGGCAACCACGAAACTTTTTGCACATATAAACGATTTAAACAACTTTCAAATTTTTTAAATCGATTAATGATTTGATATCATTTAGCTTTTCTGGTTTTCCATCTTGCCCGGACAGCGGGCATGCTGGAACACGTCAGCAAAGATGCGGCAAATCGAAGAAGGGTCACCAATGTCGGAAGTCGGCAAACGCAATCCTGCCTGTGCGATCGATCGTATCGGTCTCAAAACCTCCGGCGTGGTGCGCTACAATTTCGGCGCGGCCGCCCTTTATGAGGAATCAATCAGGCGCAACGAGGCCCGGCTGACCGCCCATGGCGCGCTGGTCGCCGAAACCGGACAGCACACCGGCCGCTCGCCCAAGGACAAGTTCGTCGTCCGTGACGGCGCCACCGAACCTGAAGTCTGGTGGGACAACAACAAGGCGATTTCGCCGGCCCAGTTCGACGCGCTGCTCGCCGATTTCCGCGCCCATGCCGCGGACAAGGATCTCTACGTGCAGGACCTGGTCGGCGGCGCCGACACGGAGCTGAAGCTGCCCACCCGCGTGATCACCGAATTCGCCTGGCACTCGCTGTTCATCCGCAATCTGCTCATCCGCCCGGACAGCGCCGAACTCGAGCAGTTCGTACCCGAGATGACGATCATCGACCTGCCGTCCTTCCGCGCTGACCCTGCTCGCCACGGCAGCCGCACCGAAACTGTGATCGCGGTCGATCTCACCCGCAAGATCGTGCTGATCGGCGGCACCTCCTATGCCGGCGAGATGAAGAAGTCGGTGTTCACCATGCTCAACTACCTGTTGCCGGAAAACGGCGTGATGCCGATGCACTGCTCGGCCAATGAGGGCCCCGCCGGCGATGCCGCCATCTTCTTCGGCCTGTCGGGCACCGGCAAGACGACGCTGTCGGCCGACCCGTCGCGTACACTGATCGGCGACGACGAGCATGGCTGGGGTCCGCACGGCATCTTCAACTTCGAAGGCGGCTGCTACGCCAAGACGATCAAGCTGTCGGCGGAAGCCGAGCCGGAGATCTTCGCCACCACGCAGCGCTTTGGCACGGTGCTGGAAAATGTCGTGCTCGATGCCGACGCCGTGCCGGACTTCAACGACGGCCGGCTCACCGAAAACACCCGTTGCGCCTACCCGCTCGACTTCATCCCCAACGCCTCGAAGACCGGGCGCGCCAGTCATCCCAGAAACATCATCATGCTGACCGCTGACGCTTTCGGCGTGCTGCCGCCGATCGCGCGGCTGACCCCGGCGCAGGCGATGTACCATTTCCTCTCCGGCTATACGGCCAAGGTCGCAGGCACCGAAAAGGGCGTCACCGAACCCGAGGCGACGTTCTCGACCTGCTTCGGCGCACCCTTCATGCCACGCCATCCCTCGGAATACGGCAATCTGCTGCGTGAGCTCATCGCCCGCCACGGCGCCGATTGCTGGCTGGTCAACACCGGCTGGACCGGCGGCGCCTACGGCACCGGCACGCGTATGCCGATCAAGGCGACGCGCGCCCTGCTTGCCGCGGCACTCGACGGCTCGCTGAAGACAGGCGTGTTCCGCACCGACGCCAATTTCGGCTTCGAGGTGCCGGTAGCCGTGCCTGGCGTCGACAGCGCCATTCTCGATCCGATGATTCTGGACCCCCGGGCGACCTGGGCGGACAAGGCAGCCTATGACCGGCAGGCGGCAAGGCTGGTCGGCATGTTCGCCATCAATTTCGAGAAATTCGAGCAGCACGTCGATGCAACCGTCATGGGGGCAGCGCCCCGCATGCAGGAAGCGGCGGAGTAACCGCCGAATCGCTGAGCATCATTGCCGCTCGGCACCATTGAAGGCCCGGTTTCGATCGGGCCTTTTCTTTTTCGGTCCGCCGCGCCATGACTGCGGCATGCCGACCGACGACAACATCATCATATCGGACGAAGCCGTGATCCACCCGGGCGACTTGCACGAGGATTTCATCCGCTCGTCCGGTCCGGGCGGCCAGAACGTCAACAAGGTGGCGACGGCGGTGCAACTGCGCTTCGACGCGGCCAACGCAGCGGGGCTATCGGAACGCGTGCGCGCGCGGACAATCAAGCTCGCCGGCCAGCGCGCCACCAAGGACGGCGTCATCGTCATCGAGGCCGGGCGCTTCCGCACGCAGGAGCAGAACCGGGCGGATGCAAGGGCAAGGCTTACGGCGCTGGTCGCCAAAGCGGCGGAACCGCCGCCGCCGCCGCGCAAGAAGACGCGGCCCTCGAAAGGCGCGGTCGAGCGGCGGCTGAAGAGCAAGGCCGGACGCGGCACGATCAAGAAACTGCGCGGCCGGGTGGAGAACGATTAAGCACCACACCAAGGTCGCGTTGTTTGACGCTTTCGGGTCGCCGTTCGCGTTTGAGAGTGGCATGTTGCGGCGATCAACCATCGCCATGCGAGGCAACCCATGCTCGTTCTGCCCAAGGGCGTCCGCCACATGCCGGCCTATCTGCCGCGCATCGCCCAGGAGGCGCTGGTCGAGGATGTCAGGCGCATCGTCCAGCAGGCGCCGCTGTTCGTGCCGGCCATGCCGCGCACCGGCAAGGAGATGAGCGTGCGCATGACCAATTGCGGCCCGCTCGGCTGGGTCACCGACAAGGAAGGGGGCTATCGGTACCAGCCGATGCATCCGGTGACCGGAGAGCCATGGCCGCCGATCCCCGAAGGCTTGCTCGATCTCTGGCAGCAGGTGTCGGGCTATCCGCATCCGCCGCAGGCCTGCCTCATCAATTTCTACACGGCCGAAGCCAAGATGGGTTTGCACCAGGATCGCGACGAGGTCGATTTCTCCGCCCCCGTCGTCTCCGTCTCGCTGGGTGACGACTGCCTGTTCAGGGTCGGCCAGACGACACGCGACGGCGCCACCAAATCGTTCAGGCTGAAGAGCGGCGACGTCGTCGTGCTTGGCGGCGAGGGCCGCCTCGCCTTCCACGGCGTCGACCGCATCTATCCTTCAACCTCGGCTTTGCTCAAAAACGGCGGCAGGATCAATCTGACGCTGCGCCGGGTGACGAAAGCTCAGTGAGCGAGTTGCGGGCATCCGAGCGCCGCGCATAGACTTCAATGTAGTCCCCAGTCGCGATTTCCACGTAGTCGTCCATCAGGGTTTGGAAATCCGCATTCCGACGCATCCACACGATCCAAATTGGCGGAAAGTCCGCCGTGAGCGACCACGTCGACTTTTTCTTGTTCATCCGGTCCATCAGGATGATATCGGGCCTGTTGTCACGGATCAGGGAATTGACGTAGCGAGTATAATTATCAAGGTCTTGCCGCGCGATGCGCTCGTCTTCGCCTTGATACTTACCCCGCATCAAACCCCAAAGCGCATAGGTGCCAAGCCAATCATGGGCATAGGCCGATAGCCAGCGACCATTGGCCATTCTCGTCAGCGGATTGCCGACGGAAAGGTCGGAACTGACCTGAACGATCGATGGCGAGGCGTAACGGCTGTTGATGGCATCGACCAGACCTTTCTCAGGCAGCTGGTAGAACTGGTGATGCGTCACCGAAAGTGCGGCGACCACGGCCAGCGCGGCTGCCGCATGGAGCCTGACACTGGCGATCTCAGAGGCGGCCTGTGGGTTTGCGAGGCCAACCGCTATTCGCCATCGTGATGCCACCGCCAGCAGCATCGCGACCAGCATCGTAGCCTGGTAGGGATACTGGTGATTGGGCCAGTATTTCCCGAGGTACAGCATGGACACAAAAAAGCCGGCGGCACTCGCCACCGCCAGCGCAACGCCGTCTCGCCAGACAGATTTGCGCATCTGGAAAACCACGAAAACGACGAAGACGGCGAAAGTCGGCAATGCCGCGAAAATGTTGATGTTGGCTCGCAAGCTGACATAGTAGCGCATCAGCAATTGCAGGAAAGTGCCGAAAAACTCGGGAAACCATACATACACACTGACGAGATAGGCAGTGCAAACCGTGAAGATGACGACGTTTTCAGCCGTCAGGCACGCCGTCAGCGAGCGTTTGCGCCAAGCGATGTAGAAATAGGGCAGTATGATACCAGTTGCCCAATGTGGTTTGACCAGAAGCAGTACGCTTCCAGCCAAGCCAACCGCTGCGGCAAGGCCAAGAGGAACCGGCGCATCTGCGCGGTTGTCGATCCGCCACATCATCAGGAACAGCATCGGCATGAACAGCATCGTACCGATATGCTCGCGCTGGCCGAAAACATTCCCAGGCATGATGAGAAGCAAAACCGCTAATGCGGGATAGATCCATTGCGTCTTCAGATCGACGAAGATTCGACTTCGCTCGATGACGACAGCCGACAGCGCAATCGAAACGAAGAAGATCAGATAGATGAAGCACTCGATTGCGGATTCCGGCGAGATGCCGAGCCTGTGGGACAGCCATACCGGCCCAATATAGAGGGCCACGGAGAAAGGCGGATTGGTTTCCAGAATGTCGACATAGAGCCTCTGACCATCCAGAACCTTTTCGCAGATAACGATGAGCCAGCTGACGTCGGTATTGTCGCCGGCGGTCCACGGCATAAAAAAAGAGAACACCACTACGGTCGCAACAAGCCATACCGGCGACAAGCTTCCAACCGCGGACGCAAAGCCAGTCGCAGTACTGATGTTTCTTACATTTCCCATGCTCATCGGACCGCCCCAACAAAGATGACTTTTACGCAGAATGACGAAATCATGGACGGGAACACAGCTGTGCCGGCCTCAGTGCCAAGGGTGGCAGTTGATCCGGTTCTGAGGAATACAAGCCAATATGGTCGGAAGCAGAAGCCGATCGTGCGTGCGCGCCCACTGTGTCGAGCAGCGTCGAAATGGGCACGACCGGTGCTCGCGCCGCTCGCCCAGCGGCAGTGCTGACATCGATCACCGGCTGCTCCCGCCACTGGAACTGACACCGAAAGCTAGCCGGGATTGCCTAAAGTGCGGTTAATCGCGCCATTACAGTCTGCGCGGTTCAGCCGGATTTTCGGTGGCACCGCGTCGCAGGCAACCAGGGCCGGCAAGGCACCGACTGTTTCCCGGATCGGTTGAGGCCTTGAACCGATTATGCCTCGATTTCCAACGCCGACAGCGGCCTGGAGCAACAGGCCAGGATGAAGCCGTCATCGATCTCGTGATCGAGGATGCCGCCATTGTGGCTCATTTCGACATCGCCGAAGACCTTCTTGACCTTGCAGGTTCCACACAGGCCGAATTCGCAGGCCGCGGGTATCCGCACGCCCGAGGCGCGCGCCGTCTGCAGCACGGTCTGGCCGGCGACACATTCGGCATCGACGTCCGAAAGCGCGAAGCGAATCGCTGTCGCGGCTTCGGCGGGAACAGGGGCGCCGTCCTGTGCGGGCGCTGCGAACGGCGCCGGGATTTCCTCCACCACCGGCGCGGCGAAGCTCTCCTGGTGGTATTTCGTCATGTCGAAGCCGGCGGCTTCCAGCATGCCGCGCACGGCCCGCATGAAAGGATCCGGACCGCAGCAGAAGATCTCGCGTTCGCGAAAATCGGGCGCCAGCAGCGGCAGCCTTATGGCGTCGATACGGCCCATATGGCCGTACCAGCCCTCACGGCTTGAGCGCTCCTCGATCATGAAGCCGAGCGACAGGCCGGGCATATGGCCGCCGAGCAGTTCGAGTTCCTTGCGGAAGATGATCTCTTCGGGTCGGCGCGCGCAGTTGACGAAGCTGACATCGGTCCATGGCGCGCAGTCGTTCAGCCAGCGCAGCATCGACATCATCGGCGTCACGCCCGAGCCTGCCGAGATGAACAGATATTTGGCTGCCGGATGGCTGTGCAGCGAGAAGTCGCCGGCCGGCCCGTAGGCCTTGACGTGTGAGCCAGGCACCAGATGATCGAACATCCAGCGCGTACCAATGCTGCCGGCCTGTGCCTTCACCGTCACCGCGATCGAGAACGGCCTCGATGGCGACGATGACAATGTATAGGTGCGCATCAGCGGCCCGTCATCTGTCGGCAGTTCCAGCGTCACGAACTGGCCCGGCTTGTAGCGGAACCAGGTCTGGTTGTCGGAGCGGAAGGTGAAGGTCTTGACGTCAGGAGACTCGTCGCTGACCCCAATCACTTCCAGCACCTGGAGCCGGTCGTTCCAGGGCGCCATCTGGTCGAGATGGCGGTAAAGGCCAAGATCAGTCATCGCGTTCATCCTTTGGCCTCTCAGGCGACACTGCGGAGCGCTGGTCGACCATCCTCGGCGAGGCGCGGACCAATGAAACGCGCATACCAGTCGACGAACTGGATGACGCCACCCTCATGCAGCTCCGAATACGGGCCTGGTTCGTAGGCCGGCGACAGGATGCCGAAGGCGTTTTCCTCGACGATACGGCGATCCTGATCGTTGGTCTCGGTCCACACATGGGTGAGTTCGGCGAGATCGTAATCGACGCCCTCGACCGCATCCTTGTGCACCAGCCATTTCGTCGTTACCGCCGTTTCCGTGGCACTGATCGGCAGCACGCGGAAGGTAACGGCGTGATCGATCAGGATGTGGTTCCAGGTGGTCGGATAGTGATAGTGCATCAGGGTGCCGATGCGGTCGGCCGAGACGCTGTCGGAGAGGTTCTTCTTCACCGCCCGCTTGCCGCTCATCGTGTAGCTGACCGCGTCGCGCAGCAGCGGCGCGCGGGTGGCGCGATATTGCCCGGCCGGATCGATGCGGAATTTGCTCGGCAGGCCAACGGCCTCGCATTTCGCCCAGTGCGCGATCATCTCAGGATCGCTGTCGGCGCCCTGTACACCGGTCACGGTCGGCGCCTCCGGGAAGGTCTTGCAAAGCTCCGGATGGCTGCCGGCGCAATGATAGCACTCGCGGTTGTTTTCCCAGACCAGCTTCCAGTTGCCCTTCTCGACGATGGTGCTCTGGAAAGCGATCTTTGCTTCGCTCAGCCGGTGCGGCTTGAGATAGGGTTCGATCATCGCCCGCATCGGTGCGAAGTCGGCGGGCTCCCTGGCCAGGCAGATGAAGACGTAGCCGGCCACGCTCTCGCAGGCGACCGGCTTCAGGCCGAACTGGCCTTTGTCGAAACCGTCGGCCATCTGGCGGGCGAACAGCAGGCGGCCGTCGAGCTCGTAGGTCCACTGGTGATACGGGCAGACCAGTTTGGCCGCCAAGCCCTTGTCGGTGTTGCAGACGCGGCTGCCGCGATGGCGGCAGGAGTTGTGGAAGGCATTGATCTTGCCCTGCTGGTCGCGCACCAGCACGACCGGATAGTCGCCGATCTGCACGGTGATGAAGCTTCCCGGCTTCGGCAATTCGCAATCATGGCCGATGAACAGCCAGTCGCGATACCAGATCAGCTCCATGTCGAGCTTGAAGTAGTCCGGGTCGGTGTAGAAGGGCTGTTCCAGCGAAAAGCCCTCTCTGCGGCTGTTCAAGAGCCTCAGCATATCGTTGCGCGCATCCATGTCCTGTCCTCGCATTCATCGCATCGGCCCGTCCAAACGGACGCGCGTCGCTCTAATGACTGAACCGGAGGGGATGAGAGGAAGGACAAGGCTGCATGCCGGCAAGCGCCGGGCATGCGGCATCCGCCTCTTGACCGCCCACCGCGATCAGTCGAGTTCTACGATCTCTGGCTGGTTTCCGGGCTCTGGAGTGTCCTTGCGGACGGTCGCGACACCTTCCCAGGCTTGCGCCCAGTGGTCTCCCGTTGCGACTTGAACTCCACCACCGTCGCGGGGGCAGCGCCGGACTTTGACCGGCTTCCCAATTCTCCGCCCCGTCGTCACGAAGCGGCACCTGAGATGACATGATCTAATCACGACAGCGCTTGCGACATCGGCATGAAAGCGACATTGCATCCATGTGGCGCGACACCCATGCGCAACGATCTGGTCACGAGCAGCGACAGCGAAAATCATCGCGGTGACGGCCGCGCCGGGCGTCGGAATCGGCCCGGAGTGGAAGCAAAAAGGGTTAACGGTTTCGAAAAGTGACTATTAGCAGATTCTAAAATCGAACCGAACGGTTCGTTTCTGTTGACGGTGCGTGCAGGACGGTGTGAACGCCGAGCCTCCGATAGAGTCGGTGATGACGACACCGACTTTAATTAACGCGTTGATATTGCAACGGAAAAATCGCACGTGGAAGATCTTGGTACAATTTCAAGTAGTGGATTCATGGTCCACGTTGAACATCTTCGTGATTGGAAACGGCTAGCTGGCTCTCCCACATCGGGGTCGTCCGAACGACGCGATTTCAATCCCAAGACACGCCGCTAGACGGACGGAAAAATACTGGAGTACCCAAAATGAAAAAGATTGTTCTCACTGCCGCCGCCCTTCTGGCCATTTCCGGCAGCGCCTTCGCTGGTAGCGATCACTATGGTGCGAATGGCCCCGCGGCCACTGCTGCCGACAGCTCTTACACCGCTTCGATCAAGAAGTCGGAACCGGCTGCTCAGACGCCCACCCACGGTGCTGACCGCAACCTCTTCGGCAACAACTAACAGCCGATCTCCAGCAGGCGGCGGGTTTGGCCTGCCGTCCTGGCGACATTCGAAGAATTCAGGAGACTTGAAATGAAGAAGATCGCTCTTGCTGCCGTCGCCGTTCTGGCCATTTCCGGCAGCGCTTTCGCCGGCAGTGACAATTATGGTTCGAATGGCGCTAGCCAGCCGGCCGCCACGTCGACCGACAACTCATACACCGCTTCGATCAAGAAGTCCGAACCGGCGGCTCAGACGCCTACGCACGGTGCCGACCGCAACCTGTTCGGCAACAACTAATATCAACGACAACCGGCGGGCTTGCCCGCCGCTTGGATTCGCGAATACCGGAGTACCCGAAATGAAAAAGATTGTTCTTACCGCCGCCGCTCTTCTGATTGCCGCCGGCAGCGCCTATGCGGCCAACGACAATGTTGGCGGCACCGACATCAACAAGCAGGCGACGACCGCCAATGTCGACACTTCGCATACCGGCTCGATCCGCAATGAAGGATCGCCTGTCTACAAGCTGCTCAATTCCTCGGGTGACGCACAGAAGTCCGCCCCACAGGGCAGCGACCGGAATCTCTTCGGCCGTTAATAGCCGATGTGGAATACAAAAAGAGCCGCGGGCCGATGCCTGCGGCTCTTTTTTATCACCAGAACCCTGTTTCAGGCCGCCTTTGCCTCTACCTCGTGAAGCGCGAAGGAGCGGCCGTCCGCGTCGAAGATATGAAGGTCGCCGGCATCGGCGGTCAGCCGCAGCGTCGAGCCGCGCTTGACCTCGACATTGCCAGGCAGCTTGGTCACCAGGGGCAGGTCGGTCCTGCCGATGTCGACATAGACCAGCTGGACCTCGCCGAGTTGTTCGATATAGTCGACCGTCCCTTCGAACAGATAGTCCGTGCCGCTGGCGATCGCGAGATCTTCCGGGCGCACGCCGAAGCTTACCGCCGCGCCCTTCGCCGAAGCCGGTGTCGCGATCGGCACCGTCGCCTTGCGTCCGCCGACATGACTGATCACGGTCGGGCTGCCGGTCCTGTCGACGGTCGCCGGCAGGATGTTCATGGCCGGCGAGCCGATGAACTGGGCGACGAACAGATTGCCGGGCCTCTTGTAGAGTTCCATCGGTGTTCCGACCTGCTCGATATGGCCCTCCTTCAGCACCACGATACGGTCGGCCAGCGTCATCGCCTCGACCTGGTCGTGGGTGACGTAGATCATGGTCGTGTTGGGCATCGATTCCTTGAGCTTGGCGATCTCGATACGCGTGGCGACACGCAGCGCGGCGTCAAGGTTCGACAGCGGCTCATCGAACAGGAACACTTTCGGATTGCGCACGATGGCGCGGCCGATGGCGACGCGCTGACGCTGACCGCCCGACATCGCCTTGGGCAGACGGTCGAGATACTTGGTCAGCTGCAGGATTTCCGCCGCCTGGCGCACGCGCTTGTCGATCTCGGCCTTGCTTTCCTTGCCGATCTTCATCGAGAAGGCCATGTTGTCGTAGACGGTCATGTGCGGATAGAGGGCGTAGGACTGGAACACCATGGCGATGCCCCGCTTCGACGGCGGCACGTCGTTGACAACCTCGCCGTCGATCCTGAGTTCGCCTGAGGTGATCTCCTCGAGCCCGGCGATGGACCGCAGCAAGGTCGACTTGCCGCAGCCCGACGGGCCGACGAAGACGATGAACTCGCCCGATTTGATGTCGAGGTCGATGCCGTGGAGAATGTTGAGATTGCCGTAGGACTTCTTCACTTGTCGCAGCGTGACATCGGCCATGATTTTCTCCCGGTGATTTGAAATTCAGTCTATGCGCCCGAACCAGGCGCCGTAGCCGCCGAGGCGGACGGTGCCTGTGTCTGCCTTCTCCGAAAATCCGTGTCCCGGCAAAGGTTGCAGCGATCGGTCGCCAAGGTCAACCTCGGCCGGCTTGGCGCCCAGATTGAAGACACAGACGATCTGCTCATTGCCTGCCCGGCGCGTGAAGGCGACGGTGTCGCCCTGGCTTTCGATGAAATTGATATCGCCCTTGGCCAGCGCCGGATGGGCGCGGCGGAAGGCGAGAAAGCGCCGGTAGTGCTCGAGCAGTGACGTCTCGTCACCCTGCTGTACATTGACCGCCTGCGACAGATGCTTGGCCGGCACCGGCAACCATGGCTTTGCCTGGGAGAAGCCGCCATTCTTGGCGCTGCCGTCCCACACCATGGGCGTGCGGCAGCCATCCCGGCCCTTGAATTCCGGCCAGAAGCGGATGCCATAGGGATCCTGCAGGTCCTCGAAGCGCAGGTCGGCCTCGCCGAGCCCGAGTTCTTCGCCCTGATAGATGCAGACCGAGCCGCGCAGCGACATCAGCAATGCCGAAATGACCTTGAGATAGGCGACCGGGTCGGCCTCGTTGGCGGCCCAGCGCGAGGCCGGGCGCATCACGTCATGGTTGGAAAACGCCCAGCACGACCAGCCGTCGCTGGCGACCTTGCCGAAGGCTTCCAATACCGAGCGGACCTTGGCGGCGCTGATCTTCTCCGGCGCCAGGAAGTCGAAGGAATAGCACATGTGCACGCGCTTGCCGCCGGCGGTGTAGGCCGCGACCACGTCCAGCCCGCGCTGCGAATCGCCGACCTCGCCGACCGCGGCGGTTGCCGGATATTCGTCGAGCAGCGCGCGGAAACGCTCGAGGAAACCAAGGTTCTCCGGGCGGCTCTTGTCGTAGATATGGTCCTGGTAATTGTAGGGATTGACCGCCGGCGCGGTCTGGTCGTTTCGCTCCTCGGGCGGCAGCGGCGGATTGTTTTCCAGCCCCTGGCTGTGGAAATAGAAATTGATGGTGTCGAGCCGGAAGCCGTCGACGCCGCGCCCCAGCCAGAAACGGGTGACGTCGAGCAGCGCGTCCTGGACCTCATGGTTGTGGAAGTTGAGGTCCGGCTGCTCGGCGAGAAAATTGTGCATGTAATATTGCTGGCGGCTGGTGTCCCACTGCCAGGCCGATCCGCCGAAGATCGACAGCCAGTTGTTGGGTGGCGTGCCGTCGGGTCTGGCATCCGCCCAGACATACCAGTCCGCCTTGGGATTGGTGCGGCTCGACCGGCTCTCCTTGAACCACGGATGGATGTCGGCGGTGTGCGACAGCACTTCGTCGATCATCACCTTGAGGCCCAGCCGGTGCGATTCCGCAACCAGCGCATCGAAATCGGCAAGCGTGCCGAACATCGGGTCGACGTCGCAATAGTCCGACACGTCGTAGCCGAAATCCTTCATCGGCGATTTGAAGAAGGGCGAGATCCAGATGGCGTCCGCGCCAAGCGCGGCGATGTAGGGCAGGCGCCGTACTATGCCTTTCAGGTCGCCGATGCCGTCGCCGTCGGAGTCCTGGTAGGAGCGCGGATAGATTTGATAGATGACCGCGCCACGCCACCAGTCACGGTCGATGGCGGGATCCGGTCTCGAAGTCGCCTTCAAAGCCGATTGCATTGTCTCAACCTCCTTTCACCGAGCCGGCCAGCAGCCCGCGGACGAAATAGCGCTGCAGGGAGAAGAAGACGATCAGCGGCACGATGATGGTGATGAAGGCTGATGTCGTCAGGATCTCCCAATTGCCGCCGCGTGAGCCGAGCAGCGCATTGAGCTTGGCCGTCAGCACGATCTGGTCGGGCGCCGTACCGAGGAAAACCATCGCCACCAGGAGATCGTTCCATACCCACAGGAATTGGAAGATGGCGAAGGAGGCAAGCACTGGGAAAGACAGTGGCAGCACGATCTTGACGAAGATCTCGAAGTCGCTGGCGCCGTCGATGCGCGCCGATTCCATGATCTCGCGCGGCAGGCCGGCAATGTAGCTGCGCAACAAATAGATGGCGAAGGGCAGGCCGAATCCGGTGTGCGCCAGCCAGATGCCGAGATAGGTCTTTGACGGCACGCCGAAGAAAGTGCCGACGCCATTATAGAGCCTGAGCAGTGGAATGAGCGACATCTGCAGGGGGACTACTAGCAGGCCGATGATGACCGCGATCAAAAGCGCGCGGCCGGGAAAGCGCATCCACGCCAGCGCATAGGCCGCGAAAGCCGCGATCAGGATCGGGATAACCGTCGCCGGGATGGTGACCGTCAGCGAGTTCACGAAGGAGCGGCCGATGCCTTCCGAGAACAGCACGGTCTGATAGTTGTCGGTGGTGAATTTCGGCGGAGCCGAGGAGGCGAAATAGACACGCTGGCCGCGATCGCCTTCGAACGGCTTGGGCGAGGCAAGCACGAAACTGCCGTCGGCGTTGACCTGCAGGGTCACGCCGTCACCGAGATCCGCTGGCGTGCCGGCCGGATACTGTGTCGGCGCGGCGGCCTTGACACCGAAGGCGCTGATCGCGCGCTTGGCGCCATCGCCGAAAATGTTGCCTTCGATGACGTATTTGCCGTCCTTCTGGGTCTGCGTCGAGGCGGCCGGCAATCGTCCGGCCTCAGTCTGGCTCGAACTGGCAAAGGAATTCCACCAGCCCGAGGCGACGATCTGATCCTTGTCGCGCAGCGACGAGACGAGGATACCGAGCGTGGGGATGGTCCAGATCACGACGAAGACGAGCACCGCGATGTGGACGCCGAAACGGCCGACAAAGGACTTTCCGGTGGTGACGGCCATCTCAGTGCCCTCCCGTCTCTTTGTTGGCCTGACGGATGTTCCAGATCATGATCGGAATGACCGCGATCATGATGATGATGGCGATCGTGGCACCGCGGCCGAAATCGCCGCCGCCGCGGAACATCCAGTCGAACATCAGATTGGCCAGCACCTGGCTATTCCATTGGCCGTTGGTCATGGTCAGCACGATGTCGAACACTTTCAGCACCAGGATGGTGATTGTGGTCCACACCACCGCGATGGTGCCCCAGATCTGCGGCACCATGATCTTCCAGAAGATCTGGAACGGGTTGGCGCCGTCGATGACCGCGGCCTCCAGCGTTTCTTCCGGAATGCCGCGCAGCGCCGAGGACAGGATAACCATGGCAAAGCCGGTCTGGATCCAGATCAGGATGATCATCAGGAAGAAATTGTTCCAGAACGGCAGCGATATCCACACCTGCGGCTGGCCGCCGAAATGCTGGATGACGGCGTTAAGCAGGCCGATCTGGATCTGGCCTTCACCACGATATTCGTAGATGAATTTCCAGATCACGCTGGCGCCGACGAAGGAGATGGCCAGCGGCAGGAAGATCAGGCTCTTGGCAATCGTGCCCCACCAGATCTTGTCGGTGAGCACGGCGATGATCAGGCCAAGGAAGGTGCAGGCCGCCGGCACCACCGCCAGCCACAGGATGTTGTTCAGGATCGAGTTTCGCAGATCCTGATCGCGCAACGCCCATTCATAGTTGGCAAGCCCTACGAAACTGGTGCCGCCACGGTCGAAGACGGAGAGCCACAGCGTCGCGATCACCGGATAAATCAGGTAGATGGTCAGGATGATCAGAGCCGGGCCGACGAACAGCCAGGGCCGCACCAATCCCTGCCGGCGCAGATTGTTGACGGCAGCCGTGCCGGAGACCCCGCGCGAGGGGAATATCAGGTCGAGCAGTTTGTTGGCGCCCCAGAAATAGGCGACACAGCCGCCGACGCCGATGATGATGACAAATATGGCCGAGAAGATCTGAGTCGCCATGGGTCCCTCTCCCTGCGCATGATCGGCCAGGCAGTGCTGGCGACCGGATGCACCGACTTTCAGTTGTTCGGAACAATCGAAACGCTAAGGCATCCGGTGTGCGGCGCCGGTCGGACCCGGGCCGTAGCCCGGATCCAGCAGAAGGATCTGGAAGGTTCAGGTCGCGTCGCAGCGGCCTACTTGATTGCGTCCCAGCTCTTCTGGACATCGGTGGCGACGTCCTGCGCGGACTTGCCCCCGACCAGGTCGATCATGCCGGTCCAGAAGGAGCCCGCACCGATCTTGCCGGGCATGAGGTCGGAGCCGTCGAACCGCACCGTCGTCGCTCCGATCAGGATCTCGCCCTGCTTCTTAAGCGCCTCGCTGCCATAGGCGTCCTTGTTGGCCGCCTTGAACGGGGTGACGAAGCTCTTCTGCGCCATCCACAATTCATGCGCGAGCGGCATCTGCAGGAACTTGATGAATTCGCGCGATGCCTTGGAATCCTTGGTGATCATCACCAGCGTTCCGGCCACTTCCAGCGGCGTGCCCAGTTCCGGCTTTGAGGCGAAAGGCGGATAGTAGAAGAAGTCCGCGTCCTGGCCGAGCTTCACGCCCTCCGGGAAGAAGGAAGGGATGAACGACGCCTGATGGTGCATGTAGCACTTCGGCGGTACGGTAAAGAGGCCCTTCGGGCTGTCACGGAAGTCGGTCGCGGCCACGGCCTTGGCACCGCCATCCACCATCTTGTCGTCGGTGGCGATCTTGCCGAAAATGTCGATGGCGTTGACCACAGCCGGATCGTTGAACGGGATCTCGTTCTTCACCCATTTGTCGTAGACTTCCGGCGGCTGCGTGCGCAGCATGATGTCCTCGACCCAATCGGTCGCCGGCCAGCCGGTGGCGCCGCCGGAGCCAAGCCCGATGCACCACGGTTTGCCACCATCGGCGATGATCTTCTTTTCGAGGTCGGCGAGTTCCTCCTGCGTCTTAGGCACCTTGTAGCCGGCTTCCTGGAAATTGTCGGGGGAGTACCAGACCAGCCCCTTCACGTCGATCTTGTAGGGAAAGGCGTAGAAGCCGGACTTGCCGTCCTTGCCTGTGTAGGTGCCGAGCTTGGCCCAGGAGTCACCTGCGGCGTAGTTCTCCTTGATCCAGGCGGCCACGTCGTCGCCCAGCGGGGTGAGCACGCCCTTGGAAGCAAGGTCCTGGATGAGGCCCGGCTGCGGCAGGACGGCGATGTTGGGCGGGCTGCCGGCCTGGGTGTCGATGACGATCTGCTGCTCGTAGTTCTCGGACGAGGAATATTTGACCTCCGCGCCGGTGGCCTCGGAGAAATAATCGAGTACCGAACGGACAAGCGTCTCGTCCTCGCCACGCCATGGCCCGAAGATCGACAGGGTCTCACCCTTGAGATCGACTTTCTTGAGGTCTTCGTAATTCGCCCAGTGAAAACGCGGATCCTCGCCTGGTTTGAACTTCAGTTCGGCCTGCGCGGGCGCGCTCAGGGCAAGCGTGGCAAACGCTACACCCAGCAAAAGCATTTTCTTCATCGGTATTCCCTCCCAGTGGGTCACATGCACCGGACGGAACCTCCATTCCGCCCGCCGACGCCGCAGGACTGTGACTCAGTCGCAAGGGAACCGCAACCTTTCGAAGAGTCTTCCAAAGCGCTTTGGCTACTTCGATCTCGCCATTGAATCGACCGGAAGTCAAGAGGGCGGCAGCCTAGTCGATTTAATCTCGGCCGCTTGGAGTCCAAAAGTGCGCCGCAGCATAGTTTCTGGCGCTGCAGCAGCAATTTTTGTTTCAAACTCACGCCTCGCGCGCTTATGGTTATCATCTCACGGCCGCGCACTTGCAGTGCTTGGGTCGATTCAATTTAAAAGCGCTTTGAGGCGAGGAGGCCTCTCGTGAATCTCAAGCAACTCGCGCATATGCTGGCGCTCTCGCAGACCACGGTAAGCCGTGCGCTGAACGGCTATCCAGAGGTCAACGAGGAGACGCGCAGGCGCGTCATGGACGCAGCCAAGCGGCATGGCTATCGCCCCAACCCGAGCGCGCGCCGGCTGGCGACCGGCAAGTCGGGGATGATCGGCTACGTCCTGCCGACGGGTGCGGCCGTCGACATCGATCCGCATTTCGTCGAATTTCTCTCCGGCCTCGGCGACTATGCCCGCGCGCACGAACTCGACCTCGTACTGTCGCCGGCCGACGCCGACGACCAGGAGACGACCTACCGGCGTATCGTCGCCAACCGGCAGGTCGACGCCGTCTACATTTCCTCGCCACGGCCGGCCGACCGGCGCGTGGCGCTGGTCAACACACTCGGCATTCCGTTCATCGTCCATGGCCGCAGCGAAGGCTTCGGTTTCGACTATCCCTATCTCGACATCGACAATGAGGGCGCCTTCCACGAGGCGGCGCGGCTGCTCGTTCAACTCGGTCACCGGCGGCTGGCGCTGATCAATGGCGACGACCGCGAGACCTTCGCCATCCACCGCGAGCGCGGCGTGCGCCGCGCGCTCGCCGCGAGCGGGTTGACCCTGGGCGACCGCCATGTCTGCTCCGTCGCCATGACCGAGGAGAACGGCTATCGCGCCACCAGGCGCCTGCTCGAACAGGATGGCGCGCCCACCGCGATCGCCTGCTCCAGCCTGATCATGGCGCTGGGCGTCGTGCGCGCGGTGCGCGACCTTGGCCTCAGCATTCCCGGTGACGTCTCGCTGATCGCTCATGACGACGTCTTTCCCTGGCTGAGACCCGAAAATTTCTCCGTTCCGCTGTCGACGACGCGCTCCTCCATCCGTCTCGCCGGCGCCCGTGTCGCCGAGCGGCTGGCGGCGCGGATCTCGGGGCTGGAAGAGGGCGCGCGTGGCGAGATCTGGCCGGTCGACCTGGTGGTCAGGGGATCGGTCGCCGGGGCGCCGGTCTAGGTGCCAAAAGGTCAATCATTTGAATGAGTGAGGGCAACCTATTGCAGATCCGCAAATCGCCCTGAACGCCCTCGTTCTGAGCCTGCAGCCAACTATCGCCTTTCTCGGAATTTTCGCCTAAGACCCTTGGACTAAGAATAGTGGGGACTCGAATGCTTAAAGAAGAAATTGACGACGCAAAGCGTGCAGTGAATACAGACACTGTTCAGATTACAATCGGAGAAGTGGGTAATATGTACACTTCAAAAGAATTAAATATTCTACCAGATTTGCAGAGATTGTTTCGATGGACTAACGAGAGAAAATCTAATTTTGTCGAGTCAATATTAATCGGGATCCCGGTGCCGCCGGTGTTTGTGTATGAAAATGAGGATGGTACGTGGGAATTGATTGATGGCCTTCAGCGAATTTCCACTCTCCTCGAGTTCATGGGCGTGTTGAAGGATGTCGACTCCGGTGAAAGTCGTCGATCCAAACTTCAAAAGACCAAGTATTTGCCATCGCTTGAAGGGATGGTTTGGGAGCATAAGGAAGATAACGAGGTGCCGCTCGATAAGGCATTGCAATTGTTCTTCCGAAGAGCTCGAGTGGATTTCCAGATTCTCAAGCATCCCAGCGATCCAAAGACCAAGTTCGATCTCTTTCAGCGCCTCAACCGAGGCGGTGCTTATGCCAACGAGCAAGAGGTTAGGACTTGTTCCATGGTCTTGGCCAATGCCGAGTTCACTCAGGCGATACGCACATTCGCGCAGCGGGATGATGTTAAGGGCATTTTCCAAATTACCAATGAACAAAAGGGCACGCAACGTGATGTGGAATACATAGTGCGGCTAATCGTGCATACGTTTGCTGACTACGACCGCAGCTTAGACGTGCAAGAATTCCTTGATGCTACGATTGTTGACATATTGGCCGGGAAGGATCGCGTAGAAGTTATGCAAACGATCACTTGGACAGTGGAGACCCTCCATAGAGTGCTTGGCAACGGAGCGTTGATCCCGCCGCAAGATGCCGGTGAAGGCATCGCCAATCGGTTCTCTTTGCGGGCGCTTGAAGCCATTGCGGTGGGGATCGGTCGGAACAAGGTTGCAATTATGAATCATGGACATCCAGACCAGTTTGTTGCCGAAAGAATCCAGCGCTTCTGGCAACGGCCGGAGGTCGCTGACATGAGCGCATCCGGGCTACGCGGGACCGTAAGATTACAACGAACCATTCCATTTGGGGAGCAATGGTTCAGCCCGAATGCCTAAACTGGACGACTTCTTTGATGAGATCGACGCTGCAAGGGTGCGACGAGCGAAGGAACTCTCCGAGGTCAAGAGATCATTCGGCCGACTCGCGGGCAATGATGTCTACGGCGTTGCGTCCAAGGCGGTTGTCGTGCTCGCCTATGCCAATTGGGAGGGTGTCTACAATGAATGTGTGCGCGCTTACCTGAAATTTTTAGTTGAGAAAGGCGGTAGGGTTCGGGACCAGGACTGGATGCTTTTGGTCAGCGCGTTTCATGCGGATTTTGAAAGCATGCGAGACAGAAACCATTCGCTCGATTCGCGCCAGGCTTTCGTCAAGAATCTGCAAGCCCGCATCGACTGTGGGTTCGACTCGGTTGATGGCAAAATCGTCGAAGCTCGTTCCAATTTGGACTTCGCGAGGCTGTCTGAAAACTACGGCCTTCTTCGATCTATCCACAATGCAAAAGGTCCGAAATCGACTAGACAAGGAACTGGTCGGTTGGCGGCATGCGGTCGCTCATGGAGACTCTCCCGACCTCACAACTATGGATGTGGAGGCTCACATCAATTTCACGTCTTCGCTACTCATACTAATTGCCGACCGATTCCAGTTCGCAATGCTGGCAAGGATTTAGCCGGGATTCCTAAAAGCAGCACACTACTCCTTAGCCGCCTCAGCTCCCTTGATATCCAGCAGCCCATAGCCGAAGTCGTTGTCGCGCCCCTTGGGGCCGAGATCCCTGGCAGTCGTGGCGAGCGCCTTCTCGATGTTGTCGGCCGAGCGGTCGGGCGCGGCATGGATCAGGTTGGCGATTGCGCCGGAGACGATCGCGGCGGCAAATGACGTGCCGGTAACCACGTCCGAACCGGCGCCGCTCGGCGCCACCATCTCGACGCCCGGCGCCGAGATGAAGACGTAGGCGCCGCGATTGGCCTGCGGCATCAGCGCGTCCTTGGCGTCGGTAGCGGTCACCGCGATGACGCCGTCGAAGGCGGCCGGATAGCCATAGGGCGCTTTCGGCCCGTTGTTGCCGGCGGCGGCGACCAGCACCATGCCGAGCGCCCACGCATTGCGGCAGGCGGTGCCGAGCAGGTCGTTCTTCGGGCCGACGAAGCTCATGTTGATGATGCTGACGTTCTGCTCGGCAGCCCAGTCGAGCGCTGACAGGATGACGTCCATCGTCGACTTGCCGCCTTCGAAGGCGCGGGCGTGATAGATGCGGGCGCCCGGTGCCATGCCCTCCAGCGCGCCGACACCGGCGATCAGCCCGTCGACCGAGGTGCCATGGTCGCGCTTTTCGATCGGCACATCGGGCATGGCATCGAATTGCGCGGCGATGACGCCGGCCAGCGCAGGATTGCTGTCGTCGATGCCGGTATCGATCACCGCGACACGGACGTTCTCGCCGCTGGCCTGTCTGGAATCGAGCGCGATGCGGTCAAAGGCATAGTTTACGATGCCGGCCGCCTGCTGCAGCGAGTAGATGTGGTTGGGTTCGCGCCGCTGCGTGCGGCCGTCGGCGGCAAGCTGTGCCAATACCACGCCGACGGGGCGGCCGTCAGGAATGCCGAAGCGGACCAGAGTGGTGCCGAGCAGCCGGGACTGGCGCTGCGAGCGCACTTCGAGGCCAAAGGAGGCGGCGATCTGCTGCACGGCGCCGGCATCGCCATCGACCGTCACCAGCACCTCGTCGGGCACGAAGTCACCGGCGACGGCGCGCGGCGGCTGAACGGCGATGAGATCGGTCGGCGACACGATCGGCCCGCTCGGCGGCGGACCGGCCTGGTTGTTGGCCGGCGGCGTCGCCGGCTGCGGCCGTGGGGCCGGCACCGGCGCAGGGTTGGGAAAAAGATCGACGATCAGGGCGGGAAGAAAGACCGCCTGACCAGGACCCGCGTCGCCGGCCCTGTTCTTGGCGCCATTGCCGTCCTTGGCGCAATCGGCACCGGCCGCGTTGGCCCCGTTGCGACAGTCGATTTTCGTGCCGTCCGGATTGGTCCCGCTGGTCTGCGCCGAGGCAGGCACGGCCGCGATTGTCGCCGCCGCCGCCAAAGCAATTCCAGCAAAAGTGCGTAGTGGTTTTCCGTCCGGAATTGCGAAAAGGAAAGCGGATGGAGCGGATCGACGTTTCGGTGAAACGGTGAACCGCTCCAGGATCGCCGCAAATCGAATGACCGCCTCAGCCGCCATCAGCCGGTTTCCTTCCCTCGATCACAGTCTCGGTGAAAGGCTGGGCGGCAATAAGGCCGAGCTCCTTGGTGTAGTCGGCCGTGTTGGCTGCGGGAATGGCGAGCCGGAACACGCCGTCGGCGGTCGGTCCGCCGATGATCTTCAGCCCTTTGCCGCCGAGGAAGCTGGAAACGTCGGACATCTTCGCATCCGGCTTGAACTTGACCAGCGCGAACGGCATCTTCGCCAGATCGTCCTCGGCGCCGGCAATCTCGAAATCCTTGCCTTTGCCGCCGGGCTGCACCAGCGACTGCACCACGATCAGCGCCAGCAGGACCGCCGCCGCCGCCCAGGCGACACCGGCGGGCACCGCCATGAAGCGGCCCCAGGCCTGCGCCAGCCAGGACGAGCCGGCCGGCATCCGCGCCGGTCCTGCCTCTGCCTCGAGCGTCTTGGCGAAGCGGCTGAGCGCGTCGGCGGGCGGGCGGATCGCTTCATTGGCGGCTGATGTGCCCGAGAATTCGGCCTCGGCCTCGCCAAGGGCGGCAAGAGCGGCCGGATCGCTGGCCAGCCATTCCTCGACGGCCTCCAGTTCCGCCCCTTCCAGCGAGCCGTTCAGATAGAACGGCAGCAGCGTTTCCATTTCGTCGCGGCGCGACATCTTTTCAGCGGCGCTCATGGCCACCCCCTGTCGTAACCGGCGGCCTTGAGGGCCTCGCCGAGTTTCTTGCGGGCGTAGAACATCCGGGTCTTGACGGTCGCCCCCGGGATGCCGAGCACCTCGCCGATCTCGGTCACCGACTGTCCATGAAAATAGGCGAGGTCGATCACCGTGCGGTGTTCTTCGGGCAAGGCGTCGATGAAACGCCGCAAGGCGGCGGCCTTGTCTTCCTTCATGGTGACGACTTCCGGCGTGTCGGCACTGTCGGGCACCGCGGCTGCGGCCTCATCGTCGATCCAGTCTTCCTTCTTCTTGCGCAGCAGCGACAGCGCCTTGAACCGGGCGATGCCGAGCAGCCACGTCGAGACTTCGGAGCGTCCTTCGAAACCCGGCGCCTGGCGCCACAATTCAAGGAACACTTCGTTCGCGATATCGTCAGCCATCATCTCCGATCCCGTCTGGCGCGCCACGAAGCGGTAGATCCGCGCGTGGTGACGCATGAACAGGAGCCGCACGGCGGCCCGGTCGCCCTTCGCGACCCGGTCGACAAGCGCGCGATCGGTCTCCGTCGCCGCCGTCATGGCCGGTCGAGCCGCCTGGCTCCTGCCTGCTCTGTCGCTGAACAGCCCAAAAAGGTTCATCCTCCGCCAAGGAATTCGCGGAGGCTAACCGAAGAGCGGGAAGGTTGCCAGAGTATCCCTTCTCCCCGTTCCACGGGGAGAAGGTGCCGGCAGGCGGATGAGGGGCAGCACGAGCGTTGGAGTGATCATATTCGACGTTTACGCTGCCCCTCACCCCTACCCGGAATGGGGGGAGGGGGCTCCAACGTCACGGCTGCCCACTCACACCAAAAACGGTTTCGCCTTCATCGTCGCCGGCACCGGCACCCCGAGCCGGCTCAACACCGTCGGCGCCAACTGCAACTGGTCGAGCAGTACATCTGCCTCCGGTCCCTTGCCGGCGCCGAAATAATACAGCGCGAAATCCTGCATCTCATCATCACGGCCGCCATGATGGCCGCGATCCGTTTGACCGTGATCGGCGGTAACCATGACCTCGTAGCCGGCCGCGATCCAGCCCGGCAGGAAGGCCGCCAGCATGCCGTCCATGGCGTAGCAGGCATGGTCCATCTCGTGGCAGTCATGGCCGAAACGGTGGCCCATAGAATCCAGCGTGCAGGTGTGCAGGATGCCATAGTCGATGCCGTGGCGTTTGGTCAGCATGGTCAGCGTCGCGAACAGGTCGACGTCGCTCGGCGTCATCTGGTTGCGGGCGTTGTAGCCGGTCATTGTGTGGAAGCGGCCATGCGTGATCGGCCCGCCGGGCTCGTCATATTCCATGTCCTCGACGAGATCGAATGGATAGGAACGGAAGAATTCCGACCAGTAGGAGTGGGTGACCGCGCCGGTCTTGCCTCCGGCCTTGCTGACTTCGCAGAAGATGTCGGGCTGCTCGACCCGGAACCGGTTCTCGTTGGACAGGATACCGTGCACCTGTGGCGACACCCCGGTGTGGATCGAAGCGTAGCAACAGGCGGAGGTCGACGGCAGCACGGAACGCATTTTCCACACTTGCGCCTCGCCGGACTGCACCCAACCTTCGAGATTGCCCATCAGCCGGCGCCAGTTCCGGTAGGGCACGCCGTCGAGGATGATCAGCAAGAGTTTGGACTTGAGTGCCATCAACTCCTCCATGCAATTCGGCGAAAAAGCGTGCGCCGCGTGTCGTTTGAACACGCGGCGCTATTCAGTCCCAGGGAGATATCAGGCGTTCAGCCAGCACTCGCCAAGCGCATAGCCGTCCATCATTTCACCGATCGGGTTCTTCACCCAGCCGCTGATCTTGCTGGTCGCGGCCGCGTCGATGAACTGGTTGAAGAATGGCACGATCAGCCCGCCTTCGTCGCGCATCAGGACGGCCATGTCGTGGTAGATCGCCTTGCGCTTGTCCTGGTCGAGTTCGCCGCGCGCCGCAAACAGCATCTTGTCGAATTCCGGCCGCTTGAAGCGTGTGTCGTTCCAGTCGGCGGTCGAGACATAGCCGGTGGAATACATCTGGTCCTGCGTCGGCCGCCCGCCCCAGTAGGAGAGCGAGAAGGGCTGCTTGTTCCAGACTTCCGACCAATAGCCGTCTCCCGGCTCGCGCTTGATCTCGATCTTGATGCCCGCCTTGGCGCAGGACTGCTGGTAGAGTTGGGCCGCGTCGACGGCGCCGGGGAAGGCGACGTCGGAGGTGCGCAGCAGGATGGAGCCGCTGTGACCCGACTTCTTGTAGGCTGCCGCGGCCTTCTCCGGGTCGAACTTGCGCTGTTCGATGGCGGTAAACAGGGGATAGGCCTCGTTGATCGGGAAGTCGTTGCCGACTGAGCCGTAGCCGCGCAGGATCTTCTCAAGCATTTCGTCGCGGTCGATGGCGAGCTTCAGCGCCATCCTCAGATCATTGTTGTCGAAGGGTGCCGTGTCGCAAAACATGTTGAACGGGTAATAGCCCCGGCCCGACACGTTCTCGATGCTGACGCCGGGAATGCGCTTGACCAGGTCGACGACCTTCGGCTCGATACGGTTGATCATGTGGACCTGGCCGCCCTGCAGCGCCGCCAGCCTGGCCGTGGCGTCGTTGATGACGACGATCTCGATCTGGTCGGCATGACCCGCTTTGTCGCCACGCCAGTAATTGGCGAAGCGCTCGCCGCCATGCCGCACGCCGGGCTGGTTGACCGTGACCTTGTAGGGACCGGCGCCGATGCCCGCGTTGGGGTTGTCTTTGCCGCCATTCGGCTGGATGACGAGGTGGTAGTCGGCCATCAGATAGGGGAAATCGGCGTCGGCGTCGCCGAGCGTGACGATGACTTCCTTGCCGCTGGCCTTGATGCCCTTGATGTTCTTGAGGACGCCGAGCGCGCCCGACTTCGATTTCTCGTCGGCGTGGCGCTCGAGCGTGGCGGCGACGTCTTCGGCGGCAACGGTCTTGCCATTGTGGAATTCGATGCCGTCGCGCACCTTGATCGTCCAGGTCTTGGCGTCCTTGGACGCGCCGATCTCCTCGGCGATCAGGTGCGTCAGGCTATTGTCCGGCATCAGCCTGACAAGATATTCGCCCCACTGCTTGCCAAAGCTGTAGGTGACCTGGCTGAGGTTCAGCGCCGGATCGAGGCTGTTGGTCGATTCGCCGCCCTGCAGGCCGGCCTTGAGGATGCCGCCCTTGACCGGCGTCTGTGCGAAGGCTTTCCCGGCCAGCGTCGTTGCCAGCGCCGCCGATACGCCCAGTGCCGCGGTGCGGCCAAGAAAGTCGCGACGCGATATCCGGCCCCGGCCGGCGAGTTCAGCGAGATGGTCGAGTTCAGTCTTCATGTCGTACCCCTTCTTGAAAAAAACAACGTCACACAGGCGACGCCCGTCCGAAGGACGGTGGCGTTCTTGTGTTGCATCTGGATGACGGCTGCCGTCCCTGATTCGGCCGATCGCTAATTCCCCGCACTTTCCATGCGCCGCCCCTTGATCGCCTTCTCCAGCCAGCCGATCTCCATTTCCGGAACCGACGACAGCAAAAGGTCGGTATAGGCGTCGAAAGGCGGTGTCAGCACCTTGCTCTTCGAGCCGTAGCGCACCACCTCGCCGCGATACATGACCGCGATCGAATCGGCGATCGACTTCACCGTCGCCAGATCGTGGGTGATGAACAGATAGGCGACCTTTTCGTGCTGCTGCAGGTTCAAGAGCAGTTTGAGGATGCCGTGTGCCACCAGCGGGTCGAGTGCGGACGTTACCTCGTCGCAGATGATCAGCTTGGGCTTGGCGGCCAGCGAGCGGGCGATGCAGACGCGCTGCTTCTGGCCGCCGGAAAGCTCGGCCGGATAGCGGTCGACAAAGCCCTTGCCCATCTCGATTTCGTCGAGCAGCTCGGCTACACGCCTGTCGCGCTCCCTGCCGCGCATGCCGAAATAGAATTCGAGCGGCCGGCCGATGATGGTGCCGACGGTCTGGCGCGGGTTCATCGCCACGTCGGCCATCTGGTAGATCATCTGCAGCTGGCGCAAATCCTCCTTCGGGCGGTCGGCAAGCCGGTTGGCCAGCGGGCGTCCATCGAAGGTGACCGTGCCTTGCTCAGGGGGCAAAAGCCCGGTGATGGCGCGCGCCAGCGTTGACTTGCCGGAGCCGGATTCGCCAACCACGGCCAGCGTCTGGCCGGGATAGATATCCACCGAGACGTTCTTCAATACCTTGACGTGGCCGCCGCCATAGGCGGCGGTGACGTTCTTGACCGACAGGAACGGCGTGGCGCCAGGGTTCTGCTCGGCATGTTCGATCTCATGCACCGAGACCAGGGCGTTGGTGTATTCCTGGCGCGGTTCCTTGATGATCTGGCGGGTGCCGCCCCATTCGACGAGCCGGCCATGGCGCAGCACCATGATCTCGTCGGAGACCTGGGCGACCACGGCAAGGTCGTGGGTGATGTAGAGCGCCGCCACATGGGTGTCGCGGATGGCATCCTTGATCGCCGACAACACGTCGATCTGCGTCGTCACGTCGAGCGCCGTCGTCGGTTCGTCGAAGACGATCAGGTCCGGCTCCGAGCACAGCGCCATCGCCGTCATCACACGCTGCAACTGGCCGCCCGAGACCTGGTGCGGAAAGCGTTCGCCGATGGTTTCGGGATTGGGCAGACTGAGCTTCTTGAACAGCGCGATGGCCCGCTTCTCGGCCTCGGCCCGTGTCGCCGTGCCGTGCAGCAGCGTTGCTTCCACCACCTGATCCATCAGCCTGTGCGCCGGATTGAAAGCCGCCGCCGCCGATTGCGCGACATAGCAGACCTCGCGGCCGCGCAGCTTGCGGAAACCTTCCTTGCCGCCTTTCAGGATGTCGCGGCCATTGAGAATGACTTCGCCGCCGGTGATGCGCACGCCGCCACGGCCATAACCCATCGACGACAGGCCGATGGTCGATTTGCCAGCACCGGACTCGCCGATCAGGCCGAGCACCTTGCCCTTCTCGAGCGTCAGCGAGACATCATGCACCAGCACGATGTTCCTTGGCGCCTCGCCGGGCGGGTATACCATCGCCTCGATGCGCAGGTTACGGATATCGAGCAGCACGCCGGGTTTCGCTTTGCTGTCTGCCATCACCCGCGTCCTCCCTTCAGGCTTGTCGTGCGGTTGAGAATCCAGTCGGCGACAAGGTTGACCGAGATGGCAAGGGCTGCAATGGCAGCCGCCGGAATGAGCGCCGCGGCTATGCCGAAGACGATGCCGTCCTTGTTCTCCTTGACCATGCCGCCCCAGTCGGCGTCAGGCGGTTGCACGCCAAGGCCGAGGAAGGACAGCGTCGACAGGAACAGCACCGCGTAGATGAAGCGCAGGCCGAGTTCGGAGACCAGCGGCGACAGCGCGTTTGGCAGGATTTCGCGGAAGATGATCCAGGTGCTGCCTTCGCCGCGCAGCTTCGCTGCCTCGACGTAATCCATGACGTTGATGTCGACGGCAACCGCGCGCGACAGGCGATAGACGCGGGTCGAGTCGAGAATGCCCATGACCAGGATCAGCGTCACCAGGTTCGTTGGCAGAACAGAGAGCACGACCAAGCCCATGATCAGCGTCGGGATCGACATCAAGAGGTCGACGAGGCGCGACAGGATGGTATCGAACCAGCCGCCGAACACCGCCGCCGAGAAGCCCAGTATGGCACCGAGCGAGAACGACAGCGCGGTGGCGAGAACGGCGATGAACAAGGTGATGCGGGCGCCGTAGATCATGCGGGACAACAGGTCGCGACCGAGATTGTCGGTACCCAGCCAATGCACAGCCGACATCGGTTCCCAGACGTCACCGACGATCTCGGCATTGTCGTGCGGCGAAATCCACGGTGCCAAGATCGCCGCCAGCACGAACAGGGCGGTCAGCACCAGGCCGATCAGGGCGGGGATGGGGATGCGTTTTATGTCAAGCATGCCCGCCCCTCACTTTGGATGTCTAAGACGCGGATTGGCGACGATCGCCGCAATGTCCGCGATGATGTTGAGGCTGATGTAGACGGCGGCGAAGATCAGGCCGACCGCCTGCACCACGGGCACGTCGCGCTTGGTGACGTGATCGACCAGATACTGCCCCATGCCGGGATAGACGAAGATCACCTCGACCACGACGACGCCGACGATGAGATAGGCGAGGTTGAGCATGACGACATTGATGATCGGCGCGATCGCGTTCGGGAAAGCGTGCTTGCGGATGACGGCGAAGGCCGAAAGCCCCTTGAGCTCCGCCGTTTCGACATAGGCCGACTGCATGACGTTGAGGATCGCCGCGCGGGTCATGCGCATCATGTGGGCAAGCACCACCAGCGTCAGTGCTGTCGCAGGCAGCGCGATCGCCTGCATCCGCTCGCCAAGGGGCATGCCGTCATAGACGGTCGAGATGGCGGGGAAGACCTGCCATTTCACGGCGAAGAAATAGACCAGGAGATAACCGACGAAGAATTCCGGGAAGGAGGTCGAGGCGAGCGCCAGCCCGGAGATCAACTTGTCGACCCAGCCATTGCGGTAGCGCACCGCGATCAGACCCAGGATGATCGCCAGCGGCACAGCCACGATCGCCGCCCAGAAGGCCAGGAACAGCGTGTTCCACAGCCGGTCCTTGATCGAGGTGGCAATATCTTGCCCGCTCGACATGGCCGTGCCGAGGTCGCCTGTGAGCACGCCGCCAAGCCAGCGGAAATACCTGATATAGGCCGGGTCGTTGAGCCCGAGCTGCTCGCGTAGATTGGCGAGCGACTCCGGCGTCGCCGACTGTCCGAGTATGGCTTGCGCGACGTCGCCGGGCAGGATCTGCGTGCCGGCGAAAATCAGGACCGATATGGCCAACAGAAGGAGGATGCCCAGCGCGATGCGCTGGGCAATTAGTTTCACAACGGGCGACGACATCTCTGCAAAGCCGGGCTCAGGCCTGCAGCCAGCACTTCGCCAAGGCGTAGCCGTTCATCAGTTCCTGGTGCGGATCGTCCACCCAGCCATCGACCTTGGCACCGGTGGCGTCGATGAACTGGTTGAACATCGGCAGGATGAGGCCGCCTTCGTCGCGCACCATGACAGCCATATCGTGGTACATCTGCTTGCGCTTGGCCTCGTCCAGCTCGGCGCGTGCGGCGAGAACCATCTTGTCGAAGTCCGGGCGCATGAAACGCGTGTCGTTCCAGTCGGCGGTCGACAGATAGGCGGTCGAGTACATCTGGTCCTGGGTCGAGCGGCCGCCCCAATAGGAGGCGCAGAACGGCTGCTTGTTCCAGACTTCGTTCCAGTAACCATCCCCGGGCTCGCGCTTGAGCTCGATCTTGATGCCGGCCTTGGCCGCGCTCTGCTGGAAAAGCTGGGACGCATCGACGGCGCCGGGGAAGGCGACGTCCGAGGTCCTCAGCAACACCGTGCCGTCATGACCGGACTTCTTGTAGTGGAACTTGGCCTTGTCGGGATCGTACTTGCGCTGCTCGATTTCGGTGAACAGCGGATAGGACGCGTTGATCGGGAAGTCGTTGCCGAGCGAGCCATAGCCGCGCAGCACCTTGGTCAGCATTTCTTCGCGGTCGATGGCGAGCTTCAGCGCCATGCGCAGGTCATTGTTGTCGAACGGCGCCGTGTTGCAATGCATGATGAACACGTAGTGGCCCGGACCGGCATGGTTGCGGATGGTCACGCCCGGCACGCGCTTGATCAGGTCGACGATCTTCGGCTCGACGCGGTTGATCATGTTGACCTGGCCGCCTTGCAGGGCCGCCGTGCGCGCCGTCGCGTCGTTGATGACGATGACCTCGATCTGGTCTGCGTGGCCCATCTTGTCGCCCTGCCAGTAGTTGGCGAAGCGCTCGCCGCCATGGCGCACACCGGGCTCGTTGGTCTTGACCACATAAGGGCCGGCCGAGATGCCGGCATCGGGCTTGTCCTTGCCGCCATTGGGCTGGACGATCAGGTGATAGTCGCTGAGCAGGTAAGGAAGGTCGGCGTTGGCTTCCTTGAGCGTCAGCACCACTTCCTTGCCATTGGCTTTGATGGTCTGGATGCCCTTCATGTAGCCGAGCGCGCCGGATTTCGACTTTTCGTCCGAATGGCGCTCGAGCGTGGCGGCGACGTCCTCGGCGGTCACGGTCTTGCCGTTGTGAAACTCGACGCCGTCGCGGATCTTCAGCGTCCACACCTTGGCGTCCTTGGACGAGCCGATCTCCTCGGCGATGCGGTTCTCGAGCTTACCCTCAGGCGACAGCTCGACGATCATTTCGCCCCAGCACTTGCCGAACGCGAACGGCACCTGCGTCATCATCAGCGCCGGATCGAGACTGTTGGTGGATTCACCGCCGACCAGGCCGGCCTTCAGCGTGCCGCCCTTGACCGGACCTGCCGCGCGCGCGGCGCTGGAAAGCAGTGCGTTGGCGAAGGGGGCGGCGATGCCGAGCGCGGCTGCCCGCCCGAGAAAATCACGACGGCTCAGTTTGCCGGACGCGACGCGCCGGCTAAGGAATTCCAGTTCGTTTGACATTTGAGTTCCTCACTCTGTTGGTTCGACTCTGCGGTCGATTTTCTTGCTTCTTGTTAAAGGGAATAATGACCGCAAGAGAAAGCGGTAAGCAAGACCGAATGCGACATGCCGTGGCGTAAATCGCACGTCGCTTTTGGACCAACAGGTTCGGCGTTCAAACCAGTGCGCGCGGGACCTTTTCCTCGAAATTGCGCTCGAAGACGAGTCTTTCACCCTCGTAGGCTTCGATTCTGGCGCTGACGATGAAATTTTCAGCGTCCGATCGCATCTCCGCCCATGTCTCGGTGCGCACCGACCATCCATTTCGCGACAGGGTCTGCGTCCAATGCGTCTTGCCCGAGGCTGACAAAGGATTGTCAGGATGGATCGCCCAGGTCTCGCGCACAATGCTGCCATTGGCCAGGCCATGGTCGAGATCACGGACTTCGCCGAAGTCGTCCATTATCGAAAGCGTGACAATTCCGGTCTTTTCGTCGCGATCGACATGGCGCTCGGAATTGGCGGGCCGAACCGTCTCGGTCGCCCAGGGTGTAGCGCCTTCAGGCTCGGCGAACGTTGCTTCGTCGCCCGCCGCCAGCGGGCGCAGCGGCAGGGATAGCGCGGCGGCCGACAAGGTTAGCTGGACCGGCTCCGGCGAGGGCCAGATGGCGGGCCAATAGGCGTTCGACACCGCGATGCGCAGGCGGTGGCCGGCCGGCACCCGGTAGGCGCACTGGTCGAGCACCACGCGCGCCGACGCGGTTTCGCCCGGCACCAACGCTTCGGGGAATTCGTGCGAGTTGCGGTGCGTCAGATTGAGCACGCCATAGGAGATCAATTCCGAAGCGCCGTCGGGATGCACGTCGCACAGCCGGATCGCAATATTGGCCTGCGGGCGGTCGGAAGCGAGCGTGACCCGAACTTCAGGCGCGCCGACAATGTCGATGGCCTCGGTAAGTTCCGGCTGGTCGAAACACACCGACAGCGCATCGTCGAGGCGCTGGTCGCCCGGCAGTTCCGGGCCGAAGGTGAACGGAAAATACTCGCCGCCGGCGAGCCCGCAGCTTTGCGGCGAGGCGACTATGGCCGGCCTGCCGCCAACGGGGATCAGCTCGATCGAATGCGCCTTGATGGCTGGCGACGGCCATTGCTTCTCCGCCACCCAGCGGCCTGGCCTCTCGGGATGCCAGCGTGCCGGGCGCACGCTGTCCATCACATAGGCACGGTAGGCCGGATCGGCCTCGACGCCGGTCTCTGAACCCTTCAGCCAATGGTCCCACCAGCGCAGCGCTTCCTGCAGGAAGCCGATGGCCGGCTTCGGCCCGGCATAATGCGGGTATTTGTGGATCCAGGGGCCGACGATGCCCTTGACCGGAGCTTCGATGTTGGTGACGAGATGCGAGATCGTGTTGCGATAGCCGTCATGCCAGCCGCCGATCGACAGCACGGCCGCCTTGACCGCCGAGAAATCCTCGCAGATCGAACCGCGTTTCCAGTAGGCGTCGCGGTGCTGGTGGCTGAGCCACAGGGGCAGCAGGAAAGGCTGGTTCTCCAGCCGGCTGAGCCACAGGTCGCGCCAGCGGTTGCCACCGGCAATCAGCGGATCCGGCGGCCGCGACGAATAGGAAAGCATCGTCGAGGCCCAGCCGAAATTCTCGATCAGCAGGCAGCCGCCCTTGTAATGGATGTCGTCGGCATAACGGTCGACGGTCGAGCACAGGCTGATCACCGCCTTCAGCGCCGGAGGCTGCTTGGCGGCCACCTGCAGGCAGTTGAAGCCACCCCAGGAGATGCCCATCATGCCGACATTGCCGTTGCACCAGGGCTGTGCCGCCGCCCAGGCGATGACATCGCAGGCGTCCTGCAATTCCTGCTCGGAGTATTCGTCATCCATCAGCCCTTCGGAATCGCCATTGCCGCGCATGTCGACGCGGATCGAGGCATAGCCGTGGCCGGCAAAATAGGGATGCGTCAGCTGATCGCGAAAGATCGTGCCGTCGCGCTTGCGGTAGGGCAGATGTTCGAGGATTGCCGGCACCGGATCGTCGCCGGCATCTTCCGGCATCCACACACGCGCCGACAGCCGGCAGCCATCCGGCATGACGATGCCCATGTCGGGAAATTCGACGACCTTGCGGGGAAATTCGGTGACGATTTTCATGGCGCGCATAACGCCCCGTTGCGCCGCAACTTTCAATCGCGATTCGCGACTGGAGCAGCGAATTATGCGACCTGTGCCGTTACCGCAATTCGTCCAGCAGTTCGGGGTGCCTTTCAAGCAGGGTCATTAGTTGAATGGTCGGGCCACTCGGCTCGATCAAACCGCGTTCATATTTGTCGAAGGCGTTTTCGCCAACCTTGAACAGAGATCCCGCCTCGCGCTGCGACAGTTTGAGTTTCGTGCGGACACGACGGATGGTTGCAGGGGCGGGGACACCGTCGATCTTTTCCTTGAGGACGCGCAGAGCCGCGTCGACAGGGATCATGTCGTCTCCGACATGCACGCCTTCGCCGCCCGATGCCGGATAGTAACCTGGCAGGTCGACGATCATGCTTTCGCCCTTATAGGTCACGGTGAATGGACGCACTCCGCGCATCAACGTTTCTCCGGTTTCGGGAGAGATCATCGTATTCGTTTCACTGCTTTCTCTCGTCGCCATGGTCATTTCTCCTTGAACGACATGATCATGAATTCGGTCACGACATCTGCCTGGAATTTCACGTAGAGGATCAGGTCGCGTGACGGGACATGATAGACATCCTGCCAGACCCGATGATCCGCGAAGGTAGTCATCGACTTTACGAACATCTTTCGCGTCATGCTGCCGATCACCTCGACCACGCCCGCGCGATCGAAACCGAGGCCAATAGCGTCGCGCAGCGCCATGTTGTAATTGCCAGCGTATCGACAGACCCAAATGTCGTCTTGATCGCATCAAGATCATAAGTAGGCCTGCGCTTTTCCATGGCGCAATATGCCCCCATAAAGGGGGCAATTCAAGAGATGATAATCAGCGAAATTCCGCAACCTTCAATTCAGCGGAATGTCGTTCTCGGCCTTGCTTGCCTGGTAGGCATCCGACAGCTCGTCGTAGCGCGCCGAGATTTTCCCGATGCGCGTCTCCAGCCGTTGGCGTTCGGCCTCGGGCAACGCCCGCACCAGCCTGCGTATGGAAAAGCTCTTCCAGTAGGCGTTCTCGGCATTGTAGCCGCCCGGATCGAGGGTGAAGACCTCTTTCAGAATCTTGAGATCGTGCGGGATGGCGAAACTGTCGCGCGAATCCTCGTGGCTGAACAGGTAGTAGAAATTGTCGAAGCCGGTCCAGGTGATCGCCGACAGGCAGAGCGAGCAGGGCTCGTGCGTGGCGAGGAAAATGGCGTCCTTGGTGTCGACGCGCTCGGCCTTGGGCATCTCATAAAAGCGCTTCAGGCAATGCACCTCGCCGTGCCAAAGCGGGTTTTCCATCTCATTGTTGGTTTCGGCCAGCACCAGCGAGTGGTCGGCTTTCCGCAGGATCGCCGCGCCGAACAGCTTGTTGCCATGGGCGACGCCATCCGCCGTCTTCGGCACGATGTCGTGCTCGATGACGTCGAGCAGGCGGTCGATCAGCGAAATCTCGGTCATGACTGGGTCTCGTCGGGGAGATGGATCTCATAGGCGTGCGAGAAATGGAATTCCTCGAGGTTGGAGCCGTCGCCGCCACGGTCGACGATCAGGAAATCCTGAGGCTCGCCGATCGGCGTCAGCACGCCATGCCAGAGATTGCGGGAATAGTTGATGCCTTGTCCTGGCGCGGTGAGGAAGGCGTGCGGCTCGCCCGGCCCTTCCTTGCCGTCATGACAGACGACGACGAGGAATGGGCGTGGCGACAGCGGAATGAAGGCCTGGCTGCCGAAGGGATGGCGCTCCACCATGCTCAGTTTCAGCGGCATCTCGTAAGGCGTGCCGCGCACCATCGAGATCAGCACGCGGGCATTCGGCCCTGTCGCCTCGGCGGTCGCCAGATCATGGTAGCGCTCGGCCTTGCCGCCATTGATCGGATAGTGGTTGTCGCCGCCCATATCGATGACGTCGCCGAACTCGGCAAAGGCCTCGCGGGTCAACGGTCGAGCCGTGATGCGGGTCACCGCGCGCGCCCGCCGATACCCGCCCCGCCGAGCTTGGCGTGCCGGTTGACGTCCTTGTAGAGCAGATAGCGGAATTTGCCGGGGCCACCGGCATAACAGGCCTGCGGACAGAAAGCGCGCAGCCACATATAGTCGCCGGCCTCGACCTCGACCCAGTTCTGGTTGAGGCGATAGACGGCCTTGCCTTCGAGTACGTAGAGGCCGTGCTCCATCACATGCGTCTCGGCGAACGGAATGACGGCGCCGGGCTCGAGCGTCACGATCGTCATGTGCATGTCGTGGCGCAAATCGGCGGGGTCGACGAAGCGCGTCGTTGCCCAGCGGCCTTCGGTACCGGGCATCGGCGTCGGCGCGATCTCCTGCTCGTTGGTGAAGAAAGCTTCCGGCGTGTCGAGACCGTCGACCGCCTCGTAAGCCTTGCGAATCCAGTGGAAACGAGCGGCAGCCTTGGCCTCGTTGCGAACGGTCCAGCCGCTGGCTGGCGGCAGGAAGGCAAAGCCGCCGGGCCTTAAGCTATGCTTCTTGCCGGCGAGCAGAACCGTCAGTTCGCCCTCGACCACGAACAGGGCGCCCTCGGCGCCGGCATCGGGCTCGGGCCTGTCGCTGCCGCCGCCGGGCGCGACCTCGACAATGTATTGCGAAAACGTCTCGGCAAAACCGGACAGCGGCCGCGATAATATCCAGACGCGGGTCTTGTCCCAGAATGGCAAGGCGCTGGTGACGATGTCCTGCATCACGCCCTTGGGGATGACGGCATAGGCCTCGGTGAAGACGGCGCGGCCGGTCAAAAGCTCGGTCTGGCCGGAATGGCCGCCATGCGGTGCGTAGTAGGTGCGCTCGGGCATCCTGATCGTATCCATGGGTTCAAACCTATTGCGGCAGCATATCCCTGAGGCGGAGCAGTGCGATGCGCTCGACCTGTTTGCAGGCGGTCTCGAATTCCACGCTGCGGCTGTTGCCGATGCGTGCCTCGAACTCCGCCAGGATTTCCTCCTTGGTCTTGCCCTTCACCGCGATAATGAAGGGGAAGCCGAAGGTGGTGACATAAGCGGCGTTGAGCTTGGAGAACAGCTCGCGTTCCTTGTCGGTCAGCGCGTCGAGGCCGGCCGACGCCTGCTCCCGGGTCGATTCCGCCGTCAGCCGCTTGGCCTTGGCCAATTTGCCGGCAAGGTGGGGATGGGCGTTGAGCACGCCGAGCCGCTCGGTCTCGCTGGCGGCACGGAAGATGCGGCAGAGCGCATTGTGCAGGCCGCCTGATGTATCGTGCGCCGGACCGAGCTCCAGCTCATAGGCCCGCTCCGCGATCCAGGGCGAATGCTCGAACACGCCGCCAAAGGCGTGCACGAATGTTTCAAACTCCATCTTCGATGGTCTGAGTGCCGCCGGCCTGTAGGGATGGTTCTCTTGCCAATGGCGGGCGATGTCGACGCGCCGCGCCAGCCAGACCTTGTCGTGCGATTTCACATAGTCGACGAAACGCTTCAGCGCCGCTACCCGGCCCGGCCGCCCGACGAGGCGGCAGTGCAGGCCGATATTCATCATGCGCGGCCGCCCGGCCTTGCCCTCGGCATAGAGCGTGTCGAAACTGTCCTTCAGATAGGCATAGAACTGGTCGCCTGAATTGAAGCCCTGCGGCGTGGCGAAGCGCATGTCGTTGGCGTCGAGCGTATAGGGGATGATGAGCTGCGTGCCGCCCTCGTGCTCGAACCAGTAGGGCAGCTCGTCGTCATAGGTGTCCGACACATAGTCGAAGCCGCCTTCTTCAGCCACCAGGCGCACCGTGTTGACGGATGTGCGGCCCGTATACCAGCCGGTCGGGCGCTGGCCGGTCACCTCATAATGCAGTTTGATCGCCGCTTCGAGGTCGCGGCGCTCGTCTTCGGCGCTGTGGTCGCGGTAGTCGATCCATCTCAGCCCATGCGAGGCGACTTCCCAGCCGGCTTCCTGCATGGCCGTAACCTGGTCCGGCGAGCGGGCGAGCGCTGTGGCTACGCCATAGCAGGTCACGGGGACCTCGGCCTCGCTAAACAGCCGAAGCAGCCGCCAGAAGCCGGCGCGGGCGCCATATTCGTAGATCGATTCCATGTTCCAGTGGCGCTGGCCGAGCCACGGCGCGGCGCCGACGATCTCCGATAGGAAGGCTTCCGAGGCCTTATCCCCATGCAGAACGCAGTTCTCGCCGCCCTCTTCGTAGTTGACGACGAACTGCACGGCGACATGGGCACCGCCAGGCCATTTCGGATCCGGCGGATTGGCTCCATAGCCGCGCATGTCCCTGGTGTAACGCATCGTCCCTCCCGCCGGCATGGCCCGAAGTATGATCAGGATATCGAAAGGGTGCTTCTCGCATTCCCCCGAAAATTTTTGAAAGTGTTTTTGTCGCACTCCGCTCGACCGGGACTTATGCATCGCCTTTAATTGGCGCACAATTCATCAATATTGTTCTGTTGTACCAGCATGGGAGGCGGCCAGTGGCAGAAACGTCGAAAGCCGATGGCGGTCGTCTGACGACGCACGTCCTGGACACGGCCACCGGCAGGCCGGCGGCGGGATTGTCGATCGCGCTCTACCGTCTCGACGGCGACGCGCGGGCACATCTGAAGACAGTTACCACCAATGCCGATGGCCGCTGCGACGCGCCGCTGCTCGCAGGCAGTGAATTCCGCGCCGGTGAATACGAGCTGGTGTTCGCGGCAGGCGACTACCTGCGCGGCCAGGGCACGAAACTGCCGAAGCCGGCCTTCCTCGATAGCGTGCCGATCCGCTTCGGCATGGCGGAGTCGGTGCATTATCATGTACCGTTGCTGATCTCGCCCTACGGCTATTCCACCTACAGGGGGAGTTGAGGCATGGCCAAGGTCAATATCCGCAACGAGATCCGCTTCATCCTCAATGGCAGCGATGTCGTGCTGTCGTCCGTGTCGCCCGACGCGACCTTGCTCGACTGGCTGCGGCTCGACCGTTCGCTGCGCGGCACCAAGGAAGGCTGCGCCGAGGGCGATTGCGGTGCCTGTACCGTGCTGGTCGGCAAGCTTTCGGCCGATGGCCTGGTCTATGAAAGCGTCAATGCCTGCATCCGCTTCCTTGGCTCGCTCGACGGCACCCATGTCGTCACCGTCGAGCATCTGCGCGGGGAACCTGGCCAGTTGCATCCCGTCCAGCAGGCGATGGTCGATTTCCATGGCTCGCAATGCGGCTTCTGCACCCCGGGCTTCGTCATGTCGCTCTATGGGCTGTGGATGAAGTCGCCGGACCCATCGGATGCGGCGATCGAAAAGGCTTTGCAAGGCAATCTCTGCCGCTGCACCGGCTACGAGGCGATCATGCGTGCCGCGCACGCCATCTCCAGCTACGGCAAGGCGGCGAACGACCCGCTCGCCACGGAGCGTCAGGACATTACCGCACGACTGCAGGCGCTTGATGACCGAGCCCGGATCGAAATCGGGTCGGGCAAGGCGCGGCTAATCGTGCCGGCCGATGTCGACGATCTCGCCACGGTGTTGGATAAGGAACCCGGCGCCACCATCGTCGCCGGTTCGACCGATGTCGGCCTGTGGGTGACCAAGCACATGCGCGACATCTCGCCGGCGATTTTCATCGGCGATCTCGACGGGCTTTGCACCATTTCGGAAGATGACGGCGTCATAACGATTGGCGCCGGCGTCACCTACACCGAAGCCTTCTCGACGCTGTCGAAACGCATCCCGGCGCTCGGGCCGCTGTTCGACCGCATCGGCGGCGAACAGGTGCGCAACATGGGCACTATCGGCGGCAACATCGCCAACGGCTCGCCGATCGGCGATACGCCACCGCCGCTGATCGCGCTTGGCGCGCGGCTGACACTGCGCAAGGGCGACAAGCGGCGCACGATCCCGCTGGAAACCTTCTTCATCGCCTACGGCAAACAGGACAGGCAGCCCGGTGAGTTCGTCGAGGCCGTCGACGTTCCGGTGCCGGCCAAGGGCACAAAGTTCGCTGTCTATAAGCTCACGAAGCGCCGCGACGAAGACATCACGGCGGCCCTCGGCGCCTTTTTCCTGACGGTCGCCAAGGACGGCACGGTCGCGGATGTGCGCATTGCCTATGGCGGCATGGCGGCGACGCCGAAGCGAGCGTCGGCCGTCGAACAGGCCTTGCTGAGCAAGCCGTGGACCGAACAGACGGTCGAGGCTGCAATGGCCGAATACGCCAGGGATTTCACACCGCTGACCGATATGCGCGCAAGCGCCGAATATCGCGCCCTGGCGGCGCGGAATCTTCTCTTGCGGTTCTTTGCCGAGACCAGCGGCACAAGCGAGCCGATCCAGGTTTCAAGGTACGAGGCGGCGTGATGGGCTTGCAGATCAACTCATTCGGCCAAGGGACCGGACGGTCGCGAATAGCGTCCTTCTCTCCGTTCACGGGGAGAAGATGCCGGCAGGCAGATGAGGGGCGGCGCCGTGCTGTGCCAGCTCCCGGAAACTTATCAGCCTTGGCGCGGCCCCTCATCCGGCCCTCCGGGCCACCTTCTCCCCGTGAACGGGGAGAAGGGAAAAGAGGCGCTCGATGAACAAGCACGCTGCCCCCAACCTCAAGGCCGAAAAAATCACCGGCGGCGTCGCCACCGACCAGCGCCATGATTCCGCGCACAAACATGTCAGCGGCACAGCCGTCTATATCGACGACATGCCGGAACCGGCCGGCACGCTGCATGTCGGCCTCGGCCTGTCCACGGTGGCGCACGGCATGCTCGGGAGCATCGACCTGTCGGCGGTGCGGACCGCCGCTGGGGTCGTCGATGTCCTGACCTATGCCGACGTGCCCGGCGAGAACGATGTTTCGCCCAGCAACATGCATGACGATCCGGTGCTGGCCGAAGGCAAGGTGCAGTTCTTTGGCCAGCCGATCTTCGCCGTGATCGGCGAGACGCGCGAGGCCGCGCGCCGCGCGGCGCGCCTGGCCAGAATCGAGTATGAAGAACTGCCTGCCGTGATCGGAATCTGGGATCTCGATCCGGTCAACGACAAGCAGGTGACCACGCCGCTGATCTTGCGCCGCGGCGATGCGGCCGCGGCCATCGCGGCAGCGCCACGCCGCATCAAGAACCGCATGTGGGTCGGCGGCCAGGATCATTTCTACCTCGAAGGCCAGGTGTCGCTGGCAATCCCCGGCGAGGACGATGAAGTGACCGTCTACTGCTCGACCCAGGGGCCGAGCGAGACGCAGCATCTGGTCGCCCACACGCTCGGCGTGCCGAGCCACGCGGTGACGGTGGAAGTGCGCCGCATGGGCGGCGGCTTCGGCGGCAAGGAAACGCAGGCAAACCAGTGTGCCGCGATCGCCGCCATCGCGGCCAAGAAGCTGAAGCGCGCGGTCAAGATCCGCCTCGACCGCGACGAGGACATGACCGCCACCGGCAAGCGGCATGATTTTGCCATCGACTATGAAGTGGGCTTCGACGACGAGGGCAATATTCTCGGCGTCGACTTCACCTACGCCTTGCGCTGCGGCTTCTCGGCCGATCTGTCCGGGCCGGTCGGCGATCGCGCGTTGTTCCACTGCGATAACGCCTATTTCTACCCGAACGTGCTGGCCAAATCGGCGCCGCTTTACACCAATACCGTCTCCAACACCGCCTTTCGCGGTTTCGGCGGCCCGCAAGGCATGGTCGGCGCCGAGCGGGTCATCGACGAGGTGGCCTTCGCGGTCGGCAAGGATCCGCTCGAGATACGCAAGCTGAATTTCTATGACCCGATGGAAGCGATCGGCAGCCGCAATGTCACGCCCTATCACCAGAAGGTCGAGGACTGCATCATCCAGCGCATCGTCGCCGAACTCGAGGAAAGTGCCAGTTACGCGCGGCGCAGGCGCGAAATTTCAGCCCTCAACGCCAACAGCCGTTTCATCAAGCGCGGCCTGGCGCTGACGCCGGTGAAGTTCGGCATTTCCTTTACCAAGACCGAGTCCAACCAGGCCGGCGCGCTGGTGCACGTCTATGCCGATGGTTCGGTGCACATGAACCATGGCGGCACCGAAATGGGCCAGGGCCTGCACCTCAAGGTGGCGCAGGTCGTTGCGGAAGAATTCCAGATCGACCTCGACCGGGTGAAGATCACGGCCACCACCACCGCCAAGGTGCCGAACACCGCGCCGACGGCGGCGTCATCGGGCGCCGACCTCAACGGCATGGCGGCGCAGAATGCAGCGCGCCAGATTCGCCAGCGGTTGACCGATTTCGCCGCTGAAAAGTACCAGGTGCCGATCGATCAGGTGGTGTTCCTGCCCAACCGGGTGCGGGTCGGCAACCAGGAGGTCAGCTTCAACGATCTGGTCAAGCAGGCCTATATTGCGCGCGTCCAGCTTTCGGCCGCCGGCTTCTACAAGACCCCGAAAATCCATTGGGACCGCAGCAAGGGCCAGGGCCATGCCTTCTATTACTACGCCTATGGCGCGGCCTGCGCGGAGGTGTCGGTCGACACGCTGACCGGCGAATATGTCGTCGAGCGCGCCGATATCCTGCACGATTGCGGCCGGTCGCTGAACCAGGCGATCGATATCGGCCAGGTCGAGGGCGGCTTCATCCAGGGCATGGGTTGGTTGACGACGGAAGAGCTGTGGTGGGACGACAAGGGCCGGCTGCGCACGCATGCGCCCTCGACCTACAAGATCCCGCTGGCGTCGGATCGCCCGAAGATTTTCAACGTGGCGCTGACCGACTGGTCGCAAGCCTATGAGCCGACCATCCATCGCTCCAAGGCGGTGGGCGAGCCGCCGCTGCCGCATGGCATGGCGGTCCTGCACGCGCTGTCCGATGCGGTTGCCAGCGTCGCCGACCACAAGATCTGCCCGCGTCTCGATGCGCCGGCAACGCCGGAACGCGTGCTGATGGCGATCGAGCGGCTGAAGAACGAGGTCAAGGCCGGCGACTGAAGGCCGGCAAACGTGCAATCCCAGCCGAAAAACCCTATATTCCCTGTTCGGGAACGTGAACCATGAACTCGAAAGTGCAAAGCCTGAAAGCCTTTCTCGGCAGCACCGGCCGGCTTGCCCTGGTCGAGGTGGCCGGGACAAGAGGCTCGACGCCGCGTGAGAAGGGCGCCTTCATGCTCGTCTCGGCGTCGGCGATCTTTGGCACGATCGGCGGCGGCCAGCTTGAATATATGGCGATCGACAGGGCACGGCAGATGGTTGGGTCTTCACCCTCCCCCTTGTGGGGAGGGTCGGCCGGCAAGGCCGGCGGGGGTGGGGGCGCAGCGTCCGGAGAACCCCCGCCCCGGACGACTGCGTCGTCCGACCCTCCCCACAAGGGGGAGGGTAAAGGAACCCGCATCGAAGTCGACGAAGTCTGCGCCACGCTGGATGTGCCGCTGGGGCCAGAAATCGGCCAATGCTGCGGCGGGCGCGTGGAGGTGCTGATCCGGCTGGTCGATGCCGCACTCGCCGCCGAATTGGTGGCGGCCGCCGAAGCCGAGGAGGCGCATCTGCCGCATGTCTATATCTTCGGTGGCGGCCATGTCGGCCAGGCGCTGGCGTCGACGGTAGCGCTTCTTCCCGTCCACGGCGTCGTCATCGAGACACGCGCCGAGGCGCTGGAAGGCATGCCGGAAACCGTCGAGACGCGGCTGACCCCAATGCCCGAGGCCGAGGTGCGCAACGCCCCAGCCGGCACCGCCTTCGCCATCCTCACCCATGACCATGCGCTCGATTTCCTGATCGTCGCCGAAGCGTTGAAACGTGACGACGCGGCCTATGTTGGCATGATCGGCTCGAAGACCAAGAAGGCGACGTTCAGGAACTGGTTCCTGAAGTCGGCCGACGGCAGCGAAGCGGAATTTGCCCGCCTCGTCTCGCCGATCGGCGGCGATGCCGTCAAGGACAAGCGCCCGGCCGTCATCGCCGCACTTGCGGCCGCCGAGATCATGACGGCGCTGGTCGTGCACGGGGCGGCCTCAAGTGCCAACCATCCCCATGACAGGGTGATGGCGAGCTAAGCTTGCGCGCTAAGCCGGCCGTTTCAAGCCGAGATGTTCACGCAGCGTGCGGCCCTCATAGTCCCGGCGAAACAGGCCGCGCCGCTGCAGCTCCGGTACGACCAGCGTGGCAAAGGCGTCGAGTTCGCCGGGGAAGTAGGACGGCATCACGTTGAAGCCGTCGGCGGCACCGCCTTCGAACCGCGCCTGCAACTCGTTGGCGACCTGCGCCGCCGTGCCGACGACGCGCCAATGGCCGCGTGCGCCGGCGAAGTGGCGGGCAAGCTGGCGGATGGAGAGCCCGTCGCGGCGCGACTGCTCGACGACCAGCGCCTGCCGGCTTTTCATGCCCTCGCTCTCCGGCAGCTGGGGCAGCGGCCCGTCGATCGGATAGCGCCATAGATCGGAGATGCTGAGATAGCTGGACAGCAGCGCCACGCCGACATCGTCGGGGATCAGTTCCTGCAATTCCTCATGTTTCTCCCGGGCTTCGGCCTCGGTTTCCGCCACCACCGGCGCCACGCCGGGCATGATCTTGATGTCGTCCGGCTCACGCCCATAGGCCGCCACGCGCCCCTTGAGGTCGTCATAAAAGGCCTTGGCTTCCTCGAAGGTCTGTGCCGCGGTGAACACGACGTCGGCGGTGCGGGCGGCAAGGTCGCGGCCGACATCCGAGGCGCCAGCCTGGACCATGACCGGCGCACCTTGCGGCGAGCGCGGCAGGTCGAGCGGATCGCGCACCGAAAAGCTCTGGCCGTCGTGAGCGGAAGCCTTGCCGCTCCAAAGACCGGTAACCACGTCTGCGAACTCGCGCGCCCGCTCATAGCGGTCTGCATGGGGCCTGAGGCCCGTCGAGCCGAAATTGGCGGCTTCGATCGGGCTGGCCGAGGTGACCAGGTTCCAGCCGGCCCGGCCGCCGCTCAGATGGTCGAGCGACAGGAAGGTCCGTGCCAGGCCGTAGGGCTCGTTGTAACTTGTTGAGGCCGTCGAAACGAGGCCGATGCGGCTGGTCTGGACGGCGAGCGCCGAGAGCAGGCTGATCGGCTCGAAGCCGATCGACCGCGACGTCTGGCTGGCGATGTTGACATTGGCCTCGCGCAGGCCGGCGGCATCCTCGCAGAAGATCATGTCGAACTTGGCCGCCTCGGCCGTGCGCGCCAATCGGATATAATGGTCGATGTCGATGCCGGCCGTCACATGCGCCTTGGGGTGGCGCCAGGCGGCGATGTAATGGCCCGTCGCCCAGAGGAAGGCGCCGAGCTTCATCTGGCGGGACGCGGTCATTGCTCACCTCCGCCGGCAAGCCCAAGATGCGAGCGCAAGGTTGTTCCACGATAGCCCCCTCGAACGAGGCCGCACCGCCGCAACTCCGGCACGACACGATCGACGAAATCGTCGAGCGCCGGACCCCGCGCCGGCATCAGGATGTTGAACCCGTCGCAACTCCTTGACTGGAACCGTTCCTCCAGCCTGTCGGCGATGGCGTCAGGTCCACCACCGGCGGCGAGCGAGACATTCATCAGCACCCGCACGGCGTCCGGATCGCGCCCGGCGGCCATGACGCGGCGCTTCAGATCGTCAAGGCGTGCTTTCGCGCCTCCTGCCGGCCCGTCGTCCAGCAGGATGACATCGGCGGTGCGGGCAGCGACATCCATGTCGGGCTCCGAAAGGTCGGACAGCACCAGCACCGGCATGTCCTGCGGCGAGCGCGCGACATTCAACGGACCGCGCACCGAGAAGAACTCACCTTTGTGGTCGAGCAGGTGCATCTTGTCCGGATCGTGGAAGCGGCCGCCGCTCTTGTCGAACAGCAGCGCGTCCGGATCCCAGCCCTGCCACAGGCCCTGCACGATGCCGATGAATTCCTCCGCACGGCGTCGAAAATCCTCGTCCGAAAATCCTTCGGGCCTGCTGAAGTTGGCGGCCTCGCGTGGTGACTGCGCCACGGTCGCGTTCCAGCCAGTGCGGCCGTGGCTGATGATGTCGAGCGACGCAAAACGGCGCGCCAGATTGTAAGGCTGGTGGGCAATTGTCGAGGCCCTGGCGACCAGGCCGATCCTACTGGTTACAGTTGCCAGTGCCGCCAAGAGTGTCGTCGCCTCGAACGAACTGCTAGAATGGGCACTGCCAGGGGCGGAATCGACGATAATGGCCATGTCCAGGCCCGCCTCTTCCGCCTTGCGGGCAAGGCCGGCAACAAGGCCGAAGTCCGGCGTTGACATGGATGTGAGATCGAGTGAAACGGCGAGATGCATCGTCGTGGTGTTGCCCATCGGCTGCTCGTATCTCATCCAAGGTGCGGATTGCCCGGGTCAAACCGCGCAGAGGACGAAACTAAGTTTGTCCTCTGGCAAGGCAAGCCCTTCGGGTGGGCCAGTGGGCGGTCACTCGCCGGCCAGCTCTACTTCCCGGCGAGGATATCCTTGATCAGCCGCTGGCAGCGCTCCGCCATGAAGTCGAGCAACAGCCGCACCTTCGGGTCTTGCAGCTTCTTGTGCGGATAGACGGCGGCGAATTGCACCGGCGTCGGTGGCGTGTTGGCGAGGATCACCTTCAGCCGCCGGTCGCGGATGAACGGCTCGACCTCGAAGCGCGGCTTGTTGATGATGCCGCGCCCGGACAGTGCCCAGCCGGTCAGCACGTCGCCATCATCGGTGTCGTAGGGCCCGTGCACCTCGAATTTCTGCGGCCCGGTCGGGGTCTGTAAGGTCCAGACATATTCGCGCGCGCCGGAATAACGCAGCATCAGGCAGTCGTGCTTGCGGCCGATCAGTTCCTGCGGCTCCGCCGGCTCACCGCGCGCCTCCAGATATTTGGGCGCGGCCACCAGCACGCGTTCGCAGTCCATGATGCCGCGCATCCGCAGGCTGGAATCCTCGATGATGCCAAGCCGGAAGGCGACGTCGATGCCTTCCTTCATGATGTCGACATTGTGGTCGGAGAGCCTGAGCCGCACCTCGATATCAGGATATTTGTCGTGGAAATCGGGAATCCCCGAAGCCACCAGCCTGCGCCCGAGGCCGAGCGGCGCCGTCACCTTGATGGTGCCGCGTGGCTGGCCGGACAGCGCCGAGACGGCGGCCTCCGCCTCGGTGATCGCCTCCAGCACCTGCTTGGCCCCGGCATAAAACACCGTGCCATGCTCGGTCGGCATCAATTGCCGTGTGGTGCGGTTGAACAGCCGCACGCCAAGATGCTTCTCCAGTTCCTTGATGCGGTTGGAGGCGACCGCCGGCGAAATGCGCATGTCGCGGCCCGCCGCCGACAGGTTGCCGAGTTCGACGACGCGAACGAAGACGGCGATGTTGTCGAGATAGGCCATGCGGTTCCGTGGCTTTCATGGGCTGCGTATAGCCAACCCTAGTATTTTCCATTTTTTTTTGAAAGTCATCGCACACCTCGCCTCTTTTCGTTTGCGCGCCACACCGTAAAGTCACCCGATCGGCAGGGACGACTTCAATGATGGATTTCGCGATTTTCTGGGACTGGCTGAGCTTCGCCGTGCGCTGGCTGCATGTCATCACCGCCATCGCCTGGATTGGCTCGTCATTCTATTTCGTCGCGCTCGATCTCGGGCTGCGCCAGCGTCCGGGCATGCCCGTCGGCGCCTTCGGCGAGGAATGGCAGGTGCATGGCGGCGGCTTCTACCACATCCAGAAATATCTGGTGGCGCCGGCCGAGATGCCGGAGCACCTGACCTGGTTCAAATGGGAATCCTACGCCACCTGGCTCTCAGGTTTTGCCATGCTGTGTGTGGTCTATTACGCCGGCGCCGACCTGTTCCTGATCGATCCCAATGTGCTGCCCATGTCGGTGCCTACAGGCATCCTGCTGTCGATGGCAACGATCGGCGTCGGCTGGGTGGTCTATGATCTCCTGTGCCGCTCGCCGCTCGGCAAAAGCGACACCGGCCTGATGCTGGTTCTCTACTGCGTGCTGGTGTTCATCGCCTGGGGGCTGACGCACCTGTTCACCGGACGCGCCGCTTTCCTGCATCTGGGCGCCATCACCGCGACGATCATGTCGGCCAACGTCTTCATGGTCATTATCCCCAACCAGAAGATCGTCGTCGCCGACCTCATCGCCGGCCGCAAGCCAGACCCCAAATATGGCAAGATCGCCAAGCAGCGCTCGCTTCACAACAACTACCTGACGCTGCCGGTGCTGTTCCTGATGCTGTCGAACCACTATCCCCTGGCGTTCGGCACGCAGTTCAACTGGGTCATCGCCTCGCTGGTGTTCATCATCGGCGTCTTGATCCGGCACTATTTCAACACCGTTCACAAGCGTGCCGGCAACCCGCACTGGACCTGGCTCGGCGCCCTCGTCCTGTTCATGGTCATCATCTGGCTGTCGACCGTGCCGAAGGTGCTGACCGGCGAGCCGAAGGCTTCCGCCTCGGCCGAAGTCTATATCGCCTCCGCGCACTTCCCGGCCGTGCGCGACACTGTGCTCGGCCGTTGCTCGATGTGCCATGCGGCCGAGCCCGTCTACGAAGGTATCTACCATGCCCCCAAGGGCGTAATGCTGGACACCGATGCCAACATCGCCAATCACGCCCGCGAGATCTATCTGCAGGCCGGCCGCAGCCACGCCATGCCGCCCGCCAATGTCAGCCAGATATCGGACAAGGAACGGGCGTTGCTGGTGGCCTGGTTCGAAGGCGCAGGGAAATAAGCATGACCTCGACACTTCTGCGCGGCCGCACGCTGTCCTTCGTGCGCTGGCCCGAAACCATCGACGATCATTCCGCCTGGCGCTACGAGGAGGATGGCGGCCTGCTGATAAGCGACGGCATGATCGTCGCTGCCGGCGCCTATGCCGATGTCGAGAAGCATGCCGGTGAGGGGACAACAAAGATCGATCACCGGCCGCATCTGCTGCTGCCGGGCTTCATCGATACGCACGTGCATTTCCCGCAGATGCAGATCATCGCTTCCTACGGCGCCGAACTGCTCGACTGGCTGAACACCTACACCTTCCCGGAAGAGACGAAATTCGCCAATGCGCAGCATGGCCGCCGCATCGCGCGGCTGTTCCTTGACGAGACGGTCCGCCACGGCACGACAACGGTGGTCGCCTACTGCTCGGTGCACAAGGCCTCCGCCGAAGCCTTCTTCGCCGAGTCGCATGCGCGCGACATGCTCAACATCGCTGGCAAGGTGATGATGGACCGCAACGCGCCCGAGGGCGTGCTCGATACGGCGCAATCAGGCTATGACGACAGCAAGGCGTTGATCGCGGAGTGGCACGGCAAGGGGCGTCAGCACTATGCCATCACGCCCCGCTTCGCCATCACCTCCTCGCCGGAGCAGATGGAGATGGCTGGAGCCTTGTGCCGGGAATATCCCGGCCTGCACATGCAGACGCATCTGTCGGAAAATCATGCCGAGATCGCCTTCACCCAACAGCTCTACCCCTGGTCGCGCGACTACACCGACGTCTACGAACATTATGGGCTGCTGGGCAAAAAGAGCCTGTTCGGTCACTGCATCCATCTGGGGGAACGTGAGGCCGATGCGCTTTCGGATAGCGGTTCGGTGGCGGTGTTCTGCCCGACCTCGAACCTGTTCCTCGGTTCCGGCCTGTTCGACTATCAGCGCTACCGCCGTCGCGAGAAACCGTTGCGGATCGCGGCGGCCACCGATGTCGGCGGCGGTACCAACTATTCCATGCTGCGAACCATGGACGAAGGCTACAAGGTGATCGCGCTGAACGGCGAGAAGCTGAACCCGTTCCAGTCCTTCTGGCAGATAACGCGCGGCAATGCCGAGGCGCTGTCGATGGCGGAAAAGATCGGCACGCTGGATGAAAGCACCGACGCCGATATCGTCGTGCTCGACGCCAGGGCAACACCCGCGATGCGGCTCAGGATGGAAACGGTGGAGACACTGGCGCAGGAACTGTTTCTGCTGCAGACGCTGGGTGACGACCGTGCGGTGCGCGAGGTCTATGTCGCGGGGCGGCCCGCCAAGAGTGACCTGGCGAATTAGAGGCCTACGGTGCGTTCCTTGCTTGACCCGGCGGCAGCCATCGGTCAAAGCGTGCGGCGAAGTTGACAGGGGAACGACATGGCCGTTGCTGACGACATCGCTCTGATCAAGAGACAGGAAGAGACCCTTGTCTTTGCCGCCTTCGATGAAGCCGTTGCCTTCAAGATCGGCTCGGCCATCCGGGACCGGGCTCTCGCCGAAAACCTGCCCATCATCGTGGATATCAGGCTGTGGGGCCGGCCGCTGTTCTATGCGGCAATGCCCGGTTCCAACGCCTCCAATCCCGACTGGGCGCGGCGCAAGATCAATGTCGTCAAACGGTTCCTGCGAAGCACCTACCGCATGGTGCTGGAACAGCAGCGCCCGGACCGCACCTTCAAGGTCGGTGAGGGGCTGGCTATCTCGGACTACGTCTTGGCCGGCGGCGGCTTTCCCGTCACGGTCAAGGGCGCCGGCGTCATTGGCGTGATCGCCGTCTCCGGACTGCCGGAGCGCGAGGATCATGGCGTGGTGGTCGACGCGCTGTGCAATCACCTGGGCATCGAAACAAGCGAGCTTGCTCTGTCGCCGGAAACAAATTCGTGACGTTGACGCCGCCCCTCATCCGCCTGCCGGCATCTTCTTCCCGTTTAGGGACGGGGAGAAGGGACTTTGCCGCAACGCCGGCAACCCCCACTCCCCGTTCTTCACGTGGAGAGGGTAAGGGTGAGGGGCGGCGCCAACTTTTCAGAAGTTCGCCAACCGCACATGGCGGCCAGATATGACCGTGCTCGATCCGAAAACCTTCCTCACCTCGATCTTCAAGGCGGCCGTCGCCGCCGCCGACCCGGAGAAGACCATCAGGCATCATTTGCCGGCTAGACCCAAGGGCCGAACCATCGTCATCGGCGCGGGGAAAGGCTCGGCGCAGATGGCGGCGGCCTTCGAAAAGGTGTGGGACGGGCCGATCGAAGGGCTGGTCGTCACCCGCTACGGCTATGGCGCCAAATGCGAGCGCATCGAGATCATCGAGGCGGCGCATCCTGTGCCGGATGCCGCTGGCCTCGAAGCGTCGCGGCGCTTGCTCGCAAAGGTCCACGGCCTCACGGCGGACGATCTGGTCGTGGCGCTGATTTCCGGCGGCGGCTCGGCACTGCTGCCGTCTCCGGCCGAGGGCTTGACACTGGCCGATGAGATAGCCGTCAACGAGGCGCTGCTCGCGTCCGGGGCGCCGATCGCGGCGATGAACACCATCCGCAAGCATGTCTCCACCATCAAGGGTGGCCGGCTGGCCGCAGCCGCCTGGCCGGCCAGGGTGGTGTCGCTGGTTGTCTCCGACATTCCCGGTGACAATCCGGCACTTGTCGCGTCCGGCCCGACCGTGCCGGACACCGGCAGCCGCGAAGATGCGCTGGCGTCGATCTCGGCCTATGGTATGAACCTGCCGGCGGCGGTGATGGCCCACATCAGTTCGCCGGCCGCCGATGCGCCAGATCCCCACGATCAGCGCTTTTCGCGCAATGAAGTGCATCTGATCGCCTCGGCTGGCGTGTCACTGGAAGCAGCTGCGGCGGAAGCCTGGCGCCAAGGCGTCGAAGCCGTCATCCTTTCCGATGCCATCGAGGGCGAGGCACGTGAGATCGGCGGTGTTCACGCGGCCATCGCTCGCGAAGTGGCGACGCGCGACCGGCCGTTCAAGAAGCCAGTGCTGATCCTGTCGGGCGGCGAAACCACCGTGACATTGCGGGCAAAGGGCAAGGGCGGCCGCAACTCGGAATTCCTGCTCGCCTTCGCCCTCGGCATCAGCGGCGTGGAAGGCATCCATGCGCTGGCCGCCGACACGGACGGCATCGATGGCTCGGAAAACAACGCCGGCGCTTTCGCCGACGGCTCAACCGTGTCACGCATGCGCGCGGCCGGCGTCGACGCCAAGGCGATGCTGGCGGGTAACAACGCCTGGACGGCCTTCAATGCCGTCGGCGATCTTTTCGCGCCTGGCCCAACCGGTACGAACGTCAATGATTTGAGGGCGATCCTCGTCCGTTGACGGCAGGGCCTCCGACGTCGTCATCCTAGGGCGAAGTAGGAGCGAAGCTCCGTCGCGAAGACCCTAGAGCGTCGGGCGAATAGGGTGAATCGTTGGGATTCCCTTTTCGACTGAAGTCTGATTCCTATGGATGCGGAGGTGCACCATGGGCAAAGCGGTTTCGCAGGATTTGAGGCTTCGACTTGTTCGCGGCATTGCCGAGGGCAAGTCGCGGCGGGCAGTTGCGGCGCAGTTTGAGGTGGCGCCTTCGACGGCGGTACGCGTTCAGGCACGCTATGCGGCGACTGGTTCCGTCGAACCGGCCCGTCAGGGGCGTCCTGCCGGGTCTGGCAAACTCGGCCCGTATCGTCAGGCCATTGTCGACAAAGTGATGGCCAGGCCGGACATCACGATGCCTGAGCTTGGCGCGTGGCTTGAAGACGAGCACGGCGTCAGGGCGGACCCGTCGAACCTGTCGAAGTTGCTGTGCCGGGAGGGGTTTACGTATAAAAAAAGCCCTGCTGGCGTCGGAGCAAGAACGGCCCGACGTGAGAGCGGCGCGGCGTGAGTGGCGCGACCATCATCAGCCTCTGATGCGCGCCGTGCCGGCGCGGATCGTCTTCATCGACGAAACGAGCGTGAAGACCAACATGACCCCGTTGCGCGGGCGCAGCCTGCGCGGCAAGAGGCTCCTCGCCGATGCGCCCTTCGGCAAATGGCATACCCAGACCTTCATCGCCGGCCTGCGTTGCCATGAACTGGTGGCCCCCTGGATCATCGAGGGAGCCATCGACGGGGCGGCGTTCGATGCCTATGTCGAAACCCAGCTCGCACCGGCTCTCGGGCGCGGCGACATCGTTATTCTGGACAATCTCAATGTCCACAAAAGTCCGCGCGCCGCAGAGGCACTCAAACAGCGCGGCGCCAGGTTCCTCTTCCTGCCCAAATATTCGCCGGACCTCAACCCGATCGAGATGGCCTTCGCAAAACTCAAAACCCTGTTGCGAAAGGCCAAAGCGCGCACCTACGACGATCTCGTCCGCGCCGTCGGAAGCATCTGCGCCATGTTCGATCCAACCGAATGCTGGAACTATCTCAAACAGGCAGGCTACGTTGCATGTTAATCGCCCGATGCTCTAGCCTGGCCCAGGCGTATCCTGGATTGAATTGAGCAGGGTCGCTATTGCCTGCTTGTATTTTTCGAACTCCGGCGATGTCTGCCTGAGTTCGGTCGTGGTCGTCGCCGGCTGGCTTACATCCGTCAAAACGCGCGGCGCTTTCTGTCCCATCTTCCGTTCGGCCCAGTCAACGACATAGCTGGCGGTCTTGCCGATGAGAAACGGGTTGGCCTCGATCACGGCCGAGCCCAGAACGGCGCTCAATTGCGACGAGCCGGGCGCGGCCAGCACCTGGTGCGCTCCCTCCATGCCAAGGAAGTGGCAGAGGTAAAGGCGTCCTGCCGTTATCTGGTGGCCGCGGGCGCGCAGATAGGCCTCGCCTTCGCGCGCGAGGTTACGCACCATCTCGCGCGACAAAGTCAAGTCATAGCGAAGCGCGAGCAGGTCAGCGGTCGAGAGCGAACGGGCAAGATCGGGACGATAGGTGTTCATCATCCGGATCCAGGTCTTGGTGATGAACTGGCCGGCGCCGGTTGCTGACGAGTTGGGGTTCTTGGCACGGGCGCTGCCGCCGCTTTCGACATGCACGATCCGGTCGGTTAGCGTCTCGACGGCAGAATCGCCAGAGCTGCCGGCCCCGCCGGGATTGGCGGAATCAGCGCTGGCAACCGTGGTGACCGTCCCGAGGGGATCGATCGCTTCGCCGTTCTGATAAAGCTCGAAATGCAGATGCGGTCCGGTCGAGAGCCCGGTGGTGCCAATATAGCCGATGACGTCGCCGGCCCTCACTTTGGTGCCGACGCCGCTGGCTATGGCAAATTTCTGCATGTGCGCGTAGCGCGTCTCGCGCCCGTTTGAATGGGCGATCTTGACCAGATTGCCATAGCTGCCGCCATCGCCCTGGAAACTGATCTCGCCGTCAAAGGCGGCCAGGATCGGCGTGCCGATTGGAGCCGCCCAGTCGACGCCATTGTGGATTCTAACCGTGCCGAGGATCGGATGCTTACGGGGGCCGAAGGTCGACGTCATCACCCCGCTCACCGGCGTGACCATGCCGTTGATGACGGTCAGCGAACGAACCTGATCATCGCCGGTCACGCAGGCATACTGACCGTCGCTTTGCTGGAAGACGAAGCAGTCGAGGTTCTTGTCCTTACCCAGGACGCCGACGTAAAGCACCCGTCCGGAGATATCGCCCTGGCCGCGCGGTGTCTGCGAGTAGATCAGCACCAAGCGCTGGTCCTCGCTGGCGAAAGCGTCCAGATCCTGTCCTCTCGACAGATATATGATCGCTTCGCCGATCACGCTGGTCGGCACCTTGTTGCGCGCCGCGGTCGAGTAGATTGCGTCGAGCAGGCGATACTGCCGCTTGGGCCCGCCCTGATCCGAGGCACCGGAATAGTTGAAGAGGTCTTCGCGGACCCAGGGGTCGACGCCTGAAACGAAGGCGCCGGCCGCATTGCGCGTCAGCGTACCGACATAGACGTTCCTTGCGTAGACGGAGACCTGCATCAGCGACATGGTCGTCGTCTCGCGGTTCGGCCGGAAACCGCGCAACGCGACCACAAAACCGGGTTCGAGTCCGTCGCGGTTGAACAGCGCTTTCAGCGCCTCGCCCGCAAGCCTGGCATCGTCCGCGGAGAAATGGGCGTCGAGCACCACGCCATCCAGGCTGCGGTCGTTGAGGATTTTCACGAAAGTATCCTCCGTGGCCTCGAAGCGCTGATATTCGCTGATGACGGTCTCGACGGTGGTGTTGTTCTCGATCGCGGTTTTCTTGAAGGCGGGGAGCGCTGCCTCGCCTTGGTCGATGGTCTCGCCCCAGCCGGCCTCAGGATCGTCTGCGTCGGCTTTGGGTGCGGAACTGGCGGGGATCTCGCCCCCTTCCGGCGGCGCCTGCAGGTCGTTCGCCAGATCGCTTCGTTCATCGTTGGGCGCCACGGCAGGTGCGGGCGAAGTCGGTTGCTGATCGTCCGGTGCTGCGGCGGAAGGCTTCGGAGCAGCCTGCCGCTGCGCCTGGAAAAAGGCAAAATCCTCCTGCGTTGAGGGGATCGTCGTCATGAATTTCTCGCTGGTGCTCAGCATCACGTCAGACAGAATCTCGATTTGCGGCGAAGCCCCGGAAGTGTCGAGTTCGGCCGGGCGCGCAACCGTATGGCCCTTCGAGGCGGTGTCGGCATCGGGCGCCAGCGTGATCCACATCGGGTCGCCAGCAAGGTCGATGATGGCCGGCACATAGACCGAGGCGTCGGGCGGCACGTCTTCCATACCTTCGACGGGATGCAGGTCTTCATCCTCGTCGCCGAACGACCAGTCATCCTTGGTCAGATAGAAGCCGGTCGCGATCGCGATGATGGTGAGCGCAGCAATGCCGGCAAGAAAGCGGCGCCAAAATTTGCGTCTGCGCTCGCTCTGGCGCGCCAGCTTCTTCTGTTTGAAGCTCGTGTCGATGCTGTGCGTCACGGGCTGTTTCCGGTCAGAAAATAGGTCCAGCGCACCTGCTCAAGGGTATCGACCTCGACGAAACGCGCCGCGATATGACCTCGCTGCCAGCACTCTTCGATGCCACGGATAGAGAAGCGGCGCCGATCGACACACATCTCAGTCGATCCGTCGAGGATCGCATGGCCGAACACATCGGTCGCGTACAGGTAGATGTACCGGTTGGTCAGCTCCTCGCGGATGACGTTCACGCACTGGTTGGCGCCGATGGTCCACCAGCCGTCGGTCTGGTCGGCATTGTCGACCTTCTGTCCAACGGCGAGATTGACGACATCGAGCGTCTGGTTGCAGACGGTGAATTCGGCGTGCGCGCTGTTGGTCGAGAGGATAAAGAGCAGCGCCGCGCCGAACAGCGCGGAAAATGCCACGCGGGCGGAGAAGCCCAGCAAGAATCGAAACCAGTCTATGCGCGTCAAAGCCTGGCAAAATGAATGCAGGTAGCGAGGGTCCATCGGCGTTTCATATCTATCCGCCGAGCCGGAAATACTTGGCGGTGGCGGAAAACTGCGAACCGTCGGCCTCGATCTCCCCGAGGATCTTTGGCAAAAGCTCGGAGGCCGGTGTCGGTATCGAGAACATTGCCGCCTGAATATCCCGCGGCCCGGTGATCACCAGCATGATCTGCGGCAGGGCCTTTCCGGCCGCCTTGTCGGCGGCGCCTAGACCGATCGGGATGCTGAAGGTCGCCTTGTCGGTTTGCGCCACCATGCGGTCATCGAGGTTGAAGGCGATGCCCCTGTGGTCGATCAGCATGACGTTGGAAACGAGCCCGCCATGCGTTACCAGCGCGCCGGTGATCGGCGCGCCATCCGCCACCGACGTCCGGTCGAGAACGAGCTCAGGCCTTTCCACCTGGTTCCGGTCGAGGAAGCGCAGAAAGTTGGTCACTTCACACTGGGGCTGCTCGATGAGACGGACGCTGATGTCCGGCTCGAGATGAAACTTCGTCTTAAAATCATTGAGCATCTGCTCGAAGGGCTGCACGGCTGTTGCAAAGCCTTCGATAGCGGCGGCGCTGTCTGTTGCCGATGTCAGCGACGCGTAAAAACAGTCGCCGCCGCTGAAGTCGCGCACCCATGAAGCGCGTTGCACCGTCTCGTCGGCCGCTTTCGCCGGCGGAACCGCCGGCTTGGGCATATTGATCGCGACTTCGGTATTTCCGGGCTGCGTGGTCACCGGCGGCCGCGGCTGCCGGGATGGCTGTGCTGTCGGTGCCGGGTCTGGCGGCGCGGTTGATGGCGTCGGCTGGCTGGCGGTCGGGGGCGGGGCCGCCGGTTTTGCCGGCGGACTAGTCGGCTGCGCCGGTAACGGGCTCTCCGAAGTCGGCGGCGAGGAAGCCTTAGGCTTGGCCAAATTGGAAAGCATGTCGACGAGATCCGTTGCGCTGGGTTTTATCGTCGGCGGGTTTGCACTTTCCCCAGCCTTCGGCACTGACACGGGTGGCGTCTGGGCAGGCTTGATCTCGACCGGTGGCAGTTGCGCCTGATTGTTGTTGGCCGTGAATTCGGGCTGGGCCGCCGGGGCCGGCTTCCCTACGGGCGGCGCGACAGGCTCCTGCTTGTCGGTGGTCGGCGGCTGGGCGGCCGGCGCCTGCTCGGCGGGCTGCTGTGGTTCTGTTGCCGGCGACACCTCCGGCCTGGGGGTCGCTACGGGGGTTTCGGTGGGCTTGGCTGGCTCCGGTTTCTGCTCGGCCGCCGCGTCCGCCTGGTTCTCAGCCGGTATTGGGGACTTCACCTGTGCATCCGGTAGGGCAGGTGGCTTCATTGTCTCGACAGGGGCAGCGTTGTCAGCTTTTGACGGCTCTGGCTGAGGCTGTATCGGTGATTGCGGCTGAGGTTTCGATGTTTCCGGCTGCGGCGTTTGGGCCACCGGCTTGGGGGCCTCCACAGCGGGTTCGGGCACCGGCTTCGGCCTCTCTTCGGCCGGCGGGGGCGCAAGAATCCCACTGAAGTAAAAACCGCCCCCCAACAGGAGTGCCAGCGTCAGCAGGCCGCCAGCGATAGCCGGCATCCGCGACGATCTTCGCGGCGCAGCCGGCTTGGGCGCGCTGGCCGGCGCGGGCGCTGGCGCGGGCCTTGGTTGCGACAGATGCGCCGGCCGCACATGTTCGACGAAGCGCTGTTCGCCCGGAGACGCCGAAGGCTGGGGCCTGGACTCGGACAGCGCCGTCCAGCCGGCGCGCGGCAAGCCCGAGCGTTCACGCGAACCATATGATGCCGGCGGCAATGTCACGTCGACATCCTCGCTACGCGTTGCCCTGGCGATCTCGGCCATGCTGGCCGGCCGATCGCGCGGATCCGGCTGCAGCATCGCGCCGATGAGCTCGTGGAAATCGGGATCGATGTCGGACAGGTCCGGCACGGCCCGGCGTTTCTCGATGACCTCGTACTGCGTGCCGCTCATATCGAGCGGCTTTCCGCGCAATGCGGCGGCGAGCACCAGTCCGAGGCTATAGATATCGGACTGCTCGCTAACCTCACCGCCATAGAGGCCGAGCTGTTCCGGCGAAACGTAATTGTATTTGCCAGCGAACTTCCCGCCGATCAGCGTTTCACCGCCCGCGGCCGCCGACCGGGCGATGCCGAAATCGATGATCTTGGCACGTTCCACCCGCCCGCCAGGCAGGATGATGTTGTCCGGCGAGAGATCGCGGTGGACCGCGCCCGCCTGGTGCACCGCGGCAAGCCCCGACGTCAGGCGATGGCAAAGCCGACGCACTTCCTCCCCCGGCATCGGTCCGCGACGCATTATGTCGAATAGGGATTGGCCGTCCACGAACTCCATCGCGAGATAGGGCCGGCCAATCCTCGGATCTATGGTGAAGACGTGATAGCGCACCACCGCGTCATGCGACAGATGGTTGAGGATCGAGGCTTCCTTGCGGAACAGCGACAGGATCGTCTGGTCGCGGGCGAATTCAGGCAATACGATCTTGATCGCCACATGGTCGCCGGTTTGGATGTTGTGGCCGCGATAGACTTCTCCCATGCCGCCGGATGCGATCCTCTCGTCGAGTTCGTAAATGCCGCTGAGCTGCGTGCCGACGCCAGCATAGGTGACGTCCGTCAATATCCGGGTCTTGTCGTCGTCGCTCATCTCGCCAGGCTCTCCACTCCGGGCCGATCCGAATGGGGCGCATCGTTGCGCCCGCCACCGATCTTCACGAGTACGATGGTCACATTGTCGGTTCCGCCACGCGCCAGCACAGTCTCCAGCAGATGCCGGCACGCCGCCTGCGGTGTTGCGGATCTCACCGCGGCTTCGATCTCGGCATCGCTGACATGCGCCGTCAGTCCGTCGGTGCTCAGAACGAAAACATCCCCCGGCATCAGCTCGCCCTGCTGGAAATCGATCTCGAGCTCATCGCTGACGCCGACGGCATGGGTGATGACATGGCGGCCCGGCCAGGTAAGTGCTTCCTCAGCGCTGATCATGCCGCGGTCCAGCAGTTCCTGGACCTCGGTGTGATCCTTCGAGACCTGAAGGATCACGCCGTTGCGGACCAGATAAATGCGGCTGTCGCCGGCCCACAGGCCGGCGAACCGTCCGTCCATGGCAAGCAAGGCCGCGAAGGTGGAGCCGATGGTGATGCCGCGGGATCGAGAGATGTTGCGGATCTCGGAATTGGCGCGGCTCATCCGGTCTTCGAAGCGCGCGCGAAGGTCCGGCGCCGAGCTCGCGATGCCGATCGTCGCCAGATGATCGACGATGCTGGCCGATGCGACCTCGCCGGCCTCGTGCCCGCCCATGCCATCGGCCACCACCCAGAGACCGGTCTGCGGCTCTATCAGGTAATTGTCCTCGTTGTGGTCGCGCACGCAGCCCTTATGGCTCACGCCGAAGCTTTCGATGGGAAGGACGGCAGTGCTCAATTTGCCACCAAGCGCTCGCGAGCGTCCTCTGCGACCAAGCATGGGCAGCGCGCCCACGCTACTTTGCCACAAGCGCATAGATTAGAGTACCAAAATGAAGGCTGAAGCTGGCAGTGCGCTGGAACACAGGCATGTCAGAACGCCTTCGGACAGCTGAAGCTGGACAGGGCCGGCAGCAGGAAGGGATTGGTCCCCGGTCCGGCCTGGATCGTGTAAGCGACATCTCGTCCGCCGATCACGAAGCGGGCTTCGGTGTTGGCGCCATTGGCGGTGATGGTCGCCTTGTCCAACAGACGCTTCAAGGCCCACGGTCCCTCGAATTTAAGAGCGGAGTCGCGGCCTGGCATCTCCGGCAGCAGGGTGAGACTGGCGGAAGCTGAGGCCGTGCTGTTCGGCCACGTCACTGTGCCTGGCGCGTTCCCCGTCTGGCTGCTCTGGACGGTCTGGCCGTCAATATCGAGAACCGCGTTGTCCGCGTCGCCATTCAGCGAAAAAGGCGTGATGGTGATCGAAACCGACGGCACCGAGCCGCCGGAAGGGAAGAAGGCGCTGCGGATTTCGGCGGCCGACTCAAATGATTTCAAGGTCGACTTCGCCAGGTCGCGGCTGGTGCGGGCATCCTGTCTCCAGGTCCATTCCTGGCCGGTCATGTCGATCAGCGGCGCAAGGTTCTGCGCGAAGAAGCGGTCCATCAGCCCGCCCGGCGCGAAAAGCTTGGCGAAATCCGCTATCGATATCTCTTCCGTGCCGTCGCTGGCGAAGGGATAGCGACCGTTGACCACCTGCTCGCAGACTTGTGTGACCGTCTGGTCGAGATTCTTGTTGAGGTTGGCCACCGAGGCTTCGGCGACATTGCCCTCAAACTCGTCCGCTGCCGCGTTGATCATGTGCGCAAGCGGCTTCGGAAGGCGCGAGACATTGGCGCGCAGCGTGGAGATCTGCAGCTGCAGGTTGGCGTTGAAGCGTTCGGTCTGTGAAGGGACATCGGCGGACAGCTTCAGGCTTTGAAAGATGTCGCGGAAATTCCGCGTCAACGCATCGAGCGGCCGCCGTCCGCTGGCGCCGCTGACTAGGGACTGGAAGGATCGAAACTGTGCCTCGACGCTCGCGCCGGCATTCTGCGCAACAGCCGACCCAGAGCCGGCACGGCTCTGTGACTTGCCGCCGGCGATCTGCAGGCCGATGCGTGCGAGACCCTTGGCCATGCTGGCGGGGTCCTCCCGTGCCGCGCTGCTCTCGCCTTCGGCCATGGTGTCCTCCTTCGTCAATGCGGTCTCATCGGCGACCGCCGTGAAGAGCTGATCGAGAGGCGAGTCCGGCGCGGCGAGGGCGGAAAGCGCCAGGTATTGAGGCCTGTCCTTGAGCAACGCCTTGAACTTCAGCTGGTCGAGTACACCGTTCCATGCGGAGGAGAATTCCTTGCTATAGCGGTCGATCAGTTCGGGACCGAGCTTGGGCAGGTCCTGGTCGATGCCGCCCTGTTCGCCGCCGCCACCAAGCACCCACTGGTCGTTGACGAGCATCTGCGCGATGCGCGAGAGTTGCGGCAGGAAGAAGCGGTTGAAGCCGGCGCGCGTGTAAAGCCCGGGAACATTGAGATCAGCGAGGTCGCTGCCATCCACGCGTTCGAACAGGAGCTGCGCCTCAGGGCCGGCTTTCGCTTCGACGGAAAAGTTCTCCAGTCTTGCGGCGTAGATCGCCGACTTGATCAGCGCCGAAGCGCGGTCGGCAAGGCTCATGCGCCCAAGCGAGCGTTGCGCGGCTTCGATCAGCGGCTGGTTGAGTTCGAAGGCGGGATCATAGGCGTCGTCGAGTGCAAGCATTGCGCGCAGATGCTTTTCGAGCTGTGCGCGGCCCTGGCGGTTGTTCTCGCCGGGATAGCGGTTCTCTTCCCAATCCTGCCTCATCCAGGAAACGATCAGCTCTTCATCGACCTTGGGAGCCTTGCCGCCCAGCATCAGGTAGATCTTCAGCGGCTCGTAGAGCGCGATAGGATCGGCCATCCTGGCTTGGATGGTCCGCTCCGCCTGCACCAGGAGCCGGGAGCGGAATGTCCGCTCGAGCGCTTGCCGATAGGCAGCCCTGGAGGCCGACAGCAGCCTCTCGCGCTGGCTAAGCCCGAACGTCTCCTCGATCGGCTTTCCCTGATCGCCATTCTCGTACCCGGCCGGCAGGTTGCGCAGCTGGTCGAGCGGGCCGATGACGTTTTCCAGGTCGACGTCGGTCACCGTCGTGCTCTTGAGCAGCGAATCCGCGCTGTCGCGATAGTGCGCCATGGCCTGCCTGGTGGAGGCGATCAGAGATTTGTTGGCAAAGAAGCTGAGGCCGAGCACGCCGAGCGCCGCCAGGGCGGCCAGCGCAATCGCGGCGAGGCCACCAAGCCTAGCAAGCCTGGCGCGCCGTTCGGCCGTCCGGTCGAAGGATACCCAGCCCGATTCCGCGAAGATCACATTGGTCAGGAGATCGTGCAGGAAGAAGCTCTTGCCGGTGCCGGAAAGATGCGCCTGCGAGGCACTGCCGAAGCTGCGGCCGATTGTGCCCAGCACCTGGTCGAACGGTGTTCCTTCCTGAGTACCGGAGGAGAAATAGAGACCCCGCAGGCTGACATTCACCCGCAATCGAGAGGCATCGAACAAACTGCCGATGAAATGCGTTATCCGGTTCCTGAGTGCGCCAAACTGCGCCGGGAAGCCGAATATGGCTATGCGCGCCACAGGGTCGGCCTCTTCCTGCAGGCGATCGACAACTTCTTCTGCCAAGCGCTTCGCCAGCCCGTCGAATTCGGCCGGTGCCTCGCCGGCCATGTTCCTTGTGCGATCAGCGGTCTGGAACGTCGCGCCCCACACCTTGCGCCTGCGCGCCTCGTCGAATTCACCGAAATAATCCATGAAGCCGGAGACGAGATCGGCTTTGGTGAAAAGCAGATAGACGGGAAACTGGATATTCAGCACCTCGTGCAATTCGCGCAGGCGGTTTCTTATCTCGGCGACATGCGCCTCGATTTGCTGGTCGTCGAGACCAATGAGATCAGCGAGGCTGATGGCGAGGATCACGCCGTTGATCGGTTGCCTGGTGCGGTTCTTCTTGAGCAATCCGAGGAAAGCAAGCCAGCTTGCCTTGTCGCGCTCGCGGTCCGATTCCTGCGTCGTGTAGCGGCCGGCCGTGTCGATCAGCACCGCCTCATCGGTAAACCACCAATCGCATGACCGCGTGCCGCCGACGCCGGCCACCGGCTGGGCATTGCCGGAGCCCGCAAGCGGAAATTTCAGCCCGGAATTGACCAGGGCCGTTGTCTTGCCGGCGCCTGGCGGGCCGATGATGATGTACCAGGGAATATCATAGAGGAAGTTGCGCTTGCCGCTCGTCCGCTTCAGCGTCGCGATGGCTTCGCTCATGCGCGCTTCGAGCGCCTGTGAATCGTCGTTCCGCTCGTCTCCGCGCACAATGGCCGTTTCGAGCGCCTTTTGCGCCTTGCGCCTTTGCCAGAAGCGAATGCCATAGAACAGCGCCAGCACCGCAATGGTGACGCCGATGATCACTGCCCTGAGCCAGATGGATCCAAGCGGGTGGGTATCGGCGAAGCGGATCAGCGGTCCGGCATACCAGACGGCGGCCGAGTAGCCGGCCAAGGCAAGCATACTGAATATCCGCAGCGCCCAGCGGATCAGCCGCTCCTCGCCGCGCCCGCTCACAACGTCTCGTCCTTTGGGATCATCACGTCGACGCGGCGGTTCCTGGCGCGGCCATCCGCCGTCGCATTGTCGGCAATGGGCTCGTCTTCGCCCTTGCCGTCGACGCTCAGACGCGATGGATCCTTCAATTGCTTGGCCATCATGGCCTGCACCGCTTTCGCGCGCGCGACGGAGAGATCGAAATTCGATTTGAACGTGCTCGACTTCTTCGGCTTTACATTGTCGGTGTGGCCGACGATCCTGATCGGTCCGGGTTCGGCGTCGAGCGCCGTGGCGATATCCGCCGCGATGGGCTGGAACTGTGCCTTCAACTCAGCCTGGCCGGATGCGAACAAAAGCTGGTTGCTGATCTCGACAACGATAAAGTCGCCCTTCGTGCCGACGCTCAGTCCGCCAGCGGCGATCTCCTTGGCGAGTGTAGCGCGGATGCGGTCGATCTGCGTGGTGCTTGGAGGAACTGGCGGCGGCGGGTTGGCTTGCACCGGTTCAGCGGGTGCCGCCACACTGGCGCGTTCAATGGTAACCGGGGTAGAAGGATTGAGCGCCAGCAACTCGCCGGCGGTTGCATCGCCTTCATCGGTGATCAATATCCGTAGACCGAAGAAGGCGGCAGTCACCAGAGCCGTCGCGGCAGCCGCAATCGCCCAGAGCGGCAGCCTCCTCCTTGGCTTGGCCATCGCCGCAGCCATGCCTTGCCACCGCGGAGAAATGTCCTCGGGGGGGCGCGGCCTGAAATAGCGTAGGGTGTCGTAGACGTCGCGCCGGACGCGTTCGAGCATGTTCGGCCCGCCAGGCAATCCCCGGTACTGGCCTTGGAATCCCAGCGACAGGCAGGCATGCATCAATTCGAGCAGGTCGTAATGCGCTTCATGCTTGGCGAGGATATTGTTCAGCGCTTCGTAGAAGCTGGCGCCTGTCGGTTGCATGTGGAAGAACTGCACCACCAGACTGTGCTGAAGCCAGGTTTCCTTGTTCGGCCAGGGCAGGTTGCCGACGAGATCGTCGGCGGTTTCGCAAAGTGCGAATTTCGCGATCCGCGCATCTTCTTCCACGATGCCGGCTTTGGCGACGGTACGGTCGAAGGTCTCGATGGCGTCTGCTATATGCTCCGCCAAGGCCGCCGCTTGCCGTTCGACCGGGATCAGCCGCAATTGACCGAACAGCAGAAGCAAAGGGCCCGCAGCGGCAAGGAGAGGATTTGCGGCGGCATACTCCACGCCAGCAGTGGCGTCGAGCAAGACATCCTGCTGCAATGCCGGTGTCGCTGCGGGCATCATTCCGTGCTTGGCCTCCTGGACGACCACGGTTCCGGACGACCAGCCGGGCGGCACCTGCCGGCCGACGCCGGGGTCGAATACGGTCGATTCCCTGGCGGGCGATGGACGAGGTCGCACACTTCGCGGACCGGAACTACCGGGAGCCACGAGCGGCTTTTGCCTTGGCCGCGGCGCGCGGATGACGGTTTTGTCCGGCGGCTCGGAGGGGTCGTCCTTCGAGCTCATCGGCGCACCATCGTCGAGGTCCAACGAGCTTCTTTCAGGCCCGATGAAAGCTGCGCACCGGACTGAGTATCAACAACGAGCCGCACGGAAAGACCGATCTTGCCGAAACATGACATTCCTGCACACGCTCCAAGCCACGCTGCTTTGCCAGCCAGGCAAGCTCCCACGTGCTATCCTAGTCGCACAGCAAGCCGATTGAAATCGGAAAGCAGGATGACCAAAGAAGCGGATTTCCCACGAGGCCGGTCGCACAGCCTGTAAGAGCCGTGTTCGCGACTTTTGCCGAGCATGGCTATTTCTGCTTGCCAGCCTTGGCGTAGGCGTCGGCGAAATAGGCAAGGAAGACATCCAGCATGCCGTTTTCGTGCTTGTCCTCCATCGTCCGCCACGTTGCGACGAGCGCATCCCAGGCTTGGCTTTTCCTGGATGAAAAGGACGCCGGCGGGATTCTTTTGGCGGTCGCCTCCGGCGACAGGTCGTCGAGCAATCTCGAGAGCGCGGCCTGCATGGCGGCGTAGGTCGCGATTTCGTGGGTCTTCAGGTCGCGGAACGCGTCCTCGATGCTATGCCTGGCATCGAGATAGCCAGCCCGGCGCTTGGCAAACATGATCTCCAATATGTCGTCGGTGCCCGGAACGAATTTCAGCGGGTTGTTGTCCTCGGCGCCGATCATCGTGCGGTTCGCGCTTTTGGCGAGCACCTTGGCCGCCGCGCGCGCCTTGAGCAGCAAGGACAGTTGCTCGACGGTGGTTCTCAACACCGCGCCGATCTCGGCGGCGACGTCATGCGGGTTACGCGACTGCAATAACTCCGGCGATAAGCCGGCTGCCTTGGCGATATCGCGAAGTATCCCGTCCGCTTCCACTGGCTGCATGGCAGCGACAGCCGGGCTGGGCTGCAGTGCCGGAGACGTCGACAGCGGCGCTGCCTCGACGGGGCGCTGCTGCGCCGGATTGGGGAATTGCACACCGCCGGGTTCAAGCTGCCTTCCCGTCGACGGTGGCAACTCATGCTGCGTCGAACCGGTCCTGGCTTGCGGACGACCGGTGGCAACGCTCTCTTCGTCAATGGCAACGACGATGACATAACGGCCGATCAGCAGCCGGTCGCCTTGGGTTAGCCGGTGCGGCGCATTCATGCGCTGGCTGGAGCCGTTGACGAAAGTGCCGTTGCGCGAGACGTCAAAAAGCCAGAACGAGCCCGCCTGGTAGCGGACTTCGCAATGCCGGCCCGAGATGAACTTGTCGGGGTCGGACAGCGTCCAGTCGCAATTTTCACGCCCGATTTCGAAGCTGCGGTCGCGGGCGCCGTAGCTCTTCGCGATGCCTGGCGGCAGCCTGTCAACATTGCTGATCTGGAGCGAAATGAACATTCGAAACCACTGGCAATCCTGAATCCTAGACATTCTAGCAGCTTGCCAGCGCAGTGGGACAGGTGCGTTTCATATGAACGCACGCCATGGTTTAGCCCTTGCTCTTATTTGGCCTTCATCAAACATATGCTACGCTTGCAGCGATCCGATGCGGTGAATTCGAAAACCTTCCGAACGTGAGGGCGGGGCTTCAATCCATCACACTGGCCGCGTCGAGGAGGGGCACGACCCATGCCGAACGAACGTGCCACGGTTGTACAGACGCCGGTTGGCGCCGACGTGCTGACCTTTACTCATCTCGTCGGTCGTGACGAGATCAGCCGATGTTTCGCCTATACCGTCGGGTTCGTCAGCAAGAGCCGAGATGTCGATCCGCTCAAGATGCTGGGCGGCGTCGTTTCCGTCGAAGGTGAATCCGATCCAAAGCGCTGGTTCAGCGGGCTGGTGTCGGATTTCAAGCTAACGCGCATAGAGGATCGGTTGGCCTATTACGAGGCCAGCGTCAGGCCATGGCTCTGGTTCCTCGGCAACACCACCGACTGCCGCATTTTCCAGAACATGACCGCTGTCGAGATCGTCGAAAAGATCTTTGCGAAATACGGCATCGCAAAATTCGAGAAGCGACTGCAGGGTTTCTATCCGTCGCGCGAATACTGTGTCCAATATGACGAGAGCGACCTCGATTTCGTGCAGCGATTGTTCGAACACGAAGGCATTTTCTATTTCTTCGAGCATGATGAGGGCAAGCACACGCTCGTGCTGTGCGACGCGATGAACAAGCTGAAGCCAGCGCCAGGCTACGAGAAGGTGCTTTACAATTTCGAGGGCCATGGCTCGCGACGCGATGTCGAATACATCACCGAATGGATTCCAGGCAGTGCGGTGCGTCCGGGCGCCTACGCTCATACGGATTATGATTTCGAGAAGCCCGGCGCCGACCTGATGGCCAAGTCCTCCCAACCCTTCAGCCACAAGGAGGCTTCGGGCGAGAACTATCGGCAGCCCGGAGCGCATCTGGATGTCGGGCGCGGCGACACGATCGCCGGCATCCGGCGTGAGGAACTGCAGGCCGTTCACCAGCACAGCACAGCGGTTGGCACTGTGCGCGGCCTCTTTTCCGGCTGCAAATTCACGCTGGAAAGTTTTCCGCGCGACGACCAGAACCAGGAATATCTGGTGGTCAGCGCCGAATACCGGCTGTTCGATCCGGGTTACCGGACGCAGAATGAGGCCCATAGCGAGAACTTCAAGGTGGTGCTCGGCGTTGCGCCCACCAAATTGCCCTACCGGCCAGCGCGCATTACACCGCGACCGATCATGCGTGGCCCGCAGACCGCGACGGTGGTAGGTCCTTCGGGCGAGGAGATTTTCACCGACAAATATGCCCGAGTGAAGGTGCAGTTCCATTGGGACCGCCTCGGCAAGAAGGACCAGAACTCGTCCTGTTTCGTGCGCGTGTCGCAGACCTGGGCCGGCAGCGGCTGGGGCTTCATCCAGATCCCGCGCATCGGCCAGGAGGTCATCGTCGATTTCATTGAGGGCGATCCGGACCTGCCGATCATCACCGGCCGCGTGTACAACGCCGCCGAGATGCCGCCTTACGCGCTGCCGGGCAACGCGACGCAATCTGGCTGGAAGTCCAATTCCTCGAAAGGGGGCGGCGGCTACAACGAGCTGATGTTCGAGGACAAGGCTGGTTCCGAACTCGTCAATTTCCAGGCTCAGAAGGACCACCATCTGCTGATCAAGCACGACCGTAACAAGACGGTGCAGCACGACCAGTCCGATCGCATCGATCACGACGCCAAGCATTCCGTGGGCCACAATCTTGACGAGGACGTCGGCAACAACAAGACCGTCAAGGTCGGCGTCGATCAGACCACCCATATCGGCAGCAATGACACCGAGACGGTGGGCGCGAACCGCTCGCTGACCGTCGGCGCCAACGAGACCATCCATGTCGTTGGCAATTCGACGGAAAACATTGACTCCAGTCATTCGCAGACCGTGGCGATCGTCCAGACCATCACGGTGGGTGCCGCGCGCGTCGACACGGTGGGGGCTTCCGAGACGCGAAGTGTCGGAGCGGTGCAGACGAACACGATCGGGGCCTCGCGGAGCGTGACCGTCGGTGCGGGACAGAGCCACAGCATTGGCACATCGGACAGCTGGACGGTGGGGGCAAACCAATCGGTCGATGTTGGCGCAAACCAGAGCTTCAACATAGGTGGAGCGCATGCCTCCCAGATCGGCAAGGGACGGGACGCCAAGATTGCCGAGGACGATGCGACCGATGTCGGCGGTTCGCGGGCGTTGAAAATAGCCAAAGGCAGTCTGGTAGAGGTCGGTGAGGACGGAGCCATAAAGGTCGGCAAGACCCTGATCATTGAAGCTGGCGATGCCATCACAATTACATGCGGCTCGGCTGCGATCGCTATGAAGAAGGACGGCACGATCAACATTTCCGGCAAGGATATTACCGTGAATGGGTCGGGTAAGATCAATGTGAAGGCATCGAGCGACATCACCATGAAAGGCTCGGAGATAAAGCAGAACTGAGGGGCCTCGATGACAAAGATCGTAGAGCGAATTGAAGGCGTGGTGATTGGCATATTCCTGGGCTTCGGCGAGGACGCGCCCCTTGTCGTCTTCCCGGGAAACCCTCGAGAAACAGCAGCGGCCGCGCGCAGCCTCACTGAGCTCACGTCGGACATGATCGGCGCGGAGGTGGCGCTGTTGTTCCAGGATGGAGATCCCGGTCGACCGTTGATTGTCGGGCGCATCATCGATCCCGCGCACCGGTCAAATGTTCCCCACGTCATCAGAGACGGTGAGAAAATGAGGATCACTGCGAATGAACGTCTTGAGCTGCGGTGCGGCAAAGCTACGATCATCATGGAAAAGGATGGGCACATCACCATCCGCGGCACCTATGTGACCAGCCACGCAAGTGCCACCAACCGCCTCCGCGGTGGCTCGGTCAATCTGAACTGATGCCAGCGCCCGTTCTTCACGAGATTGTCCGCCAACACGCTGAGATGGCTGCGTTCCTCTGGACTGTTTACGACTACAACCTGCTCACCCCCGGCAAGAATCCGGACATGGATGAGGAGCGGCTTGCCCGACTCGTCGAGCGTTTGGAAGCGCATCTTGACGGATTGCGAGTGGCTGGCGAGGTCGGCATCGAGATCGCGAGCGAGCGCTACGCCGAATATCCCGAAGCCGGGGAGTTATTCGTCGTGCGCATGCTGTCGATCAAAGAGGCGTTGCGCATTGCCGATCTCGACCTCAGAAGGGTGCGGGCTTATCTGGCTGCGAAGCCCAACCCAGACACGCCGGCCGTCTCAGGCCGTCAGGTGTAGTCAGGCCCGACCCATTCCGAGCCGTCATATCTTATGGCTGAGTTCCCGCCGGCCACCGTTAGATACGAGCCGTTCGACGAAAGACGGTAGACGGGAAAACCGTCTTTCAGGTTGGAAACCGTTGCCCCGTCGAACGTGAACACCCCCTGTCCGCCGCCGGCAATGTGGATTGTCTTCCGGTAGAATGCCATTTTGTAGAAATCCCGACCGCGTTGCGAGACGTCGGTCCAGGCAAGGCCCGCCCCGCGAAACAGGGTCCCTGCGCTGCCTGAGACCAGGACATCCGTCGACGACAATCCCAGCAGTCCAACCAGGATCGCGTTGGTCGGCAACTGGATTTGAGTCCACTGCCTGCCGTCATAGTGCCAGAAAAGCGCTCCTTCGCCGGATACATAAAGGTCACTCGGCGACGACCCTGCAATGCAAAGAATGGTGTTGCCGAGCGCGGGGCTAACGGCGGCCCAGCGTGCGCCATCCCAGCGATAGACAACCCCCTCCGATCCCCCGGCGTAGACGGTGTTGTCGTCGAAGCCCCAGACGGTATTCAAGTGGCGAGGCGAAACTTGGCTTGACGTCCATTCGCTCCCCGAGCCCGAATGCACCATGCCGTTGTCGTCGCACACATAGAGACGACCGGAACCGGAGCGCCATATGTCGGTGAACCAACATGGTTTTTCGTAAATTCGTTCAGTCTGATTGTCGTCGCTGGCCACGTCGGATTCCGAAATGACGAATGAGTAAAAACTCTCTCCGTCGTAATACGCGACGGCGGAGAAAATGGTCCCGTCATCCGCTGCAACCGTGCCATTTACCGTTACGCTATAATCAGCCATGTTATCTCTCCTAGCGTCTGCGAACCGTGCTCGATGGGGTTGGTTTGAACTTGCCGGTTGCTGGTGCACGCGCCTCGGTGCTGTCTTTCTTTTTCTCCGGTCCGCTCATCATCTCCTTGAAGTGAATGTCGCAAATCATCCTCAGGCATTCGATGGCGGGGTGCTCCTTGCCTCGTGGTCCATCCGGGATGTTCTTGGCCTTTTTCATGGCCTCCATATTGGCTTCCCGAACTTCCTCGTAGCTTGGGTTCGTGCCTTTCGCGCGCTGTGCCTTTGCCCATTCGCCTTGGGCGGCTGTTTTGCGGCCATGCTCGGTGTTGGGATCGGTGGCGTCTTGGAGGCAGACGCAGGGCGCATCGTTCATCGTATAGCTCGGCGTCGTGCTGATGGCCTGGCCGCCGCGCGAATTCTGGAAACAGGCATTCTGCAGGATGTGGTCCGATTGCTGATTGGACGAGCATTCCTTGCTGGCGTCGCCGTAGCGGTGCACCTTCATGCCGAGCTTTGCCAGAATTGACGCGCAGGACTGCTTGCCGACCTTCAATTTTCCGATCTTTGGCCAAGGCGGTGCGTTGCCGGTCGGAGAAGCATGATTGTTGGTCGACAGGTCAGTCATGCGGCTGACGGGTTCGCCATCGGCTTTCACGTCGCTCGACCAGGCGACAGCATATTCCTTGCCGGTATTGACCGAAGTGATCACGCCTTTCTTGGCGGCGCATCCGGCCTCTGTGCCGCTGGTCTTGGTGTAGTACGACTTATTCTTCTGGGTAATGGTCTCGCCACCGATCTTGACGGTGCCGGTGCCGTTGTCGGTATCGGAATCAAGTCCGAACGAGGGATAGGGAATGGGGACGCCCGGCGGCGTCGCGGGGTTTTCGGGCGGCGTGAAGCAGACGTCCGGAAAGGCGGCGATCACCTTGTTGGCCTGTGCCTTGCAGGCAACTTCGAGACCGTTCGCGTAGACAGTCATCAGGCTGCCCTCGCGGCGAGGATTGCCGCCCCGCAGGCACCGGCATCGTTCGACGCTTCGATCAGCACTGGATTGCCGGCGGCGTATCCCTTGCGGGCCGCCATCCAGGCCATGCCGATCATCAGCGGGACCACGGCCGCGCCGACATTGCCGAGGGATTCGCCGGGCGACCAGATGTCCTGAAAATCGTGACGGCCGCGTAGCAACCTCAGGCTCGCCAGGGCGCTCTGTTTGAACCAATATTGTTCGCCGATGAGATCGGCGATGCGGTAGCCAAGCCGGTTCATCTCGATGCCGGTTTCCTTGAATGCAGCGCTGTAAGCGGACGTCATGCCGTCGGCACGCAGCGGCAGATCCTCGGCATTGTAGATCGTTGCGGATTCACGCGCCAAACCCAGTCCGAAGAGGCGGAGGCCGTCGCCACGCGAGCCCGTGCATAGAACGGCGGCTGCAGCCTCGCCTGGAATGAAGCCATTCGGATTGTCAGCGGCAAGCAGGCGATTTTCGCCGAGATAATAAGCGATGGCAGGCGCCGTCAGATAGCTGTCTACGCCCGCGATCATCACATAGGGAACCTCACCCGAAGCGATCATCCTGCGCGCCTGATCAAGTGCTATGTGTCCGGAAGTCCGGCCATGCGCGACAATACGTGAGCGCATGTTGGGTTCGATTTCGGTAATCTCCGAAACATTGCGGAGCAGGCGCACGCTATCGCCGGCCGGACGGCCCGGGCGATCTTCCTCGGCGAGGCAAAGGATGAGCGCGGTCTGGCCACGCGCCTGAGGGATAGTCTCGAACGCCTCGCAGATCGCGGCTGCGGCCAGGTGCGCCATACGTTTTTCGCCGATCCAGTCCCGTGGCAGCGGCACGGGCGCGCCGATCAGCAGATCGGTTCCCGAGCCGACGAATCTCGTCTCTTGGAAGCCGTCGAGGCGCGCACGCATTGCAGCGCAGGCCGAGGGTGCATCGAGACCGACGGCCGTCACCATGCCGACAGAGGCTATGTCGAGCCTCGTACTCATGCGTCTTCCACCTCCTCGGACGCGGCTCCCTCGCTTCGGACATAGTCCCTGCCGGTTGCACGGGCACGCAGCATCGACTCCGTCGGCGGACCGACCCAACATTCCGAGAAATCGAGGATAGTCTTCTGGATGCGCTGCGAAACACGCCACACGAGCGAGAATCGACGGTTCTCGGGATCGAGCAGGATAGTGTCCGGGTGAATGCTCGCCTCCAACGACTTCTCGTTGCCCTTGAACAAGGTGATCGGCAGTGCCGTCGAGGGCAGCCGGAAGCCAACACGTCCCTCTGGAGTCAAATTCACGAGCACCACCTCCTCCCCGCCTCTTGGATGGTCGATCTGCTGGTCGGGCGGCGCCATCTGGAAATAGCGTTCGTCGAAATCCTGGGGCAGGAAGGGAAAAACGTTGTCGATCCAGTTCTGATCGTAGGTGCCGCCATATTCGATGCGGCCCGGCCAGCCCCGGCCCATTGGCCCGAAGCTCATCGGCTTGTACTCGCCGAACGGCGAGCGGATCTCTTCGCCGACGGCCTGGGTGTTCGGCAACCGCAGGCCCGGAACGAAACGCTGGTTCTTCGAGCGCGACCAGCCCGTGCCGACGGGATTGTACTTGTAGCTGGCGGGAAGCTTGTCTTCCGGGTCCAGCCGGTCGACGCCACCCCACGCGACGTCGTAGGAGATCGGCAGTTTCAGGAAGGGCTGCGGCGCGGTTGCGGTGAAGACCGGCCCAATCGAACGCCACTCGCGATGGCCGACAACCTCGAACAGCTTCGACCAGTTGCCTACCTTGATGCCGACCGGCACGCGCTCCGCCGGACGTCCTCCCGGCGCATAGGCGCAACCGTTGGCGATCACGTCGCAGCGCGGTTTGCGGAAGGCGAAATCAGTCTCCCAGAGCGTCGCCGAATAGCCGGGCGCGCCGGTCTGCGTATCGGCCATGACGAGCGGGACCTGCTGCGCCGATTTCTGCACCAGGCCGCCAGGCTTCGCCGGAAAATCGAACGTGCCTTTCACCACAATGACAATCCACTCATGGCCGGCCTTGTCCATGCCCATGGTGAACTGATGCGGATAGCCCATCTGGTTCCAGATCTGCATCAACTGGTCTCCCAGTTCGCGGCGAAGATCTGCTCCAGGGTCGGTTGAGGCGCCTGCGGATCGACATCGAAAATATCCGAACGCGCTGTCCAAACGACCAGGTCGTCAACGACGTCGCCATTCTGCTCGACGCATGGCACCGGCAGGGCGACAAGCGCGGCGTCCAGTTCGTCGGGCGTCATCTCGCCGCGTTGTGCGGCGAAGGCAGCGTCCTCGATGCTGTCGAACCATGTATCGGCGTAGGCCAGCTGAAGGGGAGTTCCGGCGAGCTGCGCCACGATGCTCAACGGAAACCGCCTTCCGACCCTGTCAGCGCTCCGCAGCACGATGCCGGCCGAGGCGCCGAAGGTGGTGGGGCCAGCCAGGAAGCGCAACGCCATGCTCTGGGGCCAGGCTTCGAGCTCGAACAACGGCACGATGTGCTGGGCCAGCCAGCGGTCCCATGTGCGCACGAAGTCTCCAGGCAGCCGCCGGGTCACGAAATCGCCGGTGGCGGGCATCTTGCCGTAGAAGCCGGGCACTATCAGATCTGCGGCGGACATGTGAACTTCTTGAACATTTCGAGCGTGTACGGATTCTCGACGCTGGCGGCCTTGAGTTCGAAATCGGCCCACATTCCCTTCGTGCCGAGCCGCAGGCTGTAGACGTCGGTGAGCTTGGTCGCGGCGAAGCGGCCGCCGCGCAGCATTCTGAGCCACGCCCAGCTGCCGGTCTCGTTGAGCATCACTTCGGGCGAACCATCGACCGGTTGGAAGGCGAGCGAAATCACCCCGGTGCCATCCTTGCCGGGCCACGTCATCGGCTGCGGCCTGGTCGCATTGTTGTAGTAGACGAGGTTCTGGCCATCGAGGTTGAGCGTGACCCGCGCCACGTTGGGTGAGAGGTCCTTGGGCTCCAGCGTAAAGTTCATCACCGGGCCGGTGCCGCCGGGAAACAGGTCGTCGCGGATATGCCTCGCCTGCTCGAACGCGGCGAGCGCCGCGGGATCGAGGCCGAAATCGGCCCGCCACTTCCACGGCTCGCTGGCGGTGTCGACATAGTTGATCAGATGGTCGTTGGTGAAGGCATCGATCATGCCGGTCGGTCCGAACAGACGTTGAAAGTCGCGCACATTGACGTCGACCGCACTGTCCGGGCTGAATGGATAACGGTTGTTCAGCGCCGCCTGGCAGAAGGGGAGTATGTCGGCCCGCCAGATGGCGTTGAGCTCGTTGGTCACGGCCTTCTGCGAGAGGCCGCTGGTGTCGCCGGCAATGCCGCCCAGCCAGTCATTGATCGGCGAAGGCAGGATCTGCGCCTGCCTGGCGACCGCGCCGGTCAGTTCGGCAAGGCCGCCCTGCTTCTTGATCGCATCCTGCGGATTGGGATTGGCAGTCACTGTCTGCAGCACATTCGACAGCGCCGTCAGCGCCACAACGGCGGCGTCGAGCGCCGGCGGCTGGCCGTCGACCTGGGCGATGGTGCCTTTGAGCGGCTTGAAATGCTCGGCAACGAGGCTGCCGGTCATGTCCACCTGACTGGCGGAACCGGCGCGCGGCAGAAGCTTCGCGCCTGTGGTCACGACCTTGCCCAGCTTGCCGAGTTTGCTGAGCAGCTTCGAGCCGGTCGTGACGGCAGCGCCACCTTTGTCGGCCGACGTGTCGTCGGAGCGGGTGAGGTCGGTCTCCTGCACCACTGCCGTCAACAGCCGCTTCAGCGCTGAGTCGGCGCTTGAAAGGTCCTTGAGGTTCTCACTGGCGATGTTGAGATCGGTAAGCGGCGCAAGCCGCATGTCGCGCAGGAAAGAGTCCCATTGGGCGATATAATCGTCATAGTAGAGCTTCAAGATGTCCTCGGAGAGCGCCGAAACCGAGGTCTCCGAGTTCTCCGAGCAGCCGCCGGCAAAGACCGCGCGATCGAGGGCCGCCTGTCCCGCTACATCCTCGACCCGGTCGAGGATCGCGTCGTGGAAGCCCGCATAGGTATAAGGGCCAGGAACACCGACGCGCAACGTCTTGTCGGAGCGGCGCGCGAACACTTTGGCGCCGTTCGGCCCAGCGAAATTGGCCGGCACCCATTCCTTGACGGCTGCCACTTCCGGGTCGGCCAGCAGCTGCTTGTAGGCGCGCTCCGGCAGTGAGATCGTGCATACGGTCTTCAGTGCCTCCGCGACCAGTTGCTTATCCGGGGCGATGTAGCTGTCGTCGACGGCCATGCGGCGGATAGCGGCAAGTTGATGCTCTTCGGCGTCGGCAGTGGGGAAGGGCGGAGCCGCCGCGAATTGCGGCAGGCTGTTCACCCACCAGTTCTGGGCGAAATCGGTGTCCATCTGCGACAGGCCGGTCATCATCCGGTAGGTCTTCAGCGCGCCGAGCATGAAATCCGGATCGCGGATTTGCCGCCACATCGTGGCCTCGAGCAGGGCGACCATATGCGGCTCGAGCACATTGCGCAGCGCATGGTCGTAGGTATCGGTCTGTGCCCGCACCAGCTCCGCCGAAGCGGTCGGGCCGAGCAGGTTATGGACGGCGTCCGGTGGCTGCGTTCGAGCCGTCGTCACTGCGTCCATCGCCGCCAGCGCGCCATCCATGGTCGGCTGCTCGACCGCGGCCGGCATGGCGGCGACGTCGGTGAGCGGCCCCTGCAGGGCTTCGAACTGACCGGCCTGTGCGGTGATTGCATTGCGGTTGTCGAGGTAAGACCATGTGAACACCCCGCCTGCCAGCAGAGCCGCGAGCGCACAGGCGGCGGCAGCGCCACGCCAGATCCAGGCGCGGCGACGCTGCGCCAGCGGATCGTATGTACCGAGGCCAGCCTCCTTGAAGATGACTTCGGTGAGGAGGTTCCTCAGGAAGAAGCTGCGTTTCTCGACGCGCGCCGTCGGCATGGCACGGCGCGGCGGCAGTCCGAAGGAGGACGACAACGCCGCGGTCAGGCGGTCGATGGGCGCGCCTTCCTGCGTCGCCGACGTCAGATAGAGGCCGCGCAGCCAGGCGGCTTCCTCATAGCGGCTTTCGCCGAACATCGCCTCGACCAGCACCTGGATCGGCTCGGAGAGGCTCGCCAGCTGCGCCGGAAAGCGGAAGATCTCGGCACGCGATCCGAGCTTGTCCTCGTCTTCCAGCCGGGGCACCAGCCGCCGCTCCAGCTCGGTGGCAAGCTTGGCGAGCTCCGTCTGGATCGTGCCGGCATTGACGCGGGCATCGAGCGGGAAAGTGGTTCCCCATACCTGCTCGCGCGCGGTCGTCGACAGGCCGCCGAAAAAGGCTTCGAACCCTTTGATCAGGTCGGCCTTCGTCAGCATCAGGTAGACAGGAAGACGAATTTCCAGCCGATCGTTCAGCTCCGCCAGCCGGCGGCGGATCTTGCGGCCGTGGGCCTTGATCGCCTCGTCGCCCTCCGAGAGCGCATCGATCGACAGCGCTACAATGACGCCGTTGAGCGCGCGGCGACCCCGGTGTTTCTTCAAAAGGTCCAAGAAGCCCAGCCATTCCGCGGCGTCGACGTCCGGCTGGCTTTCCTGCTGGACGTAGCGGCCGGCGGTGTCGATCAACACCGCGTTCTCGGAGAAGAACCAGTCGCAATTGCGTGTGCCGCCGACGCCCTGCAGATCATCGGTGAGGTCGATTGGGAAGTTGAGGCCCGATTGGCGCAACGCCGTGGTCTTGCCGGTGGCAGGAGGGCCGACGATCACATACCACGGCATTTCGCGCAGGAATTTCCGTCCGCCGAGCTTGCGCCGCTTTAGCTCGGCCATCACCTCGCCGAACTTGGCGCCGACGGCCGCGACACTCTCCTCGCCGGGGGTGAGCCGCTTTTCGGCCACGGGTGCCGCGATCTCGGCGACGAACATGCGGTTGGCGCGGATCGCGCGCCGTTGCGCGATGATAAGCCAGATCAGCCACAGGATGATCAGCCCGGCGATGATGGCAATGCGCACATTGTCGGATTCGAATGGCGCGTACCGCCCGACCTGCACGATGGGGCCGAACACCCAGATCAAAAGCGAAAGCAGCGCAATGCCAATCAGCGTCCAGAGAAACCGCGAGGTGATGACCGCCCAGAGGAAGCGCAGGATGAACATCTCAGAGCCTCTTCTCGACCAGGACTTCGACGCGCCGGTTGAGCGCGCGTCCCTCGCGCGTCGAGTTGTCGGCCACCGGCTCGGCGTCGGCGCGGCCTTCGGAATGGACGCGCTCCTGTGGCACTCCCGCCTGCACCAGGAGGTCCGCTATGGTTTGGGCACGTGCCTCCGAGAGCCGCTGGTTGCTCGCGAGCGGATTGGACCGTTGCAGGCGCACATTGTCGGTATGACCGACGATCGTGATGTTTCCAATCAGCTCCTGATTGGCGAGGATCACCTTGGCGATCGACTCGATCAGCGGCTCATAGCCTTGGGACAGTGTCGGCCGCGAGGATTGGAAGAGCTCGGGGTTGGAGGACTGGATGATCAGCTTGGCCAGCGAGACGCTCTCGGTGCCGCTGAGCGCGCCCTTGAGGTTCGCCGGCGCTTCGGCCTTGAACTCGGGCAGCAGCGCGAAATCGACCGGCTGTGGCGGTTCAGGTTCGGGAGCATCTTGCTTGGGTGCGGCGCGGATGACGTCGCCACGTGAGGCCGGCGGCAGCGTGCGCACGAGCGCGGAGAGTTCGACCGCCTGGCCGCTCAAGCCCATCGATAGACCGACATAAGCGGCGGCGGCGATGACAACCGCGGCAAGCGGCATCACCCAGATCGGAACGATGAAGCGCTGCGGCTCGTCTGAAGCGATCACGCCTTTCCAGTTCGGCGACAGCGGCGCGTCCTCGGCGTCCGCATTGCGCAGGAAGCGCGCGGCTGCCACACGCACGGCATTGAGAGAGCGGTCGCCGGCGCGGCCGGGCACCCGGTATTTGCCGCGGAAGCCGAGCGCCAGACAGTAGTATTGAAGCTCCAGCATCTCGCGGTCGCGGTTCTGATGACGCTCCAACTCGTCAAGGCGGGTGAAAAACTGGGTGCCGGCATCGACGTCGCCGCGCAGCATGACCACCAGCGGCTGGCGCGGCCAGGCGCTGGCGCCGCCCCAGGGCGTGTTGAGCGCGAGGTCGTCGAGCAACGCCGCCACGGCCCAGGCCGCCTGGTCCGCGCGCTCCAGCGAGGAGCCCGCTGCCATCGTGGCGTCGCGTGCTTGAACCAGCTCGTCGAGCAGGCGCGTCCGCATCACTTCCGGGTTCTCCGGCGCCAGCGCGCTTTCGAGTTCGGGCGCGAATTCGAGCAATGGCGCGAAGATGTTGATGAGCGTGTTGGGATGAGCGCGCGCCCTTTTGACCGGCGCGCCCGATACCAGCGGCGCCATCGGCCGTGGCACGGCGCCAGACAGCCTGATGCGGGTGCGCTCTCGATCCTCCGACAGTCCGAAAGGATCATCCCGGCTCATGGCCTCACCTGTTCACTGAATAGCAGTCGACCTGCGGCTCGCTCGGCAGGACACCGGAAACGCCAATGACGAAGCCGGGGGCGTCGAGCAACGAGGCCCAATGCTCGCTTTTCTGATCCAGTTCCAGGCACAGCCGGTCGCCATCATAGGGAATCTCGCGGGGCTGAGAATGAAGCGGCTTCAGCGGAATGCCCGGCAGGCGGGACTTCCAGAGCCCTTCGAACTGATCGGCGGCGCCGACTGTCGCCTGGTTGACGAAGATCTTGCGCAGCGCGTCTTCCGACAGTTCCGATCCGACGCGGATGACGATCCGGCTGGCGACCAAAAGCTTCGGGTTGTCGATGCGCACTTTCCAGACATTGGTCGCGTGCCGCATCACCGGCAGCGCGCGCGATTTCGGCTCGATGTAGCGCAGGCTGAGGATGAGCGAACGCAAGGCGTCCGCCAGCGCCATATAGGGGGGGCCAGGTGCCATGTGGTCATAGGCCGGCAGTTCGCCGAGCCGCCGCGAACTCGAGCCGTAGGTTGCCATCTCGCCGGCGAGTCCCGCAAGTTCGAGATAGAGTTCGGCCGGATGAAAGACATCCTGGGCAAGCATATGGGCAAGCCGTGGGCGAGCGGCATTGGCGAGGTGTAGCATCAAAAGGTCTTCGACGCTGCGGCCGGCGCCGCCCATCACCATCTTGCCATGCGCTTCGGCGATCTGGTCGAGGCCGGTGACGACCTCCTGCAGCAATTGCCGGTACCAGTGGACCGCGCCGGTGATCAGCGTCGGCGGCAGGAACGTCTCATCAAGCGAGACGCCGCCGTCGGCGCGCACACCTTTTATGTCGGCGATCGGCAAGGCGGTGTAACCGCCGACCGATTTGCCGGGCGCGATCAGGGCCGCTTGCGGTCGGGCGATCTCGATCTCTTCCGGATCGGCGCCGCTCTGGACGGCGTCGCGCACCGAAACGACCTTGCCGTGGTAGCGCGCGCCCGTCGATGCCGCATGCGCCGGGTCGAATCCGACGCCACCGGGCGGCTCGAGCGGCAGTGCGACCAACACCGGACCGGCACCGGTATCGGCCGTGACCGGCAGCGGCTTCGGGGCATCCATCAGTTCCGGGATGGAGAAAGGCGTGCCGTCCGGGAAAATGCCACGGGCGGACACGATCGAGACCTGGCCGGCGTCGAGCAGCGATTGGTCGAGGGTCAGTTGCTGGAAGCCGAAAGTATGGAGCTGGCCGGCCTGCAATGCGCCGCGCACCATGCCCTCGAAGAACCGATCCTGCTGCTGGAAATGCTGGGTCCTGAGAAACAGGCCCTCCGACCACAGCACCCTGTTTGCATCGCTCATGCCGCTACTCTCTGCACGCAACCATCTGCTGCTTTGTCGCTACGCGGAAATGCCGCCCTTGCCGAGGCTGACGTTGATGGTGAATTTCGACCCTAGCGACACCGACTTGGTCGTGCGCCAGTTGCGTCCGCCAGGCTCGCGGATCAGGGCCACGAAGCCGAGGGCCGCTGCGTTCGGTTCGACCGTTATGGTCTTGGCCGCCGTCTTGCCCGGCGCGACCGAGATCGTGTCGGAGCCGAGGAGGTCGGCCCCGAGCGCCGAACTCGCGTTGCCCTGCAGCGCGAAATAGTCTGCCGAGTTGAACTTGCCGGTGCTGGCAAGCCGCATCACCAGAACCGTCACCGGCCGGTCGCTACCGCCCGGTCCTGGATTCATACCGGCGCCGCCGGTCACGTTGACCGAGATAACCGATGGTTTCGGCGGGCCGCTCTGGCAAGCCGCAAGCAACCCCGTAGCGCCCAGGGCAACGACGAATTCGCGTCTGTCGATCATGTCCTACTCCTCTTCATATGCGTCCCTGAAGTCCGCGCCGATCTCGCCCAGGAAACTCGATTCCGCACTCTGGGCGATGTCGCGGTGGCGTTTCTGGTAGAGCTCCCACAGCTTGGCGTTGCGCCCGCCGGAGAGCAGATTGCCGATGGCGGAATTGGATTTGAGTTCTTCCTCGATAGCGGCCGGGTCAAAACGGTCGATCATGCGCCTGAGTGCGGCCTGCACCCCCCGCCAGGCGCGCACATGGTGCTGCGCAAGATCGCGCACCGCATCGGAAATCGCCGCCTCGCCGGAGAGAAAGCCCGGACTGCGTTCCGAGATGATGGTGACGATGACATCCTCGACCGTCGGCAGGAATTTAAGCGGGTTGACCTCGGAAGCACCGACCACCGTCTGGGCGACGCGGGCGCTTCCCTTCTCCTCGGCGCGCTTGCGCAGGAGTTGCATCAAGCCATCCAGCATCAGCCGGTATTCGCGCCCGAACTTTTCCATTTCGGCGATGGCATCGCGGCCGGGAAAATCGGCCTCGTCGACGCCCATGCCGCGTAGAAATGCGGCACGAAGCGCCATATCACCGGAAGCAGGCCGCGCGGGGCGCGACGGCTTTGACGCTGGAACGGCGCGGCGCGGCGGTGGTGACGCCGCTTCCTGCGCCGGCATATCCCAAGAATGCGCGGTTCGCGGCTTTTCAACCTGATGCTGCGCACGTCCTGCCAAGTCGGCGCCGTTGGTGAGAGGCGGCGTCGCGACCGGTCCAAAGCTGAAATCGTCATCGAGGCTGGCTGGCTTTGCCGCATGCTCGGGCGCATCGTTGCGCGAAGACATTTCACCAAACCCGAACGGATCTGGCTGACCTGGAGCAGCGGCACCGCTGGAGTCCGGCGTCGCCACCGGGTCGAGGCTGAACGGATCGTCAAAGGCGGGCGAACTGCGTTGGCTCGATGGGCGGTCATAAGCCCCAGGAACAGGCTGCTCGAACGGGTTCGGCAGATCCGCCGGGCGCGGCGGCCGCGGCTCTTCCTCGACCTTGGCCGAGAAGAAGTCGTCGCCGCCGATGCTGGCCGGCGTTCGCGCTCCCGGCGATGACCACGCAGGCATGGGATGACTGGCGACCGGCGCAGGGCCGATCGACGTCTGGCTCGCTTTGGATTGAACCTCGACATAGACCACATAGTCGCCCATGCGCAGCCGCATGCCGCTCTGCAGCCGCATCGACCGGCCAGGTCCTAGAGGGCTGTCGGAATCGTCGACGAACAATCCGCTGCTCGACGTGTCGGTAACGAAATAATCAGCCCGGCCGCCGCTGATCTTGCAATGCGCGCGCGAGACGAACATGTCCGGGTCGTCGATCTGCCAGCCGGCATCGGCGCCGCGCCCGATCACCAATTCGCCCTCGTCCAGCCGGGTCTGCCTGACCACTTGCGAGCGCGGCCCCTGTTCCAGCGTCAGCAGCAGGCTCATGCGGCCGCCTCCGCGATTTCCGGCCGCCAACCCACGATGGTGCGCAACCTGAGATCGTCGGCGTCACCCTTTTCGGCGGGCCGTGCCAGCCAGGCCGTCCGGCCAAGCTGGACAGTCCCGACCCGTGGCGGCGGCACGGCGTCGCGCGCGAGCACGATGCGCAGATCGACGTCGAGCGTCTCGCCGATCATGTCGCGCACCGCCTTCTTGAACAGGCCAAGACGCCGTTCGCCGGGCAGGAACGACTTGAAGTCATCGAGGCTCAGCGGGCCGACGCGCAATTCGATCCTGCTTTGGCGGCTGAAGACCCGCGGCCCAATCGTCGCACCGCGTCCGAGAACGGCATAGGCCTTGCCGAGACGCGTCTGCAGCGCCGTCGGTATGGTGATCCAGGCGGCGACGAATTCCTTGATCTGCACCTGTACCTTGAAGGCGGTGGCGAGAAACAAGGTAAGCCGCTCCACGCCATCGACCTGGTTGGCGAGCGATCCAGCCTGTCGCAGTCGCACAGTGTCTAGTTCGGGATCCTGCGTGCCGGGGAGGCCGATCCCGGACATTGCCTCCAGCATGCCGCGAACGCGCCCGCCGACGGAACGCTCGACCTGAACCGCCGGATGCGCGTCAGCCCAGGCGCGGTAGTAAAGCGCCATCATGCGGTGCTGCAGGATGTTGACGAAATCGACGAAGGTCGTGTCGCTGGTCTGCTCGGCGTCGGCCCCCGTGAACCAGCGCTGCGACAGCCGGTCGAGCACCCAGCGCGTCAGATGCAATGGCATCGGTCCTTCCGGTCCAAGCAGCCCGAGATTGGCGACGGTTACTCGCGCCGGGGCCTTGCCCCCGGTGTCATGGAGCTTGACGACATCCCGGGCCGAGAAGCTCAGGCGCACATGCTGGCCAAGTCTCGCCGGTTCGCGGTCGGCCGTTCCGGAATGGCCGAACAATCCACGGCGCTGCTCCAGGCGTCGCAGCAGCTCGAAAAAGTCGAAGCTCTCCGATAGCGGTTCGGCTGCGACCGTTGCGGGCTCCTCTAGATCAGGTAGCGATTGCCGGGCGTCATCGGCCATGGCACATCCTCCTGCTTCTGCAACAACCGCGTGCGGGTCCGCACAAATCCGTTTATCCCAGCGTGGCGGGCGAACAGCCGCGAAAGCAGGGCCGAAAGCAGCAGCGAGCTTTGACCCGCCAGCACGGACTGGTCGACATGCAGTGTTATCTCGGTGCCGCGTCCGAAGCACATTGGCCCGTCGATCTGGAGCCGCTCGATCACCGGGCGCGAATCGATACGGACGATCGAATGCACGTTGCGGGCAAGGCCCGGATCGCCCCGATCGGCATAGAGGTCGAGCAAGGCATGCAGCGGATCGACGCCACGGCCTTCCTGGGCAAGGCTGAGGAAGTTGAGAGAGAGCTGCGCCACCAGCCGCCAGGCGAGATTGTCGGCGCGGGATTCGCCTTCAGCGCCGGCCGGCAGGGACGCCGGGATTGCCGGCTGCGGCGCCCGTAGTGCCCCGAGCAAGCGTACCGCTTCGACCGGATCGGCCGTCTCCAGCGTCAGCGTCGGCGTATCGTCCAGGATCGGCAGGTCGCGGTTGGTGCAGAGCGCCGTGATGTCTAGACGCTTGAGCGGCCGGTTTGGTGCGCTTCCTGCCGGGCGTGAGACGGCGATAAAGACATCGTCGCCCGTGTAGGAGGTGCGGGTCAGGCCCTCGCGCCGCTCGTCTTCCGTGGCCCGGCGCGGCCGTCGCTCGGTCGAATAGACCCAGCCGCTGCCGCTGTTCTGCCCCAGGCTGAACAATTCGGGAATTGTCGCCTCGCCGCTCTCCGCGTCGGCATCCTCGACCCGGGAGACCCGGAAGATCTCGAAATCCCGCGCGCGGGTGCGGTCGGCGTGCAGAACCTGACGCGTTTTGCGCGGATCGATCTCGATGACGTTGCATTCGCGTTCGAAGAGATTGATGACCGGCGTCACGAACAACTCGAAATCGGCGGCCGTCACATCCGCGAGTTCGGGCACGGGGCGGCGGAACAGGAAGATGATCTCGATCCCCGCATCGCACTTGCGCACCACCGGCTGGAGGCCGGCGACCCGCACATAATGGAAGCGCTCCGGGATCATGAAATATTCGCGCAGCAGCCGATATCCCTCGAAGGTCGGACGGGTGCGCGGCATCAGCGCTTCGTCGTCGCGGATGCCGACCATTTCGGGCTCGGGCAGCGCCGATAACCGATCGGTCTTGCCTTGGGCCCGCGCGCCGACGGCCGAGCAGGCGCCGAAGATTGCATCGAAAAGCATCGGTGCCTTGGCACGCCCGGCGAAATAAAGGTCGAGACGGTCGAGCGACAGCTCGCTGAGCTTGCCTTTTCCTGTCCGGGCGAGGGTGACGCGAAACGCCGCCTCGCGGCGCACATCACCGATCGGCGCGATTCCGGCGGCGGCGAGCGCGCTGCGATCCTGGAAATAGCTGACCGAGGTGATGGCGATCGGCCACAGCGTGACCTCCTGCGCGGTGGTGAAGGTGGAGCGCGTCGAAAGCCCTGGATGGAGGCCGGAGACCAGTCGTGTGCCGCGCGCGACGGCGTGGCCGGCGATCATCGACTGCACCTGCTGGCCGGGTTTCAGCACAGCCATCGCCGTCGCCGGCGCCGGCGTCACCAGATCCGGGTAAAGCACATCGAGCACGGCGCGCGAGAAGCGCGAGCGCTCCGCGTCGACCTTCAGACGGGTGCGCGCGGCCAGGAAGGCCACGCCGTCAAGCAGGCGTTCCACATAAGGGTCGGGACATGGGACCGTATCGAGGGAAAGATTGCGGGCAACCGCCGGATGCATGTCGGCGAATTCCGCGGCCAGCGCCCGGATATGGGTCAGTTCTTCTTCGTAGTACTCCACGAAGACCCGATCCATCTCACGTCTCCCGGAATTCGGTTCGTGCCAGGCCGTTGTCGAGATTGATCGTGGTGCGCAGCCGCATACGCTCCGGCGTCGGGGCCATGATCAGCACCGCGTCGATCTCGATCTTGAGGCCGACGTTCTTGTCGCCGAGCGTGACGTTGACGGTGGTGGCGCTTTCCTTCAGGCGCGGCTCGAAGGTGGCGAGCACCGCGCGGATTTCGCGCGCCAGCGCATCGCGGTCGAAATCCCGTGACGAGCGGCCGGAAAAGGACGGCACGCCATAATTGATCACGCTGCGGCGCACCTCCGGAAAGTCGGTGAGCGACGGCAGTTCGTCCAGGGGCTGTTCATGTTCGGCGTCGGAGAGCATCGGCACGGATTCGAAACGCTCGGTGTTGAACAGGGCCTCGATGTCGCGCCGCACGGCTTCTCTCAATACGCGCGCCGAAACGACCACGCCGCGGCTTTCGATTTCGGCGCGATGCTCGGTCTGGAAGGCCAGCCGGTGCAGGCGCCGTTTCTGCTCGGATGTGAGTTCGGCGTCGGTATCGACGGCGCGCGCGCTGCCGGCAAGAAGGGCCTCGACGCGCTCGTCGCCGAGTTCTTCATCCAGCTGACGGCGCAGCCCGTCGATCTCCGACGTCAGCCCCGGCAAGTCGTTGACGAGGCGGTCCCAGAGGGAGGGCTGGACCGCCTCGCGCTTTGCCCGCGAACTGCCGGCAAGCTGCGCCTTCGCGCCGGGCCGCTTGGCCTCACTTGCCGACATAGACGTCCATTTCGATCTCGTCGTCTTTGTCGTAGACGAACTTGATCTTCTTATAGGCGAAGCTGACTTCTTCCTCGATGAGGTCCGCCTCGTCGGCGGCCTGCCGCATGTCGTATTCCATGATCGAGGCGTCGGTGAGCGTCACGACCAGATAGTCGCTGGTCTCGCCGTCAATGGTGCGGCGTGCCGAAAACACCACCTCGTCGAGTGCCTTGTTCTCGAACAGAGCCTTCTTCAGATATGGCGACGACTTGTCGTAGTGCTTGGAGAATTTGATCATGCCCATCGACACACGGCCGCGTCGCGAAAGCGAGTTCGGGTCGTAGGGAGCAATCATCTTGTAATCGACGCCATGCACTTCGATCTCGTCTTCATGGCCGTCGCGCTTGCTCGGACCCTTGATATCCGGAACTTTCAAAAACCCATCAATCTTCATTGAAGGAGCATCGCTTCTCTCTGTGGTCGGCATTGTCTTTCTCCACCGCTTTCAAAACGAAACAGGATGACTTCACTGCGATTTCAGCCCTTCACCGACGGCAGTTCCGACACCAGCCGGAGGGATGCGTTGATGCCTTCCAGCTGGTAGTGCGGGCGCAGATAGAAACGGGCATTGTAGTAACCGGGCCGGCCTTCGACGCTGTCGACCTGAACCTCGGCCGCAGCAAGCGGGCGCTTGGCCCGCGCCTTGTCGTCGGCAAAGGCCGGATTGGCCAGCACGTACCGGTTGATCCATTCGGTCAGCCAGATCTCCATATCGGTGCGTTCCTTGAACGAGCCGATCTTGTCGCGCGCGATCGCCTTGAGGTAATGCGCGAAGCGCGACACCGGGAAGAGGTAGGGCAGGTTGGCGCTCAGCCGTTCGTTCGACTGGGCGTCGGGGTCGACCAGACGCCCGGCCCGCGTCTCGTCATCCTGAAGCGAGTGCGCGCCGATGAAGGCTGCGAGATCGGTGTTCTTGCGGTGTAAGATCGGCATCAGACCGAGCTTCGCCAGTTCCGCCTCGCGCCGGTCGTCGATGGCGACCTCGGTCGGGCATTTCATTGCGATCGAACCGTCGTCCGTCGGGAAAGAGTGAACCGGCAGGTTGAGTACCGTGCCGCCATTCTCGACGCCGCGGATCTGTGTTCCCCAGCCATAGAGCTTGTGGCTGCGGTTGATGTTCACGCCCATCGGGAAAGCGGCGTTCATCCAGACATATTTGTTGTGGTCGCCACCCACCTCTTCCTCGAAGGTGAAGCCCTTCACCGGAACGGTTTCCGAGCCGTAGGGCAGGCGTGCCAGCACGCGCGGCATGGTGAGCCCGATATAGCGTGCGTCCTCGCTCTCGCGCAGCGACTGCCATGAGGCATAGGCCGGATTGTTCACGATCATCTGCAGGTCTTGCGGGTTCGGCAGTTCCTGCCAGCTGTCCATGCGGAACAGCCGCGGCGAGGCTGCCGCGATGAACGGCGTATGCGCCGAGGCACAGACGCCCGAGATGTTGCGCAGCAGGCCGACGTCACGTGGATGGTTGGAAAACTCGTAGGCGCCGAGGATGCAGCCGATCGGCTCGCCGCCCAGCATCGAATACTCGTCCGTGTAGACTTTCTTGAAAATCGGGCTCTGGTCCCACATCTGGCCTTCATAGTCTTCCAGCGTGTCGGCCAACTGCTCCTTGGAGATGTTCATCACCCGGATCTTCAGCTTGGTATCCGTCTCGGTATTGTTGATGAGATACCAAAGGCCTCGCCAGGTGCCTTCCATCTCCCGCACTTCCGGGGCATGCAGGATCTCGTTGACCTGCGTCGTCAGCATCTTGTCTATGCCCGCGATCAGCGATTTGATCGACTTGATCGCATTGGACGAGATGCTCGTCGTCTCGGAACGGGACTGAGCGGCCAGCGCCAGGTTGCGCACCAACTGCTGCAGCTTCTCACTGTCGTCCTTCTTGACCTTGAAATCCTTTTCAAGGAGGCCGCTAAACTCGCCAAGATCGATGGCTTCCGCCTCGGCGGTAGCGGCTGCGGTCTTTTGCTGTTCGGCCATGACTTACTCCTCGCCCTTGCCGTCAGATATCGCCTGGCCGGCGATCTTGCTCAGCAGCGGCTCGTTGTTCAGAAGCTGCGCAATACGCTTTTCGGCGTCGACGCGGCCATCCATGAAGCCCAGCAGTTCCTCGAGTTGACGCCGCATCTTGAGGATCTCGGCCAGTTGCGGCACCTGCTCGGCGATTTTGTCTGGCGCGAAATCACCCATTTTGGAGAAGGTGAGATCGAGCGCCAATTCCTCGTCCCGCTCGGCGCCTTCCGCTTGCGGCAACGTGTTCTTCACGCGCGCCTTCACGCGCGGTCCCATCGCTTCCATGAATTTGGGGAAGCGATTGGCGTCGGTTTCGACGAAATTGCGATCCAGAACCGACTTTGACGCTTCCTTGGTCTGCGAGGCGCCGGAAAGGTCGGCCATGACAGCCATGACGAACGGCAACTCGATCGTCGTCGGGCTGCCATAGGTTTCGACGTCGTAGGCGATCTGCACGCGCGGGGCGCGGTTTCTTTCGATGACCTTCGCTTTGCTCTCTGCTGGCATGCCTGTTACCTTTCATCCTTCTGGGTCGGCTTCTTGGGATCGGGGACACCGGCAAGCAGCCGGAATTCCTTCAGCCCCGACGGGGCGAGATCTTCCATCAGTTCCACGAAATCCATGTGCACCATCCGACGCACGCGCCGGGCGAGATGCGGGATAGGACTCGACGGTTCGGTGCGGTCGTAGAATGCGACCACCAGATCGAGGCATTTGACGACCTCGTCGCGCGAGTTGATCCGGTCAGGCAGGCCGGTGCTGGCTTCCACGGATCTTGCCGCACTTGCCATCGTCTCGGCTCCATGACCGTTTCGGGGTGGCGTCGATGCCGGTGGAGACGCCTGGGGGGCAGGCTTTGCCTCACCGTTGGCCACGGCGCCGGCGCTGGAATTCCGCTCCAACGTCGTCAGCATGCGCTGGAGGAACTTCTTCAAATCCGGAATGGCCGCGCCATTGCCGTCGATGCGGGCATTGAGCGAGGTATCCACCGCCTCCAGCGCCGAAATCGCGGCGCGCGCATCGGCCAAGAGTGTCATGATGGTGTCCGCGGCCTGATCGATTTGCGCCGCGCATCCTGTGCGAACCCGGTTCAGCATCTGGTTGTGGGCGGCCGTCAGTGCCGCTTTTTCGGCGGTCCCAAGGCCGGAGGCAGCTTCTTGGAGCATGACGCGCTCGTCGAGCGCTGCCTGTTCCAGATCTCGCCCGCTGATCGGCCCGATCGCGCGCGGTGAGAAGAAGACAGTCTGCCTAAGGTTCGCCAGCAGGCCCTCCTGGCCGTTCTGGAGGTCAAGCAACGCGTTGATGCGTCGCAGCGCCGCCTCGCGCGGCGTGGCGCCTGTCCGCAAAGCCGGATGCATCGTATCCCAATACTGGTCGAAAGTCCTTGCGATCAGGGTCAGCCCCAGGGCGAGGCCGGCGAGCCTCTCTTCATTGGCCAGAGCGCGCGTGACGATGACCAGAAGGCGCAGATCCCGGCCGCGCGACTGCAATTCTTCCGCTTTTTCGAGGACGGCCGCCCAGTCCACCGAGATGGTCGACTGCGAAGCCTTGTTGCCGCCGTCGTGGATGACCTTGAGCTGGGCTTCCGTGAGCCGCTCCAGCTCGTGGAAAGCCGGGTCGTTGCGTAAATCCTCTCCCGACGGATTCGCACCGTCCAGAGGATTCAGCCAGAGTGCTAGATCAATCACACGTACCCCCAGCAGGCGGCCCCGTGACTCCGATGTGACGCAACGTTATCATCGGTCCCACGCCACGACAATTGAACACATGCTCGAAAACTAACAGAAGCTGAATGCCTCACTTATCTTTCGGCGAACCCCTTGGGCGACTGGCGGACCAGGCATGTAAATGGCTCGCATGGTTCGCACCGCAATCGTTGCAGAAGTGTGCAAGGTTTGTGTAACCGCGCGGTGCCGCCCGGATAAGCTTCGAAGAACTCGCTCGTCATACGGCTTTGTCAAGCAGCCGCTTCTATGGCAGGGTATGGCCAGCAGATTTCGGGGGCAGGTCCAGATGGAACAGCGCCGGTCGTCGCAAAGTTTCAAGCGCAAGGAACTCGTTGCGAAGCTCAATCCCACGGGGGTGCGCGCGTTCAAGGCCGCGGCGGACACGGCCAAGCTGCGCGGCAATCCTTATGTCGAGCTCGCCCATTTCGTCCAGCAATTGGTGTTGTCCGAGCGCTCGGATGTGCAGATGATCGTCGCCGATGCCGGGCTGGATGTCAGCCGGCTGACGGCGGACATGACCCGCGCCATCGACAAGCTGCCCTACGGCGCGACCTCGGTGGAGGAATTCTCCGACCATATTTTTCACGCGATACAGGAAGGCTGGAACCTGGCCACGCTGGAATTCGGTGTCGAGGAGGTACGCAGCGCGCATATTCTTCTCGCCTGCCTGAAGACACCTGTGTTGGAAGGGCTGGTTTCGAAGATCAGCGCTGAATTCGACAAGATCGACGCCGACGGGGTCATTGCCCGCTTGGCCGATGTCACTGAAGGCTCGCTCGAAGCTGGCCCACCTCCCGCCGCCGCCGCCGAAACACCATTGAAACGCGGCCCGGGCGGGGATTCGGCGCTCGCCAAATACGCCACCGACCTCACTCAGCGCTCCCGTGACGGCAAGATCGATCCGGTCGTCGGCCGCGATCCTGAAATCCGTCAGATCGTCGATATCCTGATGCGGCGCCGGCAGAACAATCCGATCCTGACCGGAGAGGCGGGTGTCGGCAAGACGGCGATTGTCGAGGGCTTCGCCTTGCGCATCGCCGAGGGCGACGTGCCGCCGCCGCTTCAGAATGTCAGCGTGCGCATGCTCGATGTCGGGCTGATGCAGGCGGGTGCCAGCGTCAAGGGCGAGTTCGAAAAGCGGCTGAAGGCCGTCATTGACGAGGTGCAGGCCTCAGAGACGCCGATCATCCTTTTCATCGACGAGGCCCACACACTGATCGGCGCGGGCGGCGCGGCGGGAACCGGCGACGCGGCCAATCTCCTGAAGCCCGCGCTGGCGCGCGGCGAGCTTCGCACGATCGCCGCCACGACGTGGGCCGAATACAAGCAGCATATCGAGAAGGATCCGGCGCTGACCCGTCGGTTCCAGACGGTCAAGGTCGACGAGCCTTCCGAAGCGGTGGCCGTGCTGATGTTGCGCGGTGTCGCCGGCGTGCTTGAGCAGCACCACCAGGTGCAGATCCTTGACGAGGCGATCGAGGCTTCGGTTTCCCTTTCACACCGCTACATCCCGGCCAGGCAGCTGCCGGACAAGGCGGTCAGCCTCCTCGACACCGCCTGTGCCCGCGTTGCCGTCTCGCAGCACGCGACGCCGGCCGAGGTCGAGGACATCCTGCGCCGCCGCCAGGCGCTCGAGGTGGAGAAGGGCATCATTGGCCGCGAGGCAGCGATCGGCATCGAAGTGGCCGACAGACAGGCCCGCGTGGAAGCCGGGCTGGCGGAAACCGAGACCACCCTTGCGGCAGCGCAAGGACGCTGGGATCGGGAAAAGGCACTTGTGACCGAGATTCTCGACCTTCGCGCCAAACTCCGTGGCGAGGGCATGCCGCTTGACGTGGTGGAGGACGGCGAAGCTGTTCCGGGCGAAGCTGTCGAAGCGCCAGCGGCCGAAGCGCATGAAAAGAAGGCACCTGGGGCCAAAACGCCGGAGTCCGAGGCGGCTGAGCCCAGCGGCTCGAAGACCGGATTCACGAAAACAAAGGCGGCAAAGACGGAGGCCGTTGTGGCCCACGAGCCTGCTCCTGTGTCGGATACCGCTACTGATCTGGCACAACTGCGCGAACTGATGGCGGAACTTGCCGAGGCGCAGGGCGAGACCCCGTTGATCCTGCCGTCGGTCGACCGCAATGCCGTGGCGGCCGTCGTCCAGGACTGGACCGGCATCCCGACGGGACGGATGCTGTCCAGCCAGACCGAGAAGGCACTCAATCTCGCCGCCACCTTGTCCGAGCGCGTGGTCGGTCAGGACCATGCTATGGAGATGATCGCGAGACGCGTCCAGACCAGCCGCGCCGGACTCGGCGCGCCGGAAAAGCCGGTCGGCGTGTTCCTGCTTTGCGGCCCGTCCGGCGTCGGCAAGACCGAGACAGCCCTGGCGCTGGCCGAAACGCTTTATGGCGGCGAGCAGAACCTTATTTCGATCAACATGTCCGAATTCCAGGAGGCGCACACTGTCTCGACGCTGAAGGGCGCGCCACCCGGTTATGTCGGCTATGGCAAGGGCGGCATCCTGACCGAGGCCGTGCGGCGCAAGCCCTATTCGGTGATCCTGCTCGATGAGGTCGAGAAGGCGCATCCGGACGTGCACGAGATCTTCTTTCAGGTCTTCGACAAGGGTATGATGGACGACAGCGAGGGTCGTCGGATCGACTTCAAGAACACGCTGATCCTGCTCACCTCGAATGTCGGCTCCGAGGTCATCATGGACCGTACGAAGAACGGCACCTTGCGCACCGGCATCGACGATCTAGACAGCGCCTTGCGCGGTCCGCTGCTGAAAGTGTTTCCTGCCGCCTTCCTTGGCCGCGTCGTGACAATCCCTTATTATCCGCTTTCCGATGCGATGATCGAGGCGATCACCAGACACCAGTTCGGCAAGATCGCGCGGCGGCTCAAGGCAAGCAACGATGCCGAGCTGGTGATCGGCGACGGCGTCATGGATATGGTCAAGGCGCGCTGCACCGAGATAGAATCTGGCGGGCGCATGATTGACGCCATCCTGACCAACACGCTGCTGCCGGAGTTGAGCCGCGGCGTGCTCAACCGTTCACTCGAAGGGGCGAAGATGACAAAGGTCACCGTGGGCGCCTCGGCGGATGGGTTCATCTACTCTTTCGAATAGACTTCGATTGGAACCGGCCGTTCGAGCATTCGCACGCCGACAAAAGCGCATTACCCGACGTCGTTGCCAAATTTCCGTGTCAGGCTATATCTCACCAGTTGGTGGAGACCGCCTCCAGCGACGTTTGTCACCGGCAGAGAGGGACCCCTCCGCACGCTACGCCAGTAGCCAAAACGCTGCATTTCGCGGCTGTCATGAAACAGAAGAATATTCGTCGATCAGGCGAATCATGACCGGGTAGACCGTCATGATAGATGCGCAGTTCGGCCGGCGATCAGCTTCCGGCAGTCAGCGATTCGAGGACGCAAGGGTTCTATGGCGAGCACCGATGAGTGAGGCGGATGTGCCCCGACCAGGAGACGGCCTATCGAACCGGACGGTTTTCGGATGACATCTGTGCGGCATGGTCGCAGTCAGGCAGATCGGCCATAATGTTAACACAATGTTATACCGTTACCTACGGGTGAAGCGGGGCAGGCCGGTCCGGCCTCTCGAACTGCAAGAGGAGAAAGACATGCGTTCCTTTCCATTCGCGGCGGCGCTGCTGTTCGCGGCGACGCTGCTGGCAGGCGCTGGCGCTCGCGCCGAAGACAAGGTGAACATCGTCGCGGCCGAGAATTTCTATGGCGATCTCGCCCGCCAGATCGGTGGCAGCCACGTTTCCGTGACCAGCATCCTTGCCAACCCCAACGACGACCCGCATCTGTTCGAGACCAGCCCCTCGACGGCGCGTACTGTCGCCGACGCCAAGATCATCATCTACAACGGTGCGGACTATGACCCTTGGATGGACAAGCTTCTTTCGGCCTCGACCAGCACGCAGCGCACGACAATCGTGGCCGCGGATCTGATCGGCAAGAAGTCGGGCGACAACCCGCATCTGTGGTACAATCCGGTGACGCTGCCGGCGATCGCCAAGGAACTCGCCGCCGATCTTTCGAAACTCGATCCTGCCAACGCGGCGGATTATCAGGCCAACCTGGCGAAGTTTCAGTCGTCGCTGGATGCAATCAACAAGCAGATAAATGACGTCAAGGCGGCCTATGGCGGGACCGCGGTAACCGCTACGGAGCCGGTATTCGGCTACATGGCTGAAGCCCTCGGCCTCAAGATGTTGAATTACGACTTCCAGGTGGCGGTCATGAACGACACGGAGCCGAGCGCGACACAGGTGGCTGCGTTCGAGAACAGCCTGAAGGACGGATCGGCCAAGATCCTGTTCTACAATTCGCAGGTGACGGACGAGGCGACGACGCGCCTTCTCGACATTGCCAAGCAGAACAAGGTCACCGTCATAGGCGTCACCGAAACGGAGCCCGCCGGCCAGACGATCCAGTCGTGGTTCGGTGGCCAGATCGGCGACGTGCAGAAAGCCCTTGCCGCGCGCACGCAATGAACGTCATCGCCTTCGACAGGGTTACATTGACCTATGGGGGACGTCGGGTGCTTTCCGACGTCTCCTTTTCCATTCCGCAAGGCGCGTTCGTAGGGCTGCTCGGTGCCAACGGCGCCGGCAAGACGACCATGCTGCGCGCCATCCTCGGACTTATCCGCCCGGCCAGTGGAGCGATTTCCGTTCTTGGCCGGCCACCGACACGCGGCAATCCCGTTATAGGCTACATGCCGCAGGCGCGCCGCATCGTGACCCATGCCGGCATCAGCGGCTTCGATCTCGTCGTCACCGCGGCGGGCGGCCATCGCTGGCGCTGGCCCGCGGCGTCGGCGCTCGAGAAGGACATGGCATGGAAGGCGCTGGAAGAGGTTGGCGCGGCCGATATCGCCAGGAGGCCATTCGCGGAGCTGTCGGGGGGCGAGCGGCAACGTATCCTCATCGCCCAGTCCTTGATCGGCGCCCCCAAGCTTCTCCTGCTCGACGAGCCGCTGATCAGCCTCGATGCCGCGCATCAGCGCACCATCATCGAACTCGTCCATGAAGTCGGCGAACGGCTGGGCATCGCCGTGATTTTCTGCTCGCACGAGATCAATCCCTTGCTGCGCGTCGTCGATGCCGTGCTCTATCTCGGCAACGCCAGTGCCGCGATCGGCAGCGTCGATGAGGTCATCAACGGTCCGGTCCTGTCGAAGCTTTATGGCACGCACATCAACGTGGTGCGGGTAGCCGGACGCATCTTCGTCATGGCGGACGGCATCGAGTTGGAAGGGGCTGCGCATGTTCACGATGTTTGACTACGAATTCATGCGCAACGCCTTCGCGGCTTGCACGGTCGTCGCCATCGTGACCGGGGCGGTCGGATATTTCCTCGTGCTGCGCGGCCAGACTTTCGCCGGACATGCGTTGGCCCATGTCGGATTTCCCGGCGCGACAGGCGCCGGCTTGCTCGGCCTGTCGCCATTCTTCGGGCTGACCGTCTTCACCGTTCTGGCCGGTATCGGCATCGGACTTCTGGGGGAAAGAGCGCATCGTGACGTCGCGATCGGCATCGTGCTGACGCTTTCGCTCGGTCTCGGTTTGCTGTTCCTGCATTTCTACACCGCCTTCGCGTCACAGGCGACGAATGTGCTGTTTGGAAACGTGCTCGGCATAAGTTACCGGACAGTCATCATCCTTGCTGTCCTGTCCGTGGTGATCTTGGCGGCGTTGATCTTCATTTCCCGGCCCCTGCTCTTCGCCAGCCTGCAGCCCGAACTGGCGGAGGCGAAGGGCGTGAACCTCGATTTCGTCTCGACCATGTTCATGATCGTTGTCGCGGTGACGACTGCCGAGGCGACCCAGATAGTCGGCGTGCTGCTCGTTTTCGCGCTGATGGTCGCCCCGGCGGCAACAACGCTGCGCCTGGCGCGCGGCGTGCTGCGAGGCATTCTTATTTCGATCGCGCTAGCGGTCGTCATCGCCTGGACCAGCCTGTGGCTTGCTTTCCTGACCGATTGGCCGACGAGCTTCTGGATCACGTCGCTCGGGGCAGCCGCCTATCTGGCCGCCGGCCTCATCCAGCGTTGGAGGGCGGCGCATTGACGGGCTGAGGGGCCACGCGTTTCTTCAGGCCTGCCGTGCCGTTCACGGTATCGACCTATGCGTGTCTTGCCTCAAGGGATCGCGCGGCCGGGTGAATTGCGGAGCAGGCGGCTCGTAGCGGTATTTGCCAGGGCTCGACCCATTGGATTGAGCCTCCGATGGTTGGGGCATGGCTGCTGGAGGCTTGGTGGCGATGGCCGCGCCTGCGAGCAGAAGTCCGATCGCGACCAGCCAACTGCCCAGGATGCGTGCGCCGATCGTGTACCATGCAGGTCGGAAAATCCGCCCGGTCAGGCCGATCGCGACGATGACCCAGAGGGCAATGATCGTCCCAAACAGCGGGATTCGAGGGTCGTTCACGGTAGGGTCGGTGAGCTTTATGACGACGGCAAAAAAAGCGCCGATCGGCGCCGCCGCCACAGCGATTGTCCAGCCTCTGAAGCGACCGGAAACGATAAGGACGATGCCAACTATCAGCATCGAAAACGGCGCAGTGAGGAAAGCGTGAGTCGTCGCGCCCGGCACACCGGCCATAAGGGCAAGATATCGATCATAAACCAATGCCCCGACCAGTTCGCCCAGCAGGAAGATCGCGAGTGTGAAAACTCGAAGCCTCACGCCTACCAAAGCGGTTGCAACGCCCAGTCCGACCAAGGGCAGGATGCGTTCGGGCGAAAGGGCGCTGTTGAGGATCCACCATGATGTCTGGGTCCTTTCGGAGGACGCTGCGAGCGCGGCGATCATGGCGATCCCGGCGACAGCCAAAACCGGGCCCGACCATCGAAGCAGGAATCGCCCGGCCGAGCGCCCGGGAGTTGCTTCAGACGGCAAGGAAATAGACGCCTCCCGCCGCGATCAATCCGCCCAAGGCCTGGGACAACCGCCCGCCGAATGCCTTGCCCAGCAGAAGTCCGACACCGATGCCCAGCAAGTGGATGAAGCCGGTGGCAATGACAAACCCGATGGCATAATCGGCAGGGTCGGCTGCATTGGGCAGTTCCGCCCCATGGGCGTATCCATGGCAGATTGCAAACACGGCAATCATAAGCAACGCGACCCATTCCGCCGGCCGCCAAGCGCATGCAATGGCAAGCCCCAAGGCCATGATCGAGAGGGCGATACCAATCTCGACACCGGGTAGCGCGACCCCTGCAATCCCGGCGATCCCGCCCATGACCATGATCAGCGGGAACGCAACCGGCAGCGTCCAGATCGAACGTCCGCCGATCTGGGCGCCCCATAGTCCCACAGCAAACATCGCCAGGAAATGATCGGGCCCGGTCAGCGGATGTTCAAAGCCGCTGCCAAATCCACCTGTCCCTGGCTGAATGATATGCGCTTGCGCCATTGTCGACCCGGCCGTCAAAGCGGTCGCAGCCGCCACGAGACTGTAAGAATAGTAGCCAAGCCGGATTTCGTATCTGCCGGACGGCAGGCTCGCTTTTTCTTCAGGAAACTGCGCCACTCACGGACCTGCCACGATTGCCAAAACGCCAATTGCCGTTGATGGAGCCATCAAAATTGGACTTTTATGGGTAGTGGGTCGGTTTCTAAGCCATTCGATCGCTTTCTGTAAGGCTCTCGAATGATTAGTTTCTCGGCTTCCTTGGCCTCGATCGGCGCGACGGTATCATCGATCTCTCGAGGGCTTGCCAATGACACCGGCGGCCACCGCCGGGTCGTGCGCGGTGAAGCATGGATGCGTTCATCCAAGTCTCACATCTTTCTGCTTGATACGTTATACTATAACCGATAACAAGATGAAAACCGCCCCTCAACGGAGTTCCCTCCATGCAGACCCAGACTCCCGTGACCGTGCTGACCGGCTATCTCGGCGCGGGCAAAACCACGCTTCTGAACCGTATCCTGTCCGAAAATCACGGCAAGAAATATGCCGTCATCGTGAACGAGTTCGGCGAGGTTGGCATCGACAACGATCTTATCGTCGACGCCGACGAAGAGGTGTTCGAGATGAACAATGGCTGCATCTGCTGCACGGTACGCGGCGACCTGATCCGCATCATCGACAGCCTCATGCGCCGTCGCGACCGTTTCGACGCGATCCTGGTGGAAACGACCGGACTCGCCGACCCGGCGCCGGTCGCGCAGACTTTTTTCGTTGACGAGAACGTTCGCTCCAAGACCAGGCTCGATTCCATCGTGACCGTGGTCGACGCCAAGCATCTGCTCGGCGAGATCGATGAAGCGCACGAAGCCCAGGAGCAGTTGGCATTCGCCGACACGGTGCTGCTCAACAAGACCGACCTCGTCTCGGCCGAGGAACTGAAGGAGGTCGAAAGCCGCATCCGGCGCATCAATCCCACCGTTTCCATCCACCGCACGCAGCGTTGCGACGTCGATCTCGACAAGGTTCTCGGTCGCCATTCATTCGACCTCGACCGGATCCTTGACGTGGAGCCGGATTTCCTCGTCGAGTTCCACGAGCATGAGCACGATGACCATGTTACCAGCTTCGCTCTGGTCACCAGGGAAGCGCTCGACCCGAAAAAATTCCTGCCATGGCTCCAGGCGATCACGCAGCGGTTCGGCATGGATATGTTGCGCATGAAGGGCATTCTCGCTTTCAAGCAAGACGACGACCGCTTCGTGGTGCAAGCCGTCCATATGCTGCTCGAGGGCGATCACCAGCGGCCATGGAAGGCCGATGAGGAACGGATCAGTCGCCTTGTCTTCATCGGTCGTAATCTGCCGAAGGACATCATCGAAAGCGGCTTCATGGAGTGCCGGGCGTAACCTTTGCCGATCAAGAGAGGCTGAGAAGCTGGTGAAATTCGTCAATCCCTTTGCTCCCAGACGGGGGCCGCCATCATCGAATGCCGACAGGATCAGACAATGGATACGCAATGGGCTTGATCTGAAGGAAGACGTCGCAGTCACCGTTACGGAGGTTCGCTGCCGCGAATCCGGCTGTCCTGATCTGGAGACCGTCATCAGCATATTCGAGGAGGGGCGTCCGATGCGCTCCTTGCGCGTCGGCAAGGCCGCGGCAATGATTGGAAAGCCTGACATTGCACTCGCGCTGCAAATCGAGCAGCGGCTTCCCAGCCAGGAGACGGAGGGTTCACCCCGAAAGGTAAACGTCAAACAGCATTGAAGGCATGGACTGGATCGAGGATCAAATCGAATGGAGCGCCGATGGCAACAAGGTCGCCATCGGCCTGACCCGTTTTGGAGCGGGCAAGAGCCTGCTCCTGCTGCCGGCGCTCAGCTCAATCTCGACCCATACCGAGATGCGGTCGCTGCAGGAGCGGCTCGGTACATCCTTCGCGACGACCGCCATCGACTGGCCCGGCTTCGGCACCTTGCCTCGCCCTAAGGCCGACTGGCGCCCCGAACTCTATCGTGCATTCCTGCGCTTTGTCATCAGTGCCGTTCAGCCGGCTGCCACCATCACGGCCCGTCTGGCGGGGCTTGCTCATCGCGCCGAATTAGCTCCCGACCCGGCGCCGGCCGAATAAAGCTTCAATTCTTCATGCAGGAAATCCGCCACCCGGCGGATACGCATGCTGGTGCGAACGTCCCGATGCATCGCGAGCCAAACCGGCAATACCGGCAGCGGCAGGTTCGGCAGCACCACTTCCATCAACGGGTCGCGGCGGATCAGCGGCTCCTGACCGATGCCGATGCCATTTCCAGTCCGCAGCGCTTCCCACAGAACGATCTGGTTGTCGGCCCTGAAACGGAAAGAATTGCGGGTCAATGAGATGCCGAACTGGGCAAAAGCGCGGATCATGTCGTCGCTGCGGTCGAAGCCGACCAGATCATGGGCGGCGAGATCGCTGAGCTCCCGCGGGCGGCCTCGCCGGTCGAGATAGGATATCGCCGCGCAAGTGCACAGCGGTATGTCCGCGACCTTGCGCGCCACCAACTCGTTCTGCGCCGGCTTGACCATGCGAATGGCGATGTCGGCATCCCGGCGCAGGAGATTTTCAACCTGGTTCGAAGCGACGATTTCGAACTCGATTCCGGGCTCCTCGACGGCAAGCCTGGCGGTCATCTCCGGCAGGACATAGGCAGCCACCACCTCGCTGGCCGCGATGCGCACGCTGCCTTCGATGGCCTCGACGGATCCCAGCGCCAGCCTTGAGAAGGCGTTGGCCTGCTCGCTCACCGCCCGGCCGCGTTCGAAAAGCGTGCTGCCGGCCTCCGTCAGCGCATAGCCGCTTCGACCGCGCCGGAACAGCGTCACGCCCAGCGCTTGTTCCAACTCGGCGATGTGGCGGCCAAGCGTCGGCTGGCTCGCGGCGAGCTTTCGCGCGGCGGCGGACAGGCTGCCGGTTTCCGCCACGGTGACAAAACTCTTGATCAGGTTCCAGTCGATCTCTGTCATTCATTTGTGAATATCAGATCGCCGTTTTCTGTCAATTTCTATTCGAAGTCAAAGGCTTCATACAGCAGGTGCAAGCAAACACGGAGACGGCCTGCAGCCGCTCCAAGAAACCACCAACCTTGAAAACCAGGAGTATCCAACATGACCAAGATCGCAATTACCGCCGCCGCCATGCTCGTTGCCATGGGCACCGCCTTCGCCGGCAGCGACAATTATCGCTCGGCTGACGCCAACCAGCCGGCCGCTGCCGTCGACAACCCGTACACGGCTTCGATCAAGAAATCGGAGCCCGCGGCCAAGCAGCCCGTCGTTCAGGGCAGCGACCGTAATCTGTTTGGCAGCCATTGACAGCCGACACTTTGGCAGCAAGCGACGGGGATCCCGTCGCTCTGCTGTCGGTCGGTTGCCGGAATGCCGAGGATGCGCCTGTCGTCTCGCATGGTCCGCAAAACTCGCCACGGACCGCCCTCACCATCATCAACGAAGCCGTTCAAACCCGAAAGAATCCCATGACCAACACATCATCCCATGCCGCTCTTGCCGAACCCTGGCGTCTGCTCTGGAACGGCGATCTATCTTACACCGACAAGATCATCGCTCCGGATTTCGTCGCCCACGCCGCGCCGCTGACCGGCTTCGGCGATGACACCATCAAGGGCCGCGCCGCCCTTAACGCCTGGGTCGGCGGCATCAATTCCGTCCTCACGGGCCTCGATTTCACGATCGAGCAGGGGCCGATCATAGATGGCGACTTCCTGGTTGTTCGCTGGCGGGCACGGGGCACCTACCATGGCGGTTTCCCCGGTGCATCGGCCAATGCGGTCGGCCGCACGATCACCTTCACCGGCACGGACACGTTGCGCATCGAGGATGGTCTTCTGGCTGAATATTGGGCCAATGCCGACAGCCTGCTTTTCATGCAGCAACTGGGGGTAGCCGAGGTTCCTGGCGCTCAACTGTAGGGCCGATACCTCAGAGCCGGGTTACGCATTCGTCCGTACCGGAGCCAGTGACATGAAATTCCTCTTTGAGAACGACGCCTTCTCGTTCGACCCCAATCCTGATCGCGGCGACGGCTGGCAACGTGCCTGAGGCCTATACGCTGAATGGGCAAAACCAGGTTCCGCTCGGCGAACTGTTGAACCCACTGCGCCACGCCCACCGGTGCAAGTTGCCTTGCGCAAGTCCCTTCCTGATCTATCGCGCCGACAAGCCGGCCGCGTTGGAACTGGCCGACGCTGCCTCCAGCTATGCCACAAGGCTGAATGACTGGGCCGCGGAAGGCGCGCCAGCCCGCGCGGCCGCGTGAGCGGTCGCCCTGTCTTCCTGGAAATAGCTGTAATGACCCCGCAGACCAAACACTTGGTGCCATTCTGGCATCGAAAGGCCGCTCAGCGATCCCTGCGGTGATCGGCGGCTGCCTCGCGGGTGGCAGTTTTTGTGGGATAGTTGTCATTGCGGCGAACCTCCGTGAAGCCGGATATTCCCTCATGAGATGACAGAGCGGCGCTTTCGCACCCAATCCGATCGCTGGCTCCAGTTTTCCGCCTGCCATTCAATTGGGGAGGGAGCCATGAACGAAATTTCCAATGCGTCGAACGCTGTCCGGCTTGCTCTGCTGGAAGGCCAACTGGTCACGAGACAAATCGATCGTCGGGTTTTCCTGGACGGCGCGACGCAACTGGGCCTGTCAGGCCAGGACGCCGACCAGGCGGCACAGAAGTTTATGGCCATTGGAGCCAACCAGACCGCGCTCCGATCTCGACTGAGGAAGAGTTACGAGTACATCGTGGTTGGGGCCGGCGCCGCGGGCGCTGCGGTGGCTCGCCGCTTGGCCGAGAATAGTTTTAACAACGTGCTCCTGCTTGAGGCAGGCGGCGATGACCTCAGGCCAGGAATCCTCATGACCGAATCCTGGTATCTCAACCAGGGCAGCGACGTTGATTGGGCGTACGAAGCCACGCCGAGCGCTGGCGTCAACCACCGCTCGATCAAGCACGCCTCCGGCAAGGCGCTCGGCGGCGGAACGAGCATCAATGGCATGGTGTGGGCACGCGGCCACAAACATGATTTCGACTCCTGGGCCAGTGCAGCGGGCGATGCGGACTGGGGCTATCGGCATGTGCTGGAAATCTACAAGCGCATCGAGGACTGGCATGGTGAACCCGACCCGGAACGCCGTGGCCAGGGCGGAGAAGTCTTCGTCCAACCGGCACCGGACCCCAACCCCCTCGCGCCGGCCTTCCTGAAGGCGGCTGAATCCTTGGGGATACCTGTCTTTGAAGATCAGAACGGCGTCATGCAGGAAGGTTCCGGAGGCGCTGCCATCTCGAACGTCCGCATCCGTGACGGCCGCCGCCTGAATACTGCTGCTTCCTATCTCTACCCGGTGATGGACCGACAGAACCTTACGGTTTTGACGAACGCGTTCGTCAACCGCCTGCTGGCCGATGGCAACGCGGTCACCGGGATCGAATTCGAATGGCAGGGTGAAATTCACCGGGTAGCGATTTCACGGGAAGTGGTTCTTTCGGCGGGCGCCATTCAAACACCGAAGATCTTGTTGCTCTCCGGTATCGGCGATCGTGCCGAACTGGACCGGTTCGGGATTCCACTGGTTTCGCATTTGCCCGGCGTTGGACGGAACCTTCAAGACCATCCCATTATCGGCTCCGCGCTATGGGAACCACACGAGCCTATGGTGGTCCGTAACAATGCCGCCGAAGCCAATCTGTTCGTCAAAAGCAGCGCCGATTTGGCCACTCCCGATCTTCATATATTCCAGATCGAAGTTCCCTATGTCTCCGAAGTCACCGCACAATATGCCGTAAACGGCGCCTGGACCATTGCACCTGGCCTGGTTCGCCCGGCGAGCCGTGGCTTTCTCAAACTTAAATCGATCGATCCTCGCGCTGCGCCGGAAATAAACTCGAACTTCCTGTCGGACCCGCGCGATCTTGCGGCCTTGCGACGTGGCATGCAACTGGCCCGCGATCTCGGCAATTCCGAAGCGATGAAGCCATTTGTGAAGCGGGAGCTTCTGCCCGGTGATCGTGCTGGGGAGGAATTGGACAATCTCATTCGCGACGGCGCGACCTCCATGCATCACCCCACGAGCACCGCCAAGATGGGGCAAGACGATGCTTCTGTCGTGGATTCAAAGCTGAAGGTCTACGGCGTCGACAATCTTCGCATCGCCGACGCGTCGATCATGCCCGACATCATCACCGGCAATACCCAGGCGCCCAGCATAATGATTGGTGAACGCCTGGCCGAGATCCTTACCAAGTGACGCCCGGTGATTTCGGAAGGATCGAAGAAGATGAGCACGGTCACAAATCTCGCATTCTTCCGCTCTCGCCCAGGGCGGACGAATGAGTTGGGGGTTGCGCTGATGGCCCTTGTCGAGCCTACACGGAGCGAATCGGAGTGTCTGACCTACAACCTGCACCAGTCCGTCGAGGATCCCGATGTTTGGTTCGTTTACGAAAACTGGAAAACAGCCAGCGGATTGGACGCCCACATGCATGCGAAACATGTCCGAGAGTTCCTGGCAGCAGCACCGATATTGATCACCGGCGACGTCGAGTTGCGCAGATTTTCCATGATTTCGGCGTTCCCGACGCGAGCCTGGGACGCATGACGAACAGAGATCGACAGCCGATCACGGGGGATAAGATGCGCTTCACGGGAAAGAACATCGTCATTACAGGCGCCAGCGGCGACCTTGGTCTTGCAATCGCCGAGCGGCTGATATCGGAGGGAGCAAACGTGCTCGCCGTGGTGGAGCGCGAGGAAGAGCGCACCAAGCTGGACAAGATTTCGCCGCCGCCGGGCGTGTTGGAGTCCTTTGTCGCCGACGTCACAAACACCGAGCAGGTAAAAGCGTACGCCGAAAAGGCGTTCTCGCTGTGGGGTGCGATCGACGGGTTCGTCAACAATGCCGGCATCCAGACCCGTGTTCGTCCGATTGTCGACTTTCCCGAAGCGGATTTTGACCGGGTCATGGCTGTCAACGTTCGCGGCGTCTTTCTCGGGATGAAGTACATTTTTCCGCGAATGCGCGACGGAGGATCAGTGGTGAACATGTCGAGCGCGCTTGGCGTCGTCGGCGGCCCCGGCATCGTCGCCTATGTCGGCTCTAAACATGCAATTGTCGGCATGACGAAGACCGCAGCCCTCGAAGTTGGGAACCGCGGCATCAGGGTCAATGCATGCGCTCCGGGTCCAATAGCAGGATCCATGACATTCAAGCTTGCCGAGGAAGTGTTCGCAGGGTCCGACAAGACCTTCGCCGAGACCGTGCCGCTCGGTCGCCACGGCACACCGGGGGACGTAGCCGGGCTCGTGGCTTTCTTGCTGTCCGATGATTCCCGCTACGCGACAGGCACTGTTCATGCCGTGGATGGAGGTTTCACTACGCCGTAATCGACACCCGTTGGGCCCGGGCCAACCCCGTCAAATAGAGGCTCTGGGAGAATAACCGTGAGCAAGTGTCTCGTTTGCAATGAGCTCGCTCCCAACCGCGTAAAGGCCCTATTGCCGCCGCAGGCGGTGCTGAAAAATAGGCGACAAAAGTCGCTCGGTGACTGTCGCGGCGACGATTTGAACCGACCAACTACGCAAAAGACAGCCGGATCATTGCGAATTGAGTTGGCAGCCGTCGCCGGCTTCGTTTGACCTCTCCACCGATCTGTTCCTGGTGGCGAAGCGGCGGCGATACTCACGAGGCGGAATGTTTAGCACGCGCACAAACGCGGCCCGCATTTGCTCCTCGCCCCGATATCCGCAAGTCTCGGCTATCCCTTCGATCCGATCGTCGCTTTCTTCAAGAAGGCGTCGCGCGGCGTCGAGGCGTATTGCTTCAACCGCCTTGGCGGGAGTGCGCCCGCGTTTTTGGGTGTAAACACGGGTAAAATTCCTCAAGCTCATGTGCATACGATCCGCCAGGGCCTCGACATTCAGCGAGGTGGTGAGATTCTCGGCGATCCAACGGTCGAGTTCGATGAACGTATCAGAATCCGCTTCTCCTTGAGTCGCGAGAAGCGCGCTGTACTGCGATTGACCGCCGGCGCGTTTGAGATAGACAACAAGCATACGCGCTACGCTCATCGCCGCCTCGCGACCGCAATCGTCCTCGATCAGTGCCAAGGCCAGATCAATACCTGTGGTCACTCCGGCAGACGACCAAAGACGTCCGTCGCGGACAAAAATGGCGTCGGGTTCCACGGTTATTTCGGGATACCGTTGGGCAAGCAATTTCGCGTGCATCCAATGAGTGGCGGCGCGTCGACCCTTCAACAGGCCTGCCGCGGCGAGCAAGAAACTGCCGACGCAGACGGAACATACGCGGCGGCATCGCGGGCCTGTTTTTGCCACCCATTTGATGAGATCGACATCACGCGTGACGTCATCGACCAGAAACGCCCCGGGCACGATCAGCGTATCGATCTTCACACGATAGAGGGATTTGATCGATTGAGCGACAAGCGGCACTCCGTCGGCGGTGGCTACCTGGCCGCCTTGCGAAGAAACAACGGTGCATTTGTAGCGGATGCGGTGCTCGCCTCCGAACTCCGAGAACACGCGGAAAGCCTCCAGCGGTCCGCCCAGATCCAACAGCGATACACCCGGATAAACAGCAAGGACGATATGCCTTTCCTCGGTCAAGCGTGTGGCCACGTTTTGTTTCCTTGCATCTGGGGGCAACGGTATCGGCGTAGTTGATCGGGGCGGACACTATGGTCGTGTCTATGACGGACAGCCCGTGCCGCTCGATGTGAGCTTCACCTAGGTTTCCAGCCATACCTCTTCGAAGATCGTTTCCTGCATGGGATGGGTGCTATAGTTCTTCACCGCCTGTGCAGAGTGATTGAAGATTTTGCGCCAGTAAGCCTGAACGAGGACACCGGAGTCCTGAAGGATCTTCTCGACATCCTTCATAATCGCGCGCCGCTTCTCTACGTCGGGGGTAGCCATCGCCTGAGATAGTTTCTCATCAAATTCCTTGTTCGAGAAACCGGACTCGTTCCAAGCTTCGCCAGAGCGGTAGGCAACCGCCAGCACCTGCACGCCGAGCGGCCGCATCGACCAGACGGTGAGCGAGAAGGGATATTTCGTCCAATCGTTCCAGAAGGTCGAGCCTGGCAGAACAGTCCGCTTCACTTTGAAGCCCGCCTCGCGCATCTGCGCCGCGATCGCGTCGCCAGTGTTCTTCTGCCAATCCTCGTCGACCGTGATGATCTCATGCTCGAAGTCCGCTTGACCGGCCTCGGCCATCAGCGCTTTCGCCTTCTCGATATTCCTCTCCACTTTGGGAAGCGGCGCGTATTCGGGATGGATGCCGCACACATGATGGTTTTCCGCCACCTCGCCAAGATTGTTGTAGCCCAGTTCGAGCACCGCTCCATTGTCGACCGCGAGTTGCACGGCATTGCGCACCCTCTGGTCGTCATATGGCTTGTTGTTGACGTTCATGCGGGCCGTAAGTGTGCCGGCGGTCAGAATCTCGCTGCGCACCAGCCCCATCTTGTCCAGGATCGCCACATAGTCGCCGGTGGTCTCATAGTTGGTATGGACTTCACCCGCCTCGAAGGCGCTGATCATGGCGTTGGGGTCGTTGCTGTAGTCGATGAATTCGATGCCGTCGAGATGAACCTCGCCGCCCCACCAGGGCCCGCCGTTCTCGCGCCGCTTGTAGACCGCGTGCACCGCGGTTTCGTAGGAGACGAGTTCGAACGGTCCGGTGCCGATCGGGTTCTTCACGAAATCCGAACCCATCTTCTCGAAGTCGCGATGCACGATGAGGGCTGGATAATCCGAAAAGGCGGGGATGATGGAAATGTCCGGCACCGACGGCGTCAGCTTCACCGTATGGTCATCGACCTTGGCGATGGCGCCGTTCCGGGCCTTGCCCGTCGCCGGGTCGATCAGGCTGGCCATGCGCGCGGCCATGGAATTGCCTTCCGCAGATTTTTCGCACCAGCGTTCGAGGTTGAAGATGACGTCGTCGGCGTTGAAATCGTCGCCGTTGTTCCATTTCACGCCCTTGCGCACATGCAGCACGTACTCGGTCGCATCGTCGTTCACGTCCCATTTTTCGAGAAGCATGGGCTTGAAAGTGAAATCCTTCGTGTATCTGACAAGCGGCTCCAGGACCTGGCGGGCGATGTTGCCCATTTCGCCCCAGTCGAAGCTGCGTATATCCTTCATCTCCTTGACCAGCATGGCCACCTTGATGACGCCGCCTTTCTTCGGCTGTGCCGCCGCCGCCGCCGGGGCCGCGAGACCGATCATGCCGTAGGCGACGGCTGTCGAAAGCCCGAAGACGCTGGCGAGTGCCAGGAATTCGCGGCGATCCATGCGTCCCTCAGCGGCCTCCACCGCCATCCGCTGGACAGTTTCGGGAACAGGTTTGTCGTTGCGTGTCAGAAAGCCCATTTCTTCCTCCCATTGGCCATCAGGCCCGTTTCGTCCGCCATGCCCGTCAGGAGACGGGCATGGCGCCGTCCTCTTCTATGCGGCTCGCAATGAACCCATCCGAGATCTCGGCCGAGGCAGCGGCCACAGGAAACCCTCGAGCGTCCGCTCCAGATGCCGTTGGCGCGTTCGGTTGCCGTGCGCGAACTGGTCTCCGTCGAAGTGCCGAAGTTCGAAAGGTCGAGAACCAGCGGCTCGTCGAAAGCGGCGGCGTTCGGATCGGCATTTCAAAACGTGGAAGCCAGCGGCCGCATGGCATGTTGAGCCAGCTGCGAATTCAGCCCGACCGATCCGGACCACATCCGTCCCACCGGGCTTGGCGAGGCGATACGACACCAAAGCGCCAGCGACCCTGCCTCCCATTGCGACTGCTCGGTAGTGTGACTTCAATCCTGCCTCCCAAGATCAGGATGATCACCATTGGACATATATGTACAATGATTGGACAGCTATGTCCAGTAACTCCTTGCGCGATGTTTTGGGCTGTGTCATTCGTCAGTGATGATCAAGCTGATGCCGCAGAAAGAGCCCACCCCCGGCAACATCAAGGTGACCCGCTGGGATTGGATCAATCTGGCTCTGGAGGTGTTGGTCACCGAGGGCGTGGAAAGCGTACGCGTCCTGCAGGTAGGCGAGAGATTAGGCGTGTCGCGATCGAGCTTCTACCATTATTTCGAGAACCGTCAGGATCTGTTGAATCGTCTGCTGGAGCATTGGCGCGACACCAACACCAGGGCAATAGTCGAACGGGCGGCAAGGCCTGCACAGAATATCATAGGCGGTGTAATGAACGTCTTTGAGTGCTGGGCGGACGAGAGCCTGTTCGACCCGCGCTTCGATTTCGCTGTGCGCGAGTGGGCACGCCGCTCCGCCGAAGTGCGCAGGATCATTGACACGGCGGATGATGAGAGACTGGGCGCCATACGCGATCTTTATCTGCGTCATGGCTACAGTGAAGAAGACGCTCTCATTCGCGCCCGCGTGCTCTATTACATGCAAATAGGCTACTATGTGCTCGACGTGAAGGAGCCGGCGGAGACTCGCCTTGGCCATCTTGCGGCCTATCTGCGCAGCTTCACCGGGCAGGAACCAAGCGACGCCGACGTGGCCCACTTTTCCACCTTCGTCATGCAGGCGCGATCACGGCAAACGGCCCTCAAATAGCGGGCAGGATGTCCTCAGGCCTGTGCCGTTGCCACGTGCATCAAAATATCCACCAGGCGATCCTGGCCCGACCCTCGAAGCGCTTCCGGCGGACTCCGACCGTAGCCAACCGTCAGCAGCAGTCCATCCGTAGCGGCCATGATGACGGCAGCGCGTTGCAGCCCGGCGTCGAAGGAGAGTTCCGGTCTTATGCGCAGGATCAGATCGCGGAAGCGGACAAGCTGCTCGTCGCACAGCGGATCCAGCGCTTTGCTGGCGATGGGATCGCGATGCGCTAGGTTCCAGAGTTCGTAGAAGAACCCGGCGGTGTGGGCGTTCTTGTTGTCCTCGATCAGGAAATGCAGCATGCGCTGAAGCTTGGTCTCTGCATTGCCGAGAGTCTCGCTTTCGAGGCGGCTAAAGGCTTCGTTGTAGTCATGCGTAATGGAGTCGATGACGGCCTCGAAGAGTTTTGCCTTGTTGCCGAAGAAATGTTGGACGGTGGCGATCCTCACGTCGCAGCCGGAGGCAACGGCCCGCAGGGTGGGGGCGCCTTGATCGCACAGGAGCGGACCAGGTTCGACTGAAGACAGCAAGGCTGAGCGCGGACCTCGGTCCGGGTTCAGGACGCAACGAATCAGACAGAGCGAGGGCTGGGATTTGGTGATGGCGTCTCACGGCAGCGACAATGCTGTCGGGGTCAGACAAGGTGCTTTATGAGCGCTTTTACGGCGATGGACGGTGTAACCGAGCGCGCCTGCAGTGCAGTCGTCTCAATCTGATCAAGGCGACTTTCAGGAAGGATTCGGACAAGATTTCCCTCGGCGATAGGGACGTCTGCAAGATAGCCAGGCAACAGGGCTATGCCCAGACCTGCGCACGCCGCATCGCGGGTTATGTGCATGTTGCTGGTACTGATTTTCCACGGGATGCGTATCGACTGATCATCGATCGTCCAGTGATCGAGATCCGTGCGCGTGAGGATGCCACGGTGGCTGGCAAGCTCTGCCACCGTCCGAGGTGTTCCGGCGCGATCGAGATAGTCGGGCGAGGCGACCAGCTTCCTGTCGACATGCCTAAGCCGACGCCTCACCAGATCGCTGTCGCCAAGCTGGCCAAGCCGTATCACAAGATCGAAGCCGCCGGCGATTACGTTCACGAGCTCGTCGCTGAGGTGCAGGTCGATGCGTACCTCCGGATAGCGCTGCAGAAATGTGAAGAGTTTCGGCGCCAGGACATGCTGGCCGTAAGCAATAGGGGCGGCGATCTTTAACGTTCCACTCGGGATGGCATGTTCCGCAAGCGCCTCGACCTGGGCCTGCTCGGCATCGTGAACGATCGGACGGATCCGCTCAAAGTAACGCCGGCCGGTGTCGGTGAGACTGAGTGCGCGCGTCGAGCGCAGGAGCAGCGGCGCCCCCATGCGCTGCTCCATCAGCGCAAGCTGGCGACTGATCGTCGCCTTGGGAAGACCGAGCAAGCGGCCGGCGGCGCTCAAGGAGCCGCACTCCACGATCTTTACGAAAAGGGCCATCCCGGAGAGGTCAACGGCGTCGGTCATCGTTCCAAATGTAAGACGCTGGAGTTCCAAATGCGAGTCTACTGTTCTACCCGGCGCGGGTCCAAATTCCGTTCACCGTAACATCCATCCACAGGAGCAAACAGCAATGACTACGAACAGCTATACAAAGTCCAGGTTCACTAAAGACAACGCGGCACTTCTGCTGATCGACCATCAGTCGGGAATCTTGCAGCTGGTGCATGACTATTCACCCGCCGAATACCGCAACAACGTTCTGGGGCTTGCGAAGCTCGGCAAAGCCTTCAACCTGCCTACCATCCTGACCACGAGCCTTGACCAAGGTCCCAACGGCCCGTTTATCCCCGAGGTGCTGAGCATGTTCCCCGACGCCCCGCTGATTCGGCGGCAAGGGATCATCAGTGCGTGGGATGATCCTGAATTCCTGGCCGCGGTCGAGAAAACGGGCCGCAAGAACCTGATCATGGCCGGTGTCACCATCGATGTATGCCTCGCCTTCCCCGCCATGCAGGCGGTCGAGGCGGGCTACAATGTGTATGGCGTGGTCGACGCCTCTGGCGGGAGTGACGAGACCCTTCGCGACCTTGCCATTGCCAGAATGCAGGATCACGGGGTCACCCCCATCAACTGGACAACCGTCGGCTTCGAGCTGCAGCGCGACTGGAGGCTGCCGACCGCTCAGGAATTCGGGCCGGTCGTCCGCGATCACTATCACAGCTACAGCCTGTTGATGGACAGCTACGAGGCCCAGACCGCAAACCCTGCCAAGAAGGCTTCCTAGCTCCTCCCGCACCGGTCCTGACGGTCGACTGCGCCCGATCCCACGCTCAAGATCGGGCGCAGCGCCAGGAACCAAAGAGGATTTCGGCATGAACGCTAGATCAAGCCATCGACTGTTTTCCAGTGTCTCGCTGCGACTGCTCTGCATACTCGTCAGTTCGCCGTTTTGGATAAGCGGGCTGAGCAAGCTAGGCGATTGGAATAGCGCGATTTCGGAGATGACACGCTTCCATCTGTCGCCGCCAGCACCTTATGCAGCAGCGACGATCCTGGTCCAGCTCCTCGGAAGCGCCATGTTGATCGTCGGTCCATATAAATGGCTTGGCGCCATCGCGCTGAGTGGCTTCGTCGCGCTGACAATTCCGGTCGCCCACGACTTCTGGAACCAAGTGGGCGCCGACCGCGCGATCTCTTTGGATTTCGCCATCGAACACATGGCGGTCATCGGTGGATTGCTGGCAGTGGCGAGGCTGGCGGCGGAGAGCAGGTCTCCTGGCGGTCAATAAGAACCGCACGAGTGCCCGCAAGGACCAGCGCTCGTCGTGAGCGGCTCGCATGCGATTTGCGTGCCCCTTCCGATGGCGCGTCGATACGAACTGACCCCGCTTTACGAATTTCGATCCAGAAGGCAGTCGATGAAGGCCCGCAATGCCGGCGTCGGTGAGTGGCGATTCGAATAATAGAGGAAGAGGCCGGGAAAGGTCGGCGACCAATCCACCAGGACTCGTTGGAGGCGTCCTTCCTCGATTGAACGCACAATGCGATGATCATTGAATGTATAGAGGATGCCGAGACCCTGAAGCGCGCCATCCAGCACCACCTCCTGCATGTTCGAGGTCAACGGTCCGTCGACCGACATCTCGAACGCCTTTCCGTCCTTCTCGAACTCCCAACGATAGACCGCGCCGCTGCCGGGGTAGCGCCAGTTGATACAAGCATGGGCGTGCAGGTCCGCCGGTGTGTTCGGGATCCCTCGCGTACTCAGATAGTCGGGCGACGCGACGGCCATCATCTCCATGTCCGGCGTCAGCCGAACGGCCACGACGTCCTTTTCGAGCCGCTCGCCGGCGCGGATACCGGCGTCGAAGCGCCCGGCGACGATGTCGCTGAGGCTGTCATCGGAGACGACGTCCAGCACCACGTCCGGATAGGCCCTGTGAAAGTGCCCGAGCCTGGGCGCGATCAGCATGATCGCAGCATAGCCAGGCGCATTGATGCGCAGCAGACCGGCCACACGGCCGGTCGCGTCGACCGCTTCGGTCACCGCTGAATCAAGTTCCAGCAGGATTGGCCCCAGCCGCTCATAAAGCCGTTGGCCGACTACGGTCGGCGCCACGCTTCGTGTCGTGCGGTTGAGCAGCCGGGCACCGAGCCGGCTTTCGAGCAGGCGTATAGTCTGGCTGAGAGCGGATGGGGACAAGCCGAGATGGTTGGCTGCGCGGGCAAAGTTTCCGTGCTCCACGATTGCCGCGAAGGCCTTCAGTTCGGCAAAGTCTGATCCTCGCATTATGCATCGTTCTCTAACTGACCCATCAGGATTATAGAGGATTATTTTACCGGCCGCGACGGTGCATCTTCAGTCCCATAACTTCACTCGTTCCTGGAGGTTCACCCCATGACCCAATCACTTGACCTTGCTACCTATCGCCTGCTCGGCCGTTCCGGCCTGCGCGTCTCCCCGCTTGCCCTGGGAACCATGACCTTTGGCTCCGATTGGGGCTGGGGTGCCGAACAGGACGAGGCTCGGCGCATATTCGACGCCTATGTCGATCGCGGCGGTAACTTCGTCGATACCGCCAACGCCTACACCAACGGTTCCTCCGAGCGCCTTGTCGGCGAATTCGCCGAGGGCAAGCGCAACCGGTTGGTGATCTCGACCAAATATACGATGGCGACGCATCCGGGCGATCCGAATTCGGGTGGCAATCATCGCAAGAGCATGGTTGCTTCGGTCGAGGAAAGCCTGCGCCGGCTGAAAAGCGACTATATCGACCTGCTCTACGTCCATCAGTGGGAGGGGCTGACCCCGGTCGAAGAGATCCTGCGCGGGCTCGACGATCTCGTGCGGCAGGGCAAGGTGCTCTATCTCGGCCTTTCGGATATTCCAGCCTGGCAGGCGTCAAGGATGCAGGCAATCGCCGACCTGCGTGGCTGGACGCCCTTCGTCGCGCTGCAGAGCGAATACAGCCTGGTCGAACGCACCTCGGAACGCGACCTGATCCCGATGGCCAACGAGATGGGTATGGGCTTCATGCCCTGGGGGCCACTCGCCAATGGCGTCCTGTCGGGCAAATACAGCCGCGCCGATCTCGGCGCTTCGCAGACCGGCATCGCGGGGTCGCGCAAGGCGGTTGCCGGCGCCCACGGGTCCCTGTCGGAACGCAGCCTGGCCATCGCCGATGTCGTCGGCGAGATCGCCCGGGAAACAGATCGGTCGTCGGCGCAGGTCGCGCTGGCCTGGGTCATGGCCAATCCCGGCGTGACGGCTCTGCTGCTCGGCGCGCGCACGCTGCAGCAACTGGAAAACAATCTCGGCGCCCTCGACGTCACCTTGAGCGCCGAACAGATGGCACGGCTGGATGCGGTGAGCGCCATCGAACTCGGTTTTCCGTACAACCTGCTGCACGGCCCATTCCTTCGCGCGGCGGTCAGCGGAGGGGCGCACTTCCCGGAGCGAACCTGGTAGCGAACGGCGCTTCGCAAGCCGACCGCTCCGGCACCTCGCCTGCCGCTGGTTGCCCCGTGGTCGGGTGCCGAATGATTGTCGGTATCCGGCGCCCGGCCACGATGCTCGATGCTTCATTCGCGGCAACGGCGCGTCAGCGATAGGCGCGGTTGGACGAGGCCCATGTCTCACGGCGTTGGCGGCAGTTTTTCTGGGATTTATGTCATTTCGATCGTCAGCGTCGCGCCATAGGCTGCGAGATGCCTCAAGCCGTCAAGGCTAGGCACCAACCTCGACGTCATACGACGGAGAACCTCGATGGCGACATACAAGATCACGGTGAATGGACAGCGCCGGGACTTAACCGTTGATCCATCGACCCCTCTGCTCTGGGTTCTGCGCGAAGAGCTGAAGCTGACAGGCACCAAATATGGTTGCGGCATCGGCCTGTGCGGCGCCTGCACCGTGCACCTTGCCGGCGAAGCGACCCGCTCCTGCGGCTTGCCGGTCTCGGACGTCGGCGATCAGGAGGTGGTGACGATCGAAGGCATCGGCGGCGATCGTGTCGGTCGCGCCGTGCAGGAGGCCTGGGTGGAGAAGGATGTCGTGCAGTGCGGCTATTGCCAGAGCGGCCAGATCATGGCCGCCGTGGCGCTCCTCAAGGTGACGCCTCGACCGTCGGAAGCCGATGTCGAGGGAACGATGACGAATCTATGCCGCTGCGCCACCTATGTGCGCATCCGCGCAGCCATTCAGGGCGCCTCGACACGGTTGATCTAGCAAGGAGCCGGACCATGCGGTTCGCATACCAGCCTGACAAGGGTCATTTGAGCCGCCGCACCTTCCTGCGCGCATCGGCAGTTGCCGCGGGCGGACTATTGGTTTCGCTGCATTTCGATCTTCCCGCGCTCGCGCAGGACGCCGGGGCGCCACCAGTCTCACCCGACGCATATGTTCGCATCAAACCCGACGGGCGGATCGTGATCGCTGTGCGGCACATCGAGATGGGGCAGGGCGTGCTCACATCACTGCCGATGATCGTAGCCGAAGAGCTCGATGCGGACTGGTCCCAAGTGAGCGCCGAGCTTGCCCCGGCGGGAGACGCCTACAAGGCGCCACCGCTCGGGATACAGAGCACGAGCGGTTCGTGGTCCGTACGCTATGGTTACCAACAGCACCGTGAATTCGGCGCTCGCATCCGCGCGATGCTGGTGGGCGCGGCCGCCGATCGATGGAAGGTGCACCCGGACGAATGCCGCACGGGAGCCGGCGTGGTCCATGGTCCAAGCGGCCAATCGGCGAGCTATGGCGAACTCGCGGACGATGCTTCGCGCAGGCCCGTGCCGGAGCAGGTCGTGTTGAAGAACCCTGGCGACTTCCGGATTGTCGGGAAGCCGACACGCCGCATGGACAGCCGCCCGAAGACGGATGGGTCGCAAAAATTCGCGCTCGACATCGACCTTCCAGGCATGAAGATCGCGCTCATCGCACGGCCGCCGGTATTCGGGGCGAAGGTCAAGGCGTTCGACGCGCAGGCGGTCCGCTCGATGGACGGTGTGCGGGACGTGTTCGAAATTCCCCTCGTCAAGGGGAGCGCCGTGGCTGTGGTCGCGGATCGGTTCTGGAGCGCGAAACAGGCACGGGACCAGCTCAAGATCGACTGGGATTTCTCAGGCGTGGAGCGCGCCGACAGCCACGAATTGCGCGCCAGGTATCAGGCCCTCGCCAAAACGCCGGGAAACGTCGCTCTCAGCCGAGGCGACAAGACCGCGCTTTCGCGGACAGAACCCTCCAAGCGCCTCGTCGCGGATTATGAACTTCCATATCTGGCCGCAGCCGCGCTCGAGTGCCTGAACATGACGCTTCGCTATGACGGCGACCGCGCGGAAGCATGGATTCCGTCCCAATTTGCCACGCTTGACCAAGGCGTGCTCGCCCAAGCGCTCGGATTGGATCCCAGCCAAGTCACACTGCATGTGGTCTTTGCCGGCGGCGGATTTGGCCGGCGCAGCCCGCTCGACGGCAATGTGCCCTTCGAGGCCGCGGCCATTGCCAAGCGCGTGCGCGGCACGCCGGTCAAGCTCATCTACACGCGCGAAGACGACATGCGGAGCGGTTACTACCGACCAATGACCACCCATCGCGTCGAAATCGGCATCGGGGCCGATGGGATGCCATGGGCCTGGCGACACGTCGCCGTGGGCCAGTCGTTCATCATCGGAACGGCGATGGAGAAGACCTTCATCAAGGACGGCGTTGATCCGCTCGTCATCGAGGGAGCGGTGAACAACAAATACCGCATTCCGAACTTTGAGGTGTCGGTACACCATCCGGCGGTGAACGTGCCGGTCTACACCCTGCGCTCCGTCGGGCACTCACAGAACACTTTTGTCATGGAGACGCTGATCGACGAGCTCGCCGTTCGCGCCAAAGCCGACCCCATCGCCTATCGGCTGAAGCTTCTCGATCCCGAGGCCACCAAGGTCCGCGATGCATTGACCCTGCTCGAGGAGAAGAGCCGTTGGCGAAATGGCCTTGCGTCCGGCCATGCCGCCGGCATTGCCTGCGCCGACTATTGGGACACGGGTATCGCCTGTGCGGCCGAGGTGTCGCTCGTCGACAATCGGCCAAGGGTCCACCGCGTTACCGTTGCCATCGCCTGCGGGCTGCCGGTGAATCCGCTTTCCATCGAAGCGCAGTGCCAGGGCGCGATCGGCTTCGGTCTCACTCAGCTCATGTCGGCCATCACACTCAAGGACGGCGAGGTTGAGCAGTCGAACTTCGATGGATTTCGGCCGCCTTACCTGTCCGACGCGCCGGCGGCGATCGATGTCCATATCGTGCCAAGCGATGACGCCCCGCTGGGTGTTGGGGAACCCGCGACCCCAGTCATATCGCCGGCCGTGGTAAACGCGTTGGCGAGTCTCACTGGAAAGCGATACCGGTCTCTCCCGATCGATACTGTCTGAGGCAAGACGTCAGTTTTGCTCCACAACCGAGGCAACTGACGGCAAATAACGCCGTAGCATCATGACTTGGCAAGTCTGATCGGCAGTTGGAACGAAGAGGTGGCGGTGAGGAGATCACGGAAGCAGACAGAAGAAAATGTTGACCTGCCACAGCCTACGAAAATCGGCGCCGAATCCTGTCTTGAGCGCCAACTTATGAAGGGATATCAGATAGTTAGAAGAAAACGATTTTAGCAATTGGCATCGCGCTTTTTGTGCGTAAGCACTGCGGAAGTAGGAGAGATCGCGCCAATTTCGCCGCAAACCCTCTTGTGGAAAAATGCCATCGAAGTCGGCTCGATGGTGACGCGGTGGCCGAAGGTCACCCCTTCGGGGGCGAACAGGATGCATCGGCTGGTGAGATTGGTGTGGTTGATGACGGTGGCGTTAGACCGCTACCGCCTTTCCCCACACCAGCAGGTCAGCGATTCCGGCTTCGTTGCCTTGGATGAGTAATTTTGCACGCCGATTCACAACTGGCGGCGTTGCGTTGAGGAAACGTTCGTCCGAGGCTGAACGTCAGAACCACAATCGTGCCGGAACGTGGGTTTTCAGTCGGTGCGCACCCCCCAAGCGACATGGAACCATTATCCAAATGGCACGTTTTCAAGCTTGCGGCGAGATGTAGCTTGGCCGTGGGGCTTTCTATCCAAACGCAATCCATCGGCATCGGAGGGGCGCTGTGACCGTGCAGGCATCCAAAAGGGAACTGGACCATGTAATCATTCTGAATTCTCTAAGAGCCTTCCGCCGCGGTGATTTTTCCGTCCGTATCGACAACGTATACAAGGGGGTCGATTCCGAAATCGCGGAAACCTTCAACGAGATCGTTGACCTCAACGATCAGGTGACGCGTGAGTTCGAGCGCCTCAGCAGGGTTGTCGGCAAGGATGGGCGCATAGGTGAGCGCGGTCGCGTTCGCAACGCCACTGGCAGTTGGGAATCAAGTGTCCGGTCCGTCAACGATCTGATCGAGGATATGGTCCAGCCGACAGCCGAGGTCGCCCGAGTCATCGGTGCCGTTGCCAAGGGCGACCTGTCGCAAACGATGATGGTCGAAATTGACGGCCGGCCTCTGCGTGGGGAGTTCCTGCGGATTGGCAAGATCGTCAACACCATGGTCGGCCAGTTAGCCTCCTTCGCCTCGGAAGTGACGCGCGTGGCGCGCGAGGTCGGCACAGAGGGTAAGCTCGGCGGCCAGGCACGCGTCGAAGGGGTCGGCGGCACCTGGAAGGATCTGACCGACAATGTGAATTCCATGGCCGAGAACCTGACCGGTCAGGTGCGCAATATCGCCGAGGTGACGACCGCCGTGGCTCTGGGCGACCTCTCGAAGAAGATCACCGTCGACGTGAAGGGCGAAATCCTCGAGCTGAAATCGACGATCAACACGATGGTCGACCAGCTCAACTCCTTCGCGGGCGAGGTCACGCGCGTAGCGCGCGAAGTTGGCACTGAAGGCAAGCTTGGCGGCCAGGCACAGGTGCGTGGCGTCGCCGGCACGTGGAAAGACCTCACCGACAACGTCAATTCGATGGCTGAGAACCTCACCGGCCAAGTGCGGAATATCGCGGAGGTGACGACGGCGGTTGCTTCCGGCGACCTCTCCAAAAAAATCACCGTGGCGGTGCAAGGCGAAATTCTCGAACTCAAGGACACCATCAACACGATGGTTGATCAGTTGAACTCCTTTGCCTCGGAGGTCACACGCGTGGCGCGCGAGGTCGGCACCGAAGGCAAGCTCGGTGGCCAGGCCGAGGTGAGGGGCATTGGCGGCACGTGGAAGGATCTGACCGACAACGTCAATCTGATGGCCGCCAATCTGACCGGGCAGGTGCGCAACATTGCCGAGGTTACGACGGCCGTGGCCCGCGGTGACCTGTCCAAGAAGATCACGGTCGACGTCAAAGGGGAAATCCTGGAGCTGAAGGACACCGTCAATACGATGGTCGATCAGTTGAACTCCTTCGCCTCGGAAGTGACGCGCGTCGCTCGTGAAGTGGGATCGGAAGGCAAACTAGGCGGGCAGGCTCATGTCGAAGGCGTCGGTGGTACCTGGAAGGACTTGACGGACAACGTCAACGCAATGGCCGGCAATCTGACCGTCCAGCTACGCGATGTGTCCAAGGTCGCGACGGCTATCGCGACGGGCGACCTGACGCAGAAAATCACGGTCGATGCCCTGGGCGAGATCCTGCAGATCAAGGATGTCATCAACACGATGGTCGATCAGTTGAATTCGTTCGCCTCGGAGGTGACGCGTGTGGCGCGCGAAGTCGGTTCGGACGGCAAGCTCGGCGGTCAGGCACAGGTGCGCGGCGTTGCCGGCACCTGGAAGGACCTGACCGACAACGTCAACGCCATGGCCGCCAACCTGACGGGTCAGGTGCGAAACATCGCCGAGGTGACGACGGCCGTGGCGCTCGGTGACCTCTCGAAGAAGATCACCGTGGATGTCCGTGGAGAGATTCTCGAGCTGAAGGACACCATCAACACAATGGTGGACCAGCTCAATTCCTTTGCCTCGGAAGTGACCCGCGTTGCGCGCGAGGTCGGTACCGAAGGCAAGCTCGGCGGGCAGGCGCAGGTGCGCGGCGTTGCCGGGACGTGGAAAGATCTGACCGACAACGTCAACTCGATGGCCGAGAACCTGACCGGGCAGGTGCGCAACATCGCGGAGGTGACGACCGCTGTTGCCCGTGGCGATCTGTCGAAAAAGATCACGGTCGACGTGAAGGGGGAAATCCTTGAGCTGAAATCAACCATCAACACGATGGTGGACCAGCTCAACTCCTTCGCCGGTGAGGTCACGCGCGTGGCGCGCGAGGTTGGCACCGAGGGCAAACTCGGCGGTCAGGCCCGTGTCGAAGGCGTCGCCGGTACCTGGAAAGACCTCACCGACAACGTCAATTTGATGGCGACGAACCTGACAAACCAGGTGCGTGGCATCGCCGACGTGGTGACGGCGGTTGCGCAAGGCAATCTCAAACGCAAGCTGACGGTGGATGCCAAAGGCGAAATCGCCTCCCTTGCCGATACGATCAACGGCATGATCGAGACACTCGCGACCTTTGCCGACCAGGTGACCAACGTCGCCCGCGAGGTGGGTATCGAAGGCAAGCTCGGCGGACAGGCGCGTGTGCCAGGAGCGGCTGGCCTGTGGCGCGACCTGACCGACAATGTCAATCAGCTCGCCGCCAATCTCACAACCCAGGTGCGTGCCATTGCCGAGGTTTCGACAGCGGTCACCAAGGGCGATCTGACGCGCTCGATCAGCGTCGAAGCTTCGGGTGAAGTTGCCGCGCTCAAGGACAACATCAACGAAATGATCCGCAACCTGAAGGATCAGACGCTGAAGAATGCCGAACAGGACTGGTTGAAAACCAATCTCGCCCGGTTTTCGCGGATGCTGCAAGGCGAGCGCGACCTCGCAACTGTCTCGCGGCTCATCATGTCCGAACTCGCGCCGCTGGTGAACGCCCAATATGGGGTGTTCTACGTTACCAATCGCGACGAAGAGGAATCCTATCTCGAGCTGGCGGCGTCCTATGGCGCTGAAAGCAAGGCGGCGATCAAGCAGCGCCTCGACCTGCGTGAAGGCCTGGTCGGCCAAAGTGCTGCCGACAAGCGCGCAATCATGCTCGACAATGTCCCGCCGGAATTCCTGAGCGTCACATCAGGCCTCGGCAGCGCCTCGCCGGCCAACGTCATCATTCTTCCCGCCTTGTTCGAAGATGAGGTGAAAGCCGTTATCGAACTTGCCTCGTTCGGCGAGTTCCGCGACACCCACCAGTCGTTCCTCAACCAGTTGATGGAGTCCGTCGGCATCGTTCTCAACACCATAGCCGCGACAATGCGCACCGAAGGACTGCTCAAGCAGTCGCAACTGCTGACCTCGGAATTACAAGCGCGCCAGACTGAACTGACCAAGAAGCAGGAAGAGCTGCATGCCACGAACGAGGAGCTGCAGGAAAAGGCACAGCTGCTCGAAAACGAAAAGAAGCAGGTGGAAAACAAGAATCTCGAAATCGAGATGGCGCGACGCGCATTGGAGGAGAAAGCCGAGCAGCTGGCGCTGACTTCGAAATACAAGTCCGAGTTCCTGGCCAATATGAGTCACGAACTGCGCACGCCGCTCAATTCACTGCTCATTCTCTCAAATCTCCTGGCGACCAACCAGCAGGGCAATCTCAACGAAAAGCAGGTCGAGTTCGCGCGCACGATCAATTCCGCCGGAACCGATCTTCTCAGCCTCATCAACGACATCCTCGATCTGTCGAAAATCGAATCCGGGACGGTCTCCATCGATATCAACGATATGCCGGTGTCACACCTGCGCCAGCATATGGAGCGCACGTTCCGTCAGCTGGCGGCCGACAAGGGACTTGGCTTCACCATAACGGTCGACCCAGCCCTTCCAGATACTGTCCGCACGGACGAGAAGCGATTGCAGCAGATTGTCCTCAACCTGCTTTCGAACGCATTCAAATTCACCTCCGAAGGTGAGGTCGGTTTGAACCTTCGGGTCGAGAAAACTGGCCGCCGCAACGGCGCCGCGCACTCGATAAAGGCTCTCGCGATTGCCGTGACCGACACCGGCATTGGCATACCTGAGGATAAGCAAAAGCTTATTTTCGAAGCCTTTCAGCAAGCCGACGGCACCACCAGTCGTAAATATGGCGGTACGGGTCTGGGGCTCTCTATCAGTCGGGAGATCGCTCGGTTGCTTGGCGGCGAATTGCGCGTCGAAAGCACACCGGGCAAAGGATCGACGTTCACGCTGGTTATCCCATTCGACGGCCCCAGAATGGCGACAGTGCAATCGGCCTTGCTTCCTGTGGCGGACGAAGTCGCGGCGCCAGCATCCCCCAACAGTCCACCTTCGGCCGAGCTAATCGATGACCGCGATTCTATTTCGCCGACCGATCGGGTCGTTCTGATCGTTGAGGACGACCCGACCTTTGGAGGCCTGTTGCTTGGCCTCGCACGTTCGGCCGGGTTGAAAGGTGTCTTGTCAAACGCGGGTTCCGGCACTTTGGCATTGGCGCGCAAGCTGGTTCCCGATGCCATTACGCTTGATCTCGGGCTTTCGGATATCGACGGCTGGGTGCTTTTTGATCTGTTACGCCATGATCAGAAGACGAGGACAATCCCCGTCCACGTTATCTCGGGTGCGGGAGATATTAATAGCCTCGCGCGCAAGGGCGCCTCCAGCATTTCCACTAAGCCCGTATCATCGGATGAACTGATGCAGGTGTTTCAGGACATTCATTCCAGAAAGCTGCGCATCCAACGCCGCGTTCTGGTCGCCGACCCCGATCCGGATCGCCGGCTGTCGCTGGTCGAAGCGATCCGCGACGGCGTCACCTCGGTAACCGCGGTTGGTCGGGTCGCGGTAAATGCGGACGACATCGGGATCGCCTCGTATGATGCCGTCGTGCTCGGGTTTGGACGCTCGGCCAAAGACAATGCGCAGGCATTAGACGAGGTCACCGGCCAATTCGGCGAAGCCTTGCCGAAACTTTTGTTCTTTGCCCCCCATCCCGATGCGCTTGACCCGGTCCTGTCGCTGAATCCGGCTTTTGCGAATGCGCCGCGCGCCGAGAATTTCGCCCAGTTGGCGCTGCATATTTCAGCCACCCTTCCGGGAGAAGGCCGCGAAGAAAGCATGATCGAAACAGAACAGGACGCCAAGTCCGATCTCACCGGTGCGAAGGTTCTGATCGTCGACGACGACATTCGCAACATTTATTCCCTCACCAGCGTGCTGGAGACCTATGGGATCCAAGTTCTGCACGCTGAACGAGGCCGCGACGGCATAGCGCTGCTGGAACAGACGCCTGACGTCGATGCAGCGTTGATCGATATCATGATGCCGGAAATGGACGGCTACGAGACGATGCGGCAAATCCGCACCACATCCTCGATAGCTCACATTCCGCTGATTTCGGTTACGGCCAAAGCGATGAAGGGTGATCGGCAAAAATGCTTGGACGCGGGGGCTTCCGACTACATCGCCAAGCCAGTCGATCTCGATCTCTTGCTGGCGCTGCTTCGTGTCTGGATTGGGCGTTCCCGGTCACGCGGCGACATCCCTGAAAAAATGCTCGTGGCAGCGAACTGACGGCTATTCGATGCAAAAATTGCAAAGAAGCAGAGCAAAGAAACCTGGGGTCGTTCAGCTGCCGGAAGGACCGGCACGGGCACGTATTCTCGCCGTGGACGACGATGAGCGCAATCTGCTGGCAATCAGCGAAGTGCTCGCGACCATCGGCGACGTCATCTGCGCCCAATCGGGTGAAGAGGCCCTACGTTTTCTGCTGAGGGAAGAGTTCGCCGTTATCCTGCTCGATGTCCTCATGCCAGGGCTGGATGGATATGAGACAGCCGCGCTTATCCGACAGCGCGAACAGTCCAAACGCACGCCGATCATCTTTCTCACCGCGATCAACAAGGAGGACGCCCATATGCTGCGCGGCTATGATGCCGGCGCGGTGGATTATGTGTTCAAGCCATTTGATCCGACCATGCTGCGTTCGAAGGTCGCGGTTTTTGTCGAGCTTCACGAAAAGACGATCGAAATCCAGCGGAAGGCGGAAATTGAGCAGGGACTGCTGGCGCAGGCGCTGCAGGCGCAGAAGGAAAAGCTTCAGGCGGAACGGGCTCTGCGCAGCGCAGAGGAACGGCAGGATGCCATACTGAGTTCGCTGCCGGTCTGCTTTCACGCTCGGACGGCCGAGCCGCCCTTTGCGACGCGCTTTGTCACCAAAGGTGTCGAGCGTTTGACCGGCTTTTCGCCTGCGGATCTGACTTCCGATCCAGGATTCGGGCTCAAGCGGGTCCATCCCGACGACCTGGCACGGCTCGAGCAGGCACTTCTGGCGGCCAAAACGGCCGGCTCGTATACGTGCGAATTCCGCTGGAAGTGCGCCAACGGCGAATATCGCATCTTTCTTGATCAAGGCGTCATGTCGAACGGCGCTGACGGCCGCGAGTCCGAAATCCTCGGGACGCTGCTCGACGTTACCGATCAGCGTGGCCTCGAGGATCAACTGCTACAATCACAACGTCTCGACGCCATCGGCAAACTGACGGGTGGCCTGGCGCATGACTTTAACAATCTGCTGGCTGCAATTCTCAGTGGATTGGGATTGCTCGAACGCCGCGCGACATTGGACGGTCAAGCACGGCAGGTCCTCGACTTGATGCGGCGTTCCGCGAAACAAGGAGCTGACCTGGTCACGCGAATGCTGGCTTTCTCCCGACGGCAGACCTTAAAGCCGGAAGCGGTGCGCCTGGCAGTGCTGGGCGACAGCATGAACGGGTTGGTCGCACCTGTTTTGGGAGCGTTGGTCCGATTCGACTGGCAAATCGACGACACGGTGTGGCCGGTGCACGTCGATGCCGGACAGCTCGAGCTAGCTTTAATGAATCTGGTTTTCAACGCGCGTGATGCCATGCCCTCCGGCGGTACGATAACCGTGCAAGCGCACAACCGTTCACTTAGAAGGTCTTCGGCGGATGTTTCGGCGGGTGACTATGTCGTTGTGACGGTCAAGGATACAGGGTCTGGCATAGCTCCTGATATTCTCGCCAAGGTCGTTGAACCTTTCTTCACGACAAAGCCGGTCGGGAAAGGGACCGGTCTGGGCCTCAGTACGGTCTATGGCTTTATGAGGCAATCCGGCGGTGCGCTTCGCATAGACAGCGTCGTTGATCGTGGAACGAGCATGCAACTCTGGCTGCCACGCTCCGTCGCGGAGCCAGACAGTCCTGCTGCCGAGACCGACATCGGATATATGCGCCTGGACGCCGATGCGAGGCGCCCATCGATCATTCTGATCGATGATAGTAACGCGTTGCGGCAGCTGACAGCCGAGTCTCTTCGTCAGCATGGTTTTGATGTGACCTGCGCCGCAGGGGGGCCCGAGGCATTGGCGTTGATCGAGCGCGCTCCTAATGATTTCGACGTCATCGTTACCGACTTTGCCATGCCACTCGTATCGGGCGTGGATGTTATCCGCTTCGCACGCACTCTGCGCTCCGACTGGCCTGCGGTTATCATAACCGGCTATGCCGATGCCAGATCGCCGATCGACCGGCGGATGTGCCCTTGCTCGGCAAACCCTTCCACGACAAGGATTTGCTCGAAACCATTTTTTTAGCGATCGCAAATGTGGAGTCTAAAGGACTCAAAACGGCCTAGCCAAGTGAGGACGCCGGCCGCTTGACACCACGCGGCGCGCCAGCAAGAGCAATGGGGTGTAGAGAGCGTCGCGAGGCGGCCCAGCGGAGGAGGTGAGCGCATCATAACGCGGCCCCGGGATGCAACCGCGAGCTGCGTCGGCTGCAGCGTTCCCATGCCGGTCGCCGGTAAGAAGAAGCTCACACGGCGTGCCAGGCGATACCTACCAGTCTTGCCGTCGGTACCAATCGTCAATATCGCGCCGCACACGATCCTTCTCGATGCCGTAGCGCTCCTGGATCTTGCCTTCGAGTTGATCACGTTTGCCGGCAATACGGTCGAGGTCGTCGTCAGTAAGCTTGCCCCACTGTTCTTTGACCTTGCCTTTGACCTGCTTCCAATTTCCTTCGACACGATTCCAGTCCATGAGACGGTCCTCCTTGATTGCATTACGGTGCCAAACGTCATGCGCCCTGTGATGTTCCAGGTCGGTGCTCGCTTTTGCGCGTGCGGCGTGTTGATTTTGAGGGCCATCGATTTGGCCGGGTTGGGTGTTGGGCTCAGTGCCGGCCCTGTGATGCGTACCGACGGGGCTTTCGCGCGGTCGGGCAAAGCCATAGGGAGTGCATTGCCGCAGGCGTCGTGCCCATAGACATGGCTCTCGATGCGCCCTCGTTCCGGCCAGGGAAACCGCTATTTGATGGAAAACATATCCCACTTTAGCGTTTATGATCTTGGTGGGCAGGCGGAGGAATTTCTTGGCGATCGATCGTAACGGCATCTCCCCCAGTTCCGGACTGGGAGGACCCCTTTCCTTAGCGCGTCGGCGCACGGCGTTGCCGACCGTCGCCACTGTCGTAACCACTGTTGCGGCGTTGTATTTCGGACGAGAAGTATTCTTGCCGATCGCGATCGCGCTGCTCCTGACCTTTGCACTCGCTCCTCTGGTCTCGGCGCTCAAACGGGCAGGCATGCCGCGCCTTGCCGCGGTCATCCTGAGCGTGCTCGGGGCATTCGCGGTTCTGGCGCTGTTCAGCTTTATTGTCGCCTCGCAGGTCAGCGAACTCGCTCAGAACATTTCGCTTTACCAGTCAAACATCCTCACCAAGGTCCGTTCTCTCAAAGAGACGGGAGTGGGCGGCGGCGTGATCTCGAGATTGAGCAGTGTAGTCGAGCGGGTTGGCCAGGAGATCAACAGGCAAGAGCCTTCGCTTCCAGCCTCCCCGCAAACCCCGAAACGCGACCCGGTGCCGGTTGAAATCGTCGCCAAGGAAAAGCCGCTCGAAATCCTCCAGAACATCATCGGTCCGCTGATCAGCCCTTTGGGGTCAGCTGGCTTGATCGTCATCGTCGTCATCTTCATGCTTCTGGAGCGGGAAGATCTACGCGACCGTTTCATTCGCCTTGTTGGCTACGGTGACCTTCATCGGACGACGCAGGCGCTGCAGGACGCCGGCTCGCGGGTAGGGCGCTACTTGCTGATGCAATTGGTCGTCAACCTGATCTACGCGATCCCGATTGCGATCGGGCTATGGGTGTTGGGCATCCCCAACGCGCTCCTGTGGGGACTGCTGGCGCTGGCCCTTCGTTTCGTTCCCTATATCGGACCCGTGATCGGCGCGCTTCTGCCCCTCTTCCTTGCGCTGGCGGTGGCGCCAGGATGGTCGCTTGTGTTGTGGACGGCAGCTCTATTCGTGGTGATGGAGTTGATTACCGGGAATGTCATCGAGCCTTGGCTGTATGGATCGCGCACGGGGCTTTCGCCATTGGCCATCATCGTTGCGGCAATCTTCTGGACATGGCTATGGGGTCCGCTGGGATTGGTCCTGTCGACACCGCTCACGGTTTGTCTGGTGGTGCTTGGCCGGCATGTACCGCAGTTCGAATTCCTCGATGTGCTGTTCGGCAACGAGCCGGTACTGGACGCCCACGCGCGGCTGTACCAACGGCTGCTGGCAGGCGATCCTGACGAGGCAACAGACCATGCCGAGGAAACTCTCGAGGAGAATTATCTGGTCGAATTCTACGATAAGGTGGCCCTGCCCGCCTTGCTGCTCGGTGAGAAGGACCGCGTCCGTGGCGTAATGGACGACCAGCAGATTCAGCAGGTCGCAGCCAGCGCGCTGACGCTGGTCGCGAACCTCGAAGACAGCGCTCAACACGAGATGGACGAGGAGGAAGCCCCGGTTGTCGGCGAGGATGCGGGGTCGCTCGAGAACAATGAGACCGCGAACAATGGCTACGCCGAATTGCCGGATGGCTCGGGATTGACGGTGCTTTGTGCTGGCGGCCGCGGTCCACTCGACGACGCGGCGGCGGCGATGCTGGCGCAGGTGTTGGAAGTGCAGGGCGCCACGGTGTCAAGGGCGAGCTTTGTAGACTTGGAGCCGCCGACAATTCGTCGCCTTGAGTTGGGCGGCGTCGATACAGTGGTGGTCGGCTTCCTCAACCAGGATTCCGTCAAGCATGCCCGCTTTCTGGTTCGCCGACTGAAGCGGGCCAAAGCGGACCTCAGGGTCGGGATCGCGCTATGGTTCAAATTCGACGGGGCCGACAAGGAGGACGCCGACAATCTGGCCAAGGACATCAGCGCCGATTTCGTCGCGTCCGGTATGGTACAGGCGGCCTTGGGCGCGCTGGCTTCGGCGCCGCCTGTGCCGCTCAAAATCGTCGCCAAGCGGCGCACACGCCGCCGAAAAACGTCACGAAGCGATTGACCCCGCCGCGTTGTGGGCTGCGGCGGGTTGGACCGCCTGGTGCTTGCCGGGTGAAGTCGGCGGTGCTCGCCGGGCATGGCTGCATTTCTGGACGGGCGAATTTGCAAGGCAGCTGATTGGAAGCGATCGGCCACGCCGGGTTCGGTGATGCGGCAGCCCGAGAGTCCGACAAGGGTGGGGCTTGGTCGATATTCGATCGCCCAGCGGCATCGCGCTCGGATGTCTTGCCAATCTGGAACCAAATCGGGATGTGTTCGTTCGCAACCGTTAGAGAAACAGGAGGTCACGATGCCACGTGGCGACAAGTCGAAATACACTGACAAGCAGGAGCGCAAAGCTGATCATATAGCCGAGGGCTACGAGCATCGAGGGGTATCGGAAAAGGAAGCCGAACGTCGTGCCTGGGCAACGGTAAACAAGGATGACGGCGGCGGCAAGAAAGAGGGCGGATCGGGACGTGGAAAGCACACCGGCCACCCCGCGGCTCACAAGGGGGGAGAGAAGGGCGGCAAAGCCCAGGCATCTCGTTCCGCGGCCGAGAGGTCGGCCTCTGCGAAGAAGGCCGCCGCGACAAGGAAAAGGAATGCTGCAAGCCACTCCCACTCATAGGTCAAAGGCAGCACTTTTCGCGCTAACGGCAATGGAGTTGGTGTGACGTCGTTCGGCGGTCACGGCCGTGATCTGGCCGATTTCTGCCTCCTGGCTGGACGCACGAAGATCGAGGGGCTTGCTGCTTCACTGGTGGTCTTTTTGCGTCAGGCAAGGAAGACCGCTGCCTGCTATCCGCCACGCGAAATCAACCTTACCGGCACCGATTTGGCCGCGGGCACATGACCCTCAGGCCCCGGACACATCGCTCGACCCCCTCCTCGGCTGCCGATTTCAGATCGATCTCGCCCCCCTCGGAAACTCAAGCCGTTGCATATCGCATTTGTTCATCAGCAGAACCATGTGAGTCCTGTGGAACACTGGCGCGCGAAGACCGTTTAGGCCGCAATGCCGCCTTGGCAGGTAAACGGTATCCGGCATCAGTGGATCTGTGATGACGAGAAAACCCTATGTCAAACCCACGCTCGTGAAACGCGGAAGGCTAACAGGGCGCACGGCTCAAATCATAGCTTCCGGGATCATATTGGGCGAATAGGCGCGGGGGCTTCGGCCAAACCCCTTGCCCGCGCGCAATGTCATCGCACGCATCCCGGAACCACCCGTCAACGATTGGGTTTCCCGCCGAAGGAGATTTCCATGTTCAGGTTTTTGATCGGTCTCGGCATCGTCTATGCCGCTTACAAGATTGGCAAGGAAGTCGGTCGAGACCAGGCTCTGCAACAAGGTCCGTCTGAATTGGCACGCGATGATCCCGAGGCAGCCGCCCGGCGTGTCGCTGGGAGCTGAACCCCGGCGGGCAGGGAAGCTTCTGGGAGCGGTGAACACCATTGATCGATAAGGAGCTCGGCAGACCGATGGGTCGGATCAAGAGCTGGAGAACAGTGGCGAGGCTGGGAACGGGACGTCGCCACGCTGGTTAATTCGCTTTCCAGCCATGATCGAAAGGCTCCTCTCATGTCTAAAACTGTTGGCGATTTCCTGATCTCGCGCCTCCACGCCTGGGGCGTACGGCGGATGTTCGGATACCCCGGTGACGGCATCAACGGCGTCTTCGGGGCCCTCAACCGTGCGGATGGGAAGATTGAATTCGTCCAGGCACGACATGAGGAAATGGCCGCGTTCATGGCGTCGGCCTACGCCAAGTTTTCTGGCGGACTTGGCGTCTGCATAGCAACTTCCGGTCCCGGCGCGACGCACCTCGTGACAGGTCTTTATGATGCGCGCCTTGACCACCAGCCCGTCTTGGCCATTGTCGGCCAGCAGGCGCGTAGCGCGATCGGCGGCCACTACCAGCAAGAAGTCGATCTTGCCTCGCTGTTCAAGGATGTGGCGGGAAATTTCGTCCATCAGGCCGCCGTGCCCGCACAGGTCCGTCACCTCGTTGACCGGGCCGTTCGCATTGCGCTGGCAAACCGAACCGTGACGGCGCTCGTCCTGCCGAACGACTTGCAGGAGATGCCTTATGAGGAACCGTCCCGCGCTCACGGCACGGTGCATTCCGGCGTCGGCTATCGCAAGCCGTTGGTTGTTCCACACGCGGATGATTTGAAAGCGGCCGCCGATATCCTCAACGAAGGCGAGCGTGTCGCAATCCTCGTCGGCGCTGGTGCCCTTGCCGCGACGCAAGAGGTGATCGACATCGCCGATCGCCTTGGCGCGGGTGCCGCAAAGGCGCTTCTCGGCAAGGCGGCTTTACCGGATTTTCTCCCTTGGGTAACTGGCTCGATCGGGTTGCTCGGAACGGAACCCTCCTGGGACCTGATGCGGGACTGCGACACGTTGCTGATGGTCGGATCCGGCTTTCCTTATTCGGAGTTCCTGCCAAAAGAAGGTCAGGCCAAAGGCGTCCAGATCGATCTTAAGCCCGGCATGATGTCCTTGCGCTATCCGATGGACGTCAATCTTGTCGGCGATGCAACTGAGACGCTCAAGGCTCTGCTGCCATTGTTGAAGCAGAAGAAAAACAAGTGGCGCAAACAGATCGAGAAGAGCGTAGCCGACTGGTGGAAACTTCTGGAGAAGCGAGCCAAGACAAAAGCCGACCCAGTCAATCCGCAACTGGTGGCATGGGAGCTTTCGCCGAGATTGCCGGACAATGTCATTCTGACGAGCGATTCCGGATCCTGCGCGAATTGGTACGCGCGTGACGTCAGGATCAGGCCGGGGATGATGGCATCGCTCTCCGGCGGCCTCGCCTCGATGGGCGCCGCTGTCCCTTACGCGATCGCCGCCAAGTTCGCGCACCCGGACCGGCCGGTGGTGGGGCTTGTTGGCGATGGAGCCATGCAGATGAACAACATGGCGGAACTGATCACCGTCGCCAAATACTGGAAGTCGTCCTGGCCGGACGGCCGGTTCATCATCTGCGTCTTCAACAACCAGGATCTCAATCAAGTTACTTGGGAGCAGCGGGTCATGGAAGGCGACCCGAAGTTCGAGGCGTCGCAGCGTATCCCGGACGTGCCCTATCATCGGTTTGCCGAACTGATCGGTCTTAAAGGCTTGTTTGTCGATCGCCCAGAAGACCTCGGACCGGCCTGGGACGAAGCATTCGCGTCCGATTACCCCGTCGTCCTTGAGGTCAAGACCGATCCCGAGGTCCCGCCACTTCCCCCGCATTTCACCTTCGACCAGATCAAAAACCTGACATCGTCGCTTGCAAAGGGCGATCCCAGTGAAACCGGTGTTATTCGCGGGACCGTCAGGCAGGTTCTGGGTTCGATACTGCCGGGCAAGTCAGACTAGCAGAAACTGGTGGAGTGCCGAGGTCCTTCCGTTGAGGCTAGATTTCATCTCAGGATGATCTGGTGCGCAGCCGACCCTCGTAATCATGCTTACCGAGCGGCACGCCTCGCGAACGCAGGATGTTGTATGTGGTGACGGCATGGAAATAGAAATTTGGCAGCGAGAAAGAGAGGATGAAGGTCTCCGCGGTGAAGGCAAGCCTTCGCGGGCCGATCTGAAGGTCCAGGTGCTTGCCCGAGCAGCCGTTGACCTCATCGGGGATGAACGCCTCCAGCATCATTTCTGCCTTGCCGATCATGGCCTGCAGGTCAGCGAAGGGAACAGGTCCGACCAAGGCGGGAGGGGTGAACGCGCCGGACTTGAGGGCCTCGACCCCCCAAACGGAATGATGCCACGCCGCCTCGATCTGAAAATGGAAGGGTGCCATGTCATCGAAGAGGCGGGTGTGCACGATGTTATCGGGATCGACACCGGTGTTCGAGAAATGCGTGGCCGCACGGTCGAGGAAACCTCCGATGGATCTCACGGTCTGCAGGAAGGTTGGCACGCTGAGATCGTAGAGCGATGTCCGCATCGGTCATTCTCACGAGCAATTTGAATTTCCACATTCAGCATGTGGCACGATGGCTGCAACCGCAAGGCAAGCGCAATTATCGACTGGCGGCGGTCTTGCCCAGTGGAACCCTGATTCGTGCGGAACATTTGGCTGCTCGTCGCATTTTTGCACCGGAATCGATGGAGGCAGGGAGGTTGGCTTGAAACGTCGAAAAATCGACAGGGAAAAAATAGAAAGAGCGAACAGAGAGTCCAAATTGGTGCTGGAGGCTGAACGCCAGGCGAGGCTGGCGAAAACGGCACGTCTTCGCCAACAGCGCCTTAAGCTCACAATGTCCTCCGAACCCAGGTCGGTAGAGTCCGTCAATGCAACTTCCACACCAAAATAGCAGCCCGCAAGGGTCGCTTTGAGGGATTAACCCGTGAATTCCGACCTTGGCTTATCGGGCCCTCGGATTGAGTGAAGTCAAGCCACGCGGTAGGCATCGATCCTGACGACATTCGCGACGAGGTGGGCGATCTCCCGGAATACATCGCTGAGGCGATCAACGAGCAGGACGCCCCGATCGAGTCCGACGATCGGATCAACAAGGGAGCCGAAACACGTTCACGGCTTTTTCGAGATGATCCCGCTGATGGGGCGCCATCAGCATTGTCTCGCCGCACTGGGGCCAGTGCCTGGCGCTATTCCGGATTAGAGGCGCAACCGCTCGTTATGATTTTGCATGGAAACAGCGGCAATTTCCGCCGGCCTGTGATGGAACCCTCTTTCAGCAGCGATGTTATTCATCACCCAACCGGCCGGCAATCATAAGCCTGGCGGCGCAATGGGCCTCACGCGAAAACAAGGCGAAGTGGAGGATCGAACCCTTCAGTCGAACGGCCAAAACCAAAGACCGCAGGCAACACCGAGCCCGGCCATTGAGAAGACCTCCGGCGCTGGTCCCTCTATAGCCGAACACTCAAAGGATGCAAAAGCGGGGTAGTGGGTCAGTTTGAAATCTGACCCGTCGGCCTTGCTATGCAATAGAAACAAAAGCCGGCGAGCAGAGCAGCGAGTGCCCCTAGCGTAGCGAGTGATCTGAAATGCCCGTCACACGGAAGGATCAAAAAAGAAAAACTTGCTGCGATAAGAACCGCCGCTGAAGTCCACGTTCCCGGTCTTGCGGCAACAGAGCGTGGGAAAGCGATGGCTGCAGCAACTGCTGCTAAGTAAAGCGGCCAAGACATTAGGAAGCCGGCCGCAACATAAACGACGAAAAGCGAAAGTGTCTCAGACCATGGAATCTCCGGCGAAGGATTTGACACGGCTAACAAACCTCCAATCACGCCGAACACATAGGACAGCGTGATTTTTGAGGCGAGCGAGACCCTTTGCCTCAGTGTCATGCTACTGCCCGCTTCTCGTAACGGCCGCGCACGACCGGCCTTTCAGCTTCCTTCGCCTCGATCAGTGCCACGATATCCGCGATCTCCCAAAGCTTGTCGGTGACGCCAGCGGCCATCGCCGGGTTACGCGCAGAGAAGCATGAATTCGCACAAAATTATAATACATGAAGTGCAGGGCAACAGCATTTGCGTGAGCCTCAACCTTCTTTGAGAAGCCGTTGGTCAGGCGCGTGAAGCGGCGCATGTGCATGCGCATCTTAAGATTCTGGCGTTCCGAAAATGACGTGCTGACATGCTTGATGTCGGGGTTTCCTTCGATCCGCTCTTTACGTGCGCAAGTGCATTCGGCAGGGTTGTACTGACCCACTACCAAAAAGCGGCAAAGGGCGGCCGCCAGCCTGGCGCCTATGTGAAAGACTGAAGATGGCCCGATGACTGCCGCCTCGCTTTCACGAGTACAGCATAAGAAAAATACTCGCGGCCACGGAATGCAAGGCAGCGTGGCCGCGAGTGACGCCCGGTCTCAATCGCTCTTGAGGCGGATGTGGGTCTCATCGAATTCGATTCCGCCGCCTCGGTGCAGCCGTTCATCGAGGCCTGTCGCAAGCTGCGCCTATGGGCCAGGGAAGGTGCCGTCAAACTGTGACGACGCACCGAGGCTGAACAGTCCTTGCGTCCTGGCCCTCGGGCCAGGCAGCGAAGATTGCACTCAATCGCTATCGGATGTCTCGACGTGGGTTGACCCCTCCGTCGCGAGCGCCAAGTAACCTTCTCTACGCCGATAGCGAGGTCGCCATGTCCATTATCGTCAACGGCTCAGCCGTGCCACTGCCCGCCGACCCACGGGTTTCGCTGCTTGATCTTCTGCGCGAGGAACTCCGGCTCACGGGCACAAAAAAGGGCTGCAATCAGGGCGCGTGCGGGGCCTGTACGGTCCTGCTCGACGGCGAACGCGTGGTTTCCTGCCTGACCCTTGCCGTGCAGGCCGAAGGGCGCGCTGTCACCACTGTCGAGGGTCTTGCGCAAGGAGACGAGCTTCATCCGCTTCAGCAGGCGTTTATCGACCGCGACGGTTTCCAGTGCGGCTATTGCACGCCGGGACAGATCTGCTCCGCCATCGGCATGGTGGCGGAGTTGGGGCGGGGCCTTCCCAGCCACGTGACCGGCGATCTGAGAGCCGGTTCAATCCCTGCCAGCCGCGAAGAGCTGGCAGAGCGCATGAGCGGCAATCTGTGCCGGTGCGGCGCGCATAACGGCATCATCGATGCGATCGCCGCGACGTTTATCAGCAAGGAGGCCGCGCAGCCTTACCGGCCCGATAGCCCGGAGATGGCAGCATGACCCCGTTCCAATACTCCCGAGCGACAAACGCGGCCGAGGCGGTACAGAGAGCAGGCCTTGAGGCAGCCAAATATCTTGGCGGCGGCACCAATCTGGTGGACTTGATGCGCGAGACGATCGAGCGCCCGGCCATCCTGGTGGATGTGACCGGGCTGCCGGCAAACATAGATGAGCATGAGGGCGGATTGCTGATCGGAGCGGCAGTCCGGAACACCGCCTTGGCCGAGCACCGCGCGGTGCGCGAGCGCTATCCCGTTCTGGCCCGCGCCATCCTTGCCGGCGCCTCCGCTCAGATCCGCAACATGGCGACGGTGGGTGGCAACATCCTGCAACGCACACGCTGCGCGTATTTCTACGACGACGAGGGATCGCGCTGCAACAAGAGAACCCCCGGACAAGGCTGCGATGCCGCGGACGGCTTCAATCGCATGCACGCAATTCTGGGGGCCTCGCCGGCCTGTGTCGCGACGCATCCTTCGGACATGTGCGTGGCGCTGGCCGCGCTCGATGCCAAGGTCCATCTCGAAGGCAGGACAGGCAAGCGGACACTGCCGCTGACCGATCTTCACCGCCTGCCAGGCGAACACCCCGAAATCGAGACGGTTCTGGAGCCAGGCGAGTTGATCACCGCCGTCGAACTGCCGCCGCTGACAATGGCTTCAACCTATCGCAAGGTGCGCGACCGCGCGAGCTATGCTTTTGCCCTTGTCTCCGTCGCCGCGGCGCTGCGGGTGGAGAACGGTGCCGTCAAGGCGGTGCGCCTCGCCCTCGGCGGAGTGGCGCACAAGCCCTGGCGGGCCTGGAAGGCCGAGGCGGCGCTGAAAGACGGTCCTGTTACCGCCGAGGCCTTTCGGGCGGCCGCGGAAGCGGAACTCGCGGACGCCGTTCCGTTGCGTGACAACGCGTTCAAGATCGAACTGGCCAAGCGCACCATCGTCAGCGTGCTTGGCGAATTGGCGGGAGAAGCCGCATGAGCATCCTGGAACAAGCCGGCGAGGCGGCCAAGGGCGCGGCCCAGGGCCTGATGAAGAAAGCCATTGAACTGGCACCCGACAGCTGGTTGCCAGGCGGGAAGCCCGATCCGCTCATCCATCACCAGCATGGGCATGTCGGCAAACCCATGTCGCGGATCGACGGGCCTCTCAAGGTCAAGGGCGCGGCCCGTTTCTCCGCCGAGTTCCCGCTCGCCGACATGACCTACGCGGCTGTGGCGTTCAGCACGATCGCCAAGGGCCGGATCGCTGCCCTGGACATCAAGGCTGCGTCGGAAGCGCCGGGCGTGGTTCTGGTGATGACGCACCTCAATGCGCCGCCCATGAAGCCGACGCCGCTGTTCATGACGAATGCCAAGGCGGCGGGCGGCGATAATCTGGCGGTCATGCAGGACGATCGTATTCACTGGAACGGCCAACCGATCGCCGTCGTCCTGGCAGAAACCCAGGAGCAGGCGGATCATGCCAAGTCACTGATCCGCGTCGAATACGAGGCCGAGCCGGCGACCACTTCGCTGGCCGCTGCCAAGGCGCAGGGCACCGAGCCGGGTCAATTCATGGGCGAACCGCTGAAGCTGGAAATCGGCGATGCCGAGGCGCAATTGGCTGCGGCCCCGCACAAGATATCCGTGACCTACCGCACACCTCGCCAAAACCACAATGCCATCGAGCCGCACGCCGCGACTATGGCATGGAATGGCGAGGAACTGAGGGTGCATGATGCCTCGCAAGGCGTGGCGCACACCGCCTGGTCCTTGGCAAAGATCTTCGACATCGACGAGAAGCAGGTGAATGTCACGTCGCCCTATGTGGGCGGCGGCTTCGGCTCGAAGTGCCTGTGGCAGCACCAGGTGCTGGGTGCGGCGGCGGCGAAGCTTGCCGGCCGGCCGGTGCGGATCGCCCTGTCGCGCGAAGGCGTGTTCAGGGTGGTCGGCGGCCGCGGCCTGACCGAACAGCATGTGGCGATCGGCGCGCAGCCGGATGGCCGTTTTACCTCGATCATCCACACTGGTGTCACCGTGATGACCCGGCACAATGCCTTTCCCGAGCCGTTTATTATTGCGACGCGCAGCGGCTATGCCGCCGACACCTTCAAGCTCGATGTCGAGGTGGCGTATATAGACATGGCGGCTAACACCTTCATGCGGGCGCCCGGCGAAGCTGTCGGCACATTCGGGCTCGAATGTGCCATTGACGAACTGGCCGAAGAACTCGGCATGGACCCGATCGAACTGCGCATCCGCAACGAGCCGGAGAAGGATCCGACCGAAGGCACTCCCTTTTCGTCAAGGCATATCGTCGAAGCCTATCGGGCTGGCGCCGAGCGCTTTGGGTGGAGCCAGCGAACCGCGCCCGGGACGCGCCGTGAAGGAGAATGGCTGGTCGGCATGGGGTGTGCGACCGGCACCTATCCCTATTACCGCATGCCTGGTGGCGCGGCTCGCATCACGCTCACCCGCGACGGCCGGGCGACGGTGGCGGTGGCGGCTCATGAGATGGGAATGGGCACGGCTACCGTGAACTTATCCGTTGCCGCCGAAAGGCTTGGCCTGCCGCTTCATTCTGTTTCGATCGAATACGGGGATTCGACCCTTCCCGGTGTGATCCTGGCGGGTGGCTCGCAGCAGACGGCATCCATCGGAGCGGCCGTGATCGCCGCCCAGCGCGTGCTTGTGACCGAGTTGCTCAAGCTCGCGGGAAACGACTCGCCGCTGGCGGGGCTCGGCGCCGACCAGGTCGGCGGCTACGATGCAGGCTTGGCCAAGCTCGATGAGCCGGAACGCCACGAGAGCTACGCTTCTATCCTGTCGCGTGCGGGACGCGACGAGGTTGTGGCCGAAGCGAGCGCGCCTGCGCCGCTGGAATTGCAACATTGGTCGATGCACTCCTACAGCGCCATCTTTTGCGAGGTGCGCGTCAACGCAGTGACGGGCGAAACGCGGGTGAGCCGTGTGCTTGGCTCATTCGATTGCGGCCGTATCCTCAACCCGAAGACGGCTGCAAGCCAGTTCCGCGGAGGCATCATCATGGGCCTCGGACTGGCGCTGATGGAGGAAACCGAGTTCGACGAGCGCAACGGTCGCATCATGAACGCCAGCCTGGCCGATTATCACGTGCCGGTGCATCTGGATGTTCCGCCGATCGAGGTGATCTGGACCGACATCCCAGATCCGCACACGCCGATGGGCGCTCATGGCATCGGCGAAATCGGCATTACAGGCACCGGCGCCGCGGTCGCCAACGCGGTTTACAACGCCACCGGGAAGCGCATTCGCGACCTGCCTGTAACGCTCGACAAGCTGATGTGACCGATGTCGGCCTGGAGCAGGGGGCGTAAGGCCCCACGATCTGCTTACTGATCGCGGACCGGCCTCGATTGACCGGTGATTGCCGGGTTGTCGGCAATCGCAGCATCCGCAATATTCGAGTCGAGCTTGCTGGGCACGAACCTTTGCTGTCTGCTGGACGATGGCTGACAGCGGATTGACAGCCTTTGTGTGCGAGATGCCTGGTTGATGACAACCATTCTCAAACGACTTGTCGTGGCTGGCCTTATTGGGCTCGCAGCCGCCCAGCCGTTCGCGGCGCGAGCCGGCGAGGATGACGACGGCGATCACGACCGGGCAAGGGACCTTTACGAGCATGGCCAAATCAAGGGCTTTGCCAGGATTCTGGATATCGTGCGTGCCAAGGCGCCCGGCGATGTTGTTGCTGTCGACCTTGTCCGCCTTGGGAGCAAATGGATCTATCGCTTGCAGGTTGTCGGCGCGGACGGCCGCCGCAAGCTTGTGGATGTTGATGCTGGAGCCGGCGTGATCGTAAGAGGCGAAGGGGGCGACCGTTGAGAATCCTCCTGGCCGAGGACGAACCCCGGATCGCGGCGGACGTCGCTGCAGCGCTGAAGGCGTCCGGGATGGCCGTCGATGTGGTGCGCGAGGGTGAAGAAGCCTGGTTTGCGGGCGATGTCGAGAACTATGACGCGGCCATACTGGATCTCGGCTTGCCCAAGCTCGATGGTCTAACCATCCTCAAACGATGGCGCGCCAACGGTCGCCGGTTTCCAGTCCTCATCCTGACAGCGAGAGGCATGTGGACGGAACGGGTCGAAGGCATCAATGCGGGCGCCGACGACTACCTGCCCAAACCTTTCGAAATGGAGGAACTGCTGGCGCGATTGCGGGCGATCCTGCGCCGTTCGACAGGCCAGGCAGCGCCGGTGCTCAGATCCGGACCCTTGCTTCTCGACACTCTTCAAATGCGTGTTTCGGTCCAAGGTGCCCCTGTTTCACTCTCGCCTCTCGAGTACAGGCTTCTGGCGTACCTGATGCATCATGGCGGGCGCGTCGTGGCACCGACCGAACTGACGGAGCATCTGTACGATTCCGGCAACGATCGTGATCCCAATGCGATCGAGGTCATCGTTGCCCGCCTGCGCAGGAAGCTCGGCAGCGACATCATCAAGACAAGGCGCGGCTTCGGCTATCTCATAGCCGATGATGGCAGCTGATGGGAAACTCGATCCGGTTCAGGCTCTGGCTGGCGGCCACGATTTCAATTCTCATCGCCCTTGCCATCGCAGGCGTTGGGTTGCGCTATCTGTTCGAACTGAATGTAGAACGGCGTATCGTCAGTGAGCTCACCGTAGACCTCAACGAACTGATCGGCGCCACCGCTTACGGTGCCGACGGCCACCTCTCCGTCCAGGCGCCGCTGACCGACCCGCGTTTTTCCATTCCTCTGTCCGGCCACTATTGGCAGGTGGAGGACATCGCATCGAGCTATCTTGTCCGCTCGCGTTCGTTATGGGATGCGACCCTTGCACTGCACGCACACCAGATCGGTGGCGAGCTCAAGGAAATCAAGGAGTTCAAAGGGCCGGAGGGAGAGCTCGCAATCGCGGTCGCGCGTACGGTCATCGATCCCGGCGGCCGATCGTTTCGTGCCATCGTCGCCGAGAACCACCGCAGCGTGGAAGTGGCGGTGAGCGAATATGTCCGCGATCTCGCGCCGGCCCTGATCGTTCTTGCCCTGGCCCTAATGGCCGCATTCTTCATCCAGATCACTGTGGGTCTCGCCCCGCTGGAAAGCCTGCGGGTCGCGGTCCGAAACGTTGTCGCCCAGCGCGCGACGCGGCTCGAAGTGGCGGCGCCTCGGGAGGTGCAACCGCTCGCCGATGAGATAAACCGCTTGCTTGAGGCCCAGGACAAGGCGCTTCTACGCGCCCGCTCACGCGCGACCGATCTGGCGCATGGGCTCAAGACGCCATTGCAGGTGCTCTCAGCGGACATTCGCGCGCTGCGGAAGAAGGGCGAGACGGAGCTAGCCGACGATATTGAAAGAAGCGCCAGCGCGATCCGGCGACACGTCGAGCGGGAACTGGCCCGGGCCCGCCTTGCACCCGGCATTTTCGGCAAGGCCACTTGCCGCGTCTTCGAGACCGCGGGCGGCGTGGTCGGCGTGGTAAAACGGACGCCTGGCGGCAAGCGTCTTTCCTTCGAGATCGATGTCGCCGATGATCTTGTCGCGCCGATCGATGAAGGAGATCTGTCGGAGATACTCGGCAATCTCGTTGAGAATGCCACGCGCTTTGCACGATCATCGGTACGCATAGCGGCATCCGTGACAGCCGCGGCCGTAATTATCGCCGTTGCTGATGACGGGCCAGGCATCCCGGACGCGGACCGGCAATCCGTCCTGTCTCGCGGGGTTCAGCTGGACAGCAAGGGCGGCAGCAGCGGCCTTGGCCTCGCTATCGTTTCGGACATCGTGGAAGCCTACGGCGGAAGCCTTGCCATGGCAAATGCCGACCCGGGCCTGATCGTGACCATTTCGGTCCCAAGGCACGGGTGACTGCTCGTCAGGCAAAGCCGGGGAAGTAGTCGACCTTTATCCTTGAACGGCGCACGCCCATGGCGCGAAGTTTCTGGCGAAGCGCCTTGACCATGGTCTGTGGGCCGGAAATGTAGAACGTCCGCTCGAGATAGTCGGGGACCGCCAGGCGTATCAGGCGCTCGTCGATATAGCCTGGATACTGGCCGCGCTCGGCGCCCCGCGCGACGGCATGGATTGTCCTGATGCCGAGTTTTTGCCTGGCGGTGCCGAGCACATCGCGATAGGCGATATCCTGCTGTCCCTCGGTTCCGTAGAGAACGACGATCGGGCGTCTCTCGTTGCGGTCGAGCAGATGTTGCAACATGGAGCGGAATGGGGTGATGCCGATCCCACCGGCCAGGAAGGCGATCTTTGTTCCATGGTTCGCCGGAAGGGTGAAGTTGCCTGCCAGCTGCGCGGCATGGATTCTGCCGCCGGGCTTCATGGCGATCAGTTCGCGCTTGAAGGCGCTCGATTGCGGGTAGAATTTCACGCCCAGACGGACGGTTTCCTCGGTCGGCGCCGAGGCAATGGTGAAATAGCGGCGGTTGCCCCGATTGTCGGAGCGGTTCATGCCGAGCGTCCACTCGAGATATTGGCCCGCCTCGAAGGCCAGCTTTCGCGGCGAACTGAAGATGAAGTCGTAACTGTCGATGGCGGAGCGCTCTATGCGTTCCAATGTCAGCACGAAGCGGCCCTTCGGCCCTGCCGCGTAAGCAAACACATTGCCAGCGAGCAACGCCAGCTCCGGCGTGAAATAGAACGAGCCGATATGCACGTTGGGAGCGAACAGGAAACCGACGACCGCCGCGAAGGCGATGCGTGGCCAACGCGTGGTAGGCGCCGTCAACGGCTCGGTCAGCATCACGAAGGCGAAGAACAGCAGCGGCGACGAGGTCAGCGTCTCCTTGAGCGCCTCGCCATAGAGCGATGGCTCTGTCGTGGCCAGGATGGTGATCAGCGCCACGATCAGGAAGGCCGCGACGAGATCCAGGCGCCGCAGCTTTCGCACAACGAGAATGCCGCCGACCAGCACGAAGGGGAGCAGCCATGAATTGCCGCCGGCCCACCAGGTGGCGGGCTTGTCCAGAAGCAGCGCCGACAGCGCCACGCCGAGCGCCGCCGGGTTGAAAACATGCTTCCGGCCGACTGCGAAGATGAACTTGGATGAGATCGCCCAGACGGAGGCGAATGCCACGGCGCCAATGCCCTTGAGGTCCGTTGCGGCCACCGGATCGAGGATGAGGGCAAGGATGAGCGCGGTGATGTAGACGGACTCCTTGTTTGCCGGAACCTCGAAGACCAGTTCGAAGGCTTTGTTGGTGACCCAGCAGACCGCGAGCGCCAATGCGGAGGTAAAGGCAAGCGCGAGCGGATCGTAGGGCACGAGCTTGGCAAAGGTGAAGGCGAAGGCCGTGACCAGCAGGGCCGTCAGATAATAGAGCACCAGCCTGTACATGGTCAGGTGGTCGAGGAATCGGTCGAGGGCCTTGATCATGGTTCGCATAGATCTCCGAAACCGGTTGTCAGCGTTGCCCGACCGTCGATGTCGATGACATAGCCCTCGATGCCGGAAACCTGCTCGATGAAGTGGATGCCATCCCGGCCCATTGCGAAGGCGGCGGTGGCGAAGCGGTCGGCGTCGAGCACGTCGGGTCCGACAACCGTCAGGCTGACGATCCCGGTGATCGGATCATCGAACCTATACGGGTTGTAGATGTGTTGTCCGCGCGCATAGGTGCCGGAAGTCGCGACGCCGAGACCACGCGGGTAGATAACCTTGACGATTTCATCCATTTTGAAGGGATTGCGTATGCCGACGCTCCAGTCGGTTCCGGAGGCGTTCTTACCGCTCGACTGGACGTCGCCGCCGGCTTCGATGAAGAAGTCGTCGACGCCCGCTTGGCGAACGAGGCCCGCGGCGTTGCGGATGGCCCACCCTTTGACGATCCCCGAAGGATCGAGCGAGCCGTCCGGCCTGCGAATGTCGAAGTAACCGCCCGTCTCGTTCTTCGTGCGCTCGGCAAGTGCCAGCACTTCCATCATCTCGCGGCTCCAATCCTTGACCGGAACGTCGCCGCGATTGATGGCGGAAATCTCGCTGTCGGCCTTGTACGTGCTGAAGCGCCGGTCGATTCGGTCGAAATAGCCGAAGACGTCCTCGATCAGCGCGCCGGATGCGCCACCGATGTCGACCGTAATGGGCATTCCCATCAGAACGCGGGTTTCGCGCATCGAATTAGGAAGAAGCCTTCCTGAGCGCGCCGTGGAGCGATTGGATAAAGGCCCTGCTGCTCAGCGTTGCGCCTGAGATGATGTCCACGTTGGCGCTTTGCGCGCTGATCGCCTCGTCGCGCAACAGGGGCAGCGCCTCCCTGTTGATGCGGACGGAGGTGCTCCGGTCCGAGGGATACTTCAGCACTTTCAGCGCGGTCAGACGGCCGCCCTGTACGGAAACCTGGATCTGCATGGGACCGTAATAGGCGTCCGTAACGGGACCGACATATGTTCCGTCCCTGAAACCGTGCGTGGCCGGAGTTGTCGCGATCGCCTTCATTCCTGCGCGGATGGCGCGAGCCGGTGCCTGGGGATAGTCCGGCCGCGATTGTGGGATAGGGATGTACACGGCGGGAGTTACGGCGAATGACGAAGTCTCCTGCGTTTCAGCAGCGACGCTCGGCTGAGGTTTGGCCACGGCTGGCTCCGGTGCCGGGGCCGTGGACAGGGAGGCCGGTACCCGCGACGCCTGCGATAGCCTGACCGCGGCTTGCTCCGGCTCTGGTGCGGGCATCGGAATGGCCGCCGTCGTTTCCTTGCCGATCGCCGACGACGGCACGTCGACACGGGGCTCCAGCCGCGTGCTCTGCCGGCGAGGCTCGAGCAAGGCTGGCGCTGGACTAGGGGCGGTATCCGCGGGTGTTGCGGGGATGGCTGGCTGCCCGGCATCTCGCTCCGTAGCGTCGGCAGGAAGCGCCGAACCAAGTATATCGTCCGTCTGGGCCTTGCCGGGTTGTTCCCAGACATAGGCGCCGGAGGCGGCGATCACGAACAGCGACAGGGCAATCTTTTTCATCCGCGTTTCAATCCAGCTTGGCTTATGCACTGGCGAATCCATTCTGGATCGCTTGGGATGCATTATCCCACGACGAAGCTGACAATTGGCTGTCAGTTGGCAGCGGCTCCGCCGTTCGACCTCGGCCTCAGCAGCGGCAAACCTGCGCCACGACGGCGCGGGCTTCCCCGTTTCCTGCACGATCGCCCGCTTCTGCTCGTCGCGAGTCCGGCGGCAATTCGATTGCCCGTCCACGGCTTTTCGGTGCCAAGCGCATCTACGCCGCGCAATTAGCAGCGCTGCTTGATTAGGCCCAGGCACTCAGCCTGTTTCCAGTTGTCTGCTTCTGTTCCGGCGAATGCACTGTAGTGATAGTGCTAGGGACCACACCCAAAAAGACGCGGTAAAGGGCCTAACCGCGTCAAAACAATCGAGTGGGAGTGAGGGGTAAAAGCAGCGAGAGGGCCTGCTTCATGTCAGCAACTGCGTCGGCACCCCAAGCGCTGGACCGGCCTCGCCGAGCCGCTGATCGAGCGTGTGCACCGTGGCGCCATGCTCCGATGCAGTGGCGAGATGCAGCGCATCGCTGGCCCGAAGCCCAAGCATATGCTGATCGGCAAATTTCGCCGCGGTCCGGAATTGCCTGACCGTCACGCCGAGCACGGTGAAGCTCTCGGCGACCAGCTTGTTGAACATGGCGAGCACCCCGGCGCGCTGTTCCAGGCTGATCTGGCCGGTCCGCAGCTTGATCGCCATGGCCGAAGACGCCTCGGTGATGGTCCAGTCGCTGATCAGAAGCTGCGCCGCATCCTGCTCCGCCAGCCAGGCCTGAACACGCGGCGTCATCGCTTCATTGGAGAGCGCCGCGACGATCAGCGACGTGTCGAGATAAAGCATCAGTAGCGGTCGCCGTCCCGCATCGCTCGCACCAGATCAGCAGCGCTTTCGGTCTGCGGCTGCATAATCTCCGTCAGAGACCGGAGCACGGCAGCGTCGATTGGTTTGCGAGGCTTGGCCACGGCGGTGAGCCGTGCAACCGGCTTGCCCCGCCGGGTGATGTCGATTGAATCGCCCGCCTCGACCCGGTCGATCAACTCGCTCAGATGGGCCTTGGCGTCTGCCAGATTGATCTCATCCATGCCATTCTCCTGACCATGTAGATGGTCATATAGCGTGTTCAGCTCAAGAATTCCAGCGCGACCTCTCGACGCTCGCGCCGCGCCTGGCAAGGAAATAGGCCGAAGCCGTCCCCATCAGTCCGCCGCCCAGCACGATCACATCCATAGTCGTTCCTCAGAGTATGATCCTGAGAAGCGGGAGGCGGTGCTGCCATGTCGGGGTGTCCTTGTTATCGAGAATCTGCCCCTCGGGTTCTCCACGATTTGGCTGACGATCGCCAGACCAAGACCGGTTCCGCAGGCCTTCGTGGAGAAATGGGCTGACCCGCCATCGAGTCGATGAAGGCCGGCGGTAGGTTGTAGCCAATATTGGGGGTAAGCTCGATGTCTGACGAGAGCGCGTTCGCAAGTCTCTCCAAACAATGGCTGTCATCGATTTCGAACCAGCGGCGCTTGGTCAAGACTGGGGCAACGTGGAGCGGGATTGCAGTCCCGCTCCACGTCCCGGGAGGAGAGCGGAACACTCATGTTCCGCTCCGGGGGATCTCAGGCAGACCGCAGCTGCCGGAAACTTGCGCGAACTTCCTCTGAATAGAATTGCGGCTGCTCCCAGGCAGCGAAGTGCGTGCCTTTGGGAAGCTTGTTGTAGTGAATGAGCTTGGGATAGGCCTTCTCCGCCCAACTCTTTGGGGCGGTATAGATCTCGTCCGGAAACGCGCTCACCGCGAATGGGATGGTGTTCACGCCCTTGACGTCGAAAAAGCCCTTCTTCGCCGTGGCGCTGGCGTCCCAATAGAGACGCGCCGATGACACCGCCGTCTTGGTCAACCAGTAGAATGTGATGTTGTCGAGAACGTCGTCAGGGGTGAGGCCTTCGGGTTGTCCGTCGATCGAGCGCGCGATCATCGCGTAGCTGCCCGCATCGTGATCCAGGATCCAGGCCGCCAGGCCAACCGGCGAATCCTCGAGCGCGTATAGCGTCTGGGGGCGCAGTGACATCTCGTTGGCGTAGCCCAACCCGTTCTTGTAGAAGAGCTCGAGTTGGTTCCACGCATTCTGCTCGTCGGCGGAGAGCCCGGCGGGCGCCGGCTCGTGAAGATTGAGCGCCTTGGAGATATCGGCAGGAAGGGTCCCTGGCATGTTCGAGTGAACACCAAGCAATCCGGGAGGTGCCTGCACGCCCAATTCGTCGCCGACCTGCGCACCCACGTCGCCGCCAGCGGCGACGAAATTCGTGTAGCCGAGCCGCTTCATCAGCGTGACCCAGGCGCGTGCAATGCGCGGTGTGTCCCAACCTGTGACGGTTGGCTTGCCTGAGAATCCGTAGCCCGGCAGCGACGGAACCACGATGTCGAACGCATCCGATGCGCTCGCGCCATGCTTGGTCGGATTGGTCAGGGGATCGATGATTTTCAGCTGCTCGATGATCGAGCCGGGCCAGCCATGCGTGACGATGAGCGGCAACGCATTTTCATGCTTCGAACGGACGTGGATGAAGTGGATGTCAAGCCCGTCGATCTCGGTCACAAAATGGGGCAGGGCCTTCAATTGCGCTTCGCACCTTTTCCAGTCGTAGTCCGTCGCCCAATACCGCGCGAGTTTCTGTATCGTCGACAACTGCACGCCCTGGCTCGCGTCCGTTACCGTTTCCGATTTCGGCCAGCGGGTTGCGGCGACGCGCCGGCGGAGATCGGCGAGGTCCTCGTCCGGAAAGCTGAAAGTGAACGGGCGGATCGCCGCCGCGTCAGTCGCCGCATGCAGCGCCTGAGGCAGCAGGCTGATGACGCCGGCGGCGGCGGTGGCAGCGAGAACTTCGCGCCGGGTGGGCGATAGCGATATAGGCGACATGACGTGCTCCTCTCTTCGGTCGGTGCGTTACGATGCGCTACACAAATCGACTGTCGGCCGAGGCAAATCCATTGCACGTTGGTATTGGCGATACCTTCGCATCGGTCGCGCAATGAGCAGCCGGCTTGAGGAACCTGCACGACCGCAAGGCACGACAAAAGCGCGCGCCATTCCCGGCGCACGCTTTCAAACGGATGTTCATCGACGCGCTTCCGGCCGATGCCGCCGACCGGATCGTCGCCAACGCTTGCCGCGTGAGCGGCTGGCAAGCAGGCCAACGGACTGCTGATGCCAGGAATCCTACTGCGGCAACGGCCTGCCGGCCCGCTCGGCGACCATGTACTCGGCGTACCATGCCGGCCAGTTCACATCGTGGCGGCCACCGTCGCGCTTCTCGTGCTCGCCATGGGCGGTCGCCGCGCGTAGCAGCGCGGCCTCGAGTTCGCCCGCCGAACTATACGCTGTGTCGCCCGAGTCCACGCGTCCGGGGAGTCGGGTGGTAATCTCCTGCAGCAGCCAGCTGTTGCCGTCCGGATCACGGAAGATGGCAAACGAGTTGTAGGTGCGGCGCTCCGGATCAACGCCCGGAATAGCAGGGCCGCCAACGGCGGCGCGGTGGAACACTTCACTTACATCGGCGCCGCGAGCTATGAGCGCGGCACGGGCGGCCTCGATGTCGGATACGACGAGATAGAGATTTTGCGATCCTGGCGCGGCCGAAGTGAGACCCTTGCCGAAGTGGATAGAACCCAGCGAACCGGGCGGCGTGAATTGCACGACCCGGAACGCATCACCGTTGACGAAGTCGGCGTCGAGCCTCCAGCCGAGGCCCGTATAGAAGGCCTTGGCACGATCGATGTCGGACACAGGGATGACGACGACTTCCAACTTCAAGTCGACGCGGGGCGCAGTGGCGGCCCCAGTTGAAACTTCCTTGGTTGCTGCGAGAGTGCTCATGTCGGGCTCCTTGAATTTGGCTGGCTTGAGTTTGGCTGCCTTGAGAGTGGTAATGGTCCCAAAGGCGGTCAATTGAGCGAAGGTATCGGTGGCTGCCGCTTCCTCACTTAGTCCAAGTCGACTCAGTCCAAATTGCCCAACAAATGGACCCGCGTCGGCCCTCCGATCCTCCATCATGCCTTGATATTGGTTCGTTGCGGACCAATCCAAAAGTATTGCCAACACCATCGTGTGATAGATTTGCGGGCGCCTTAAGTCGATCTCTAGCGTATCCGACAGAGGAGATGCGCGATGAACGATCGACGATTTTTCAATTCCGACACCATGACAATCAGTGCGCCCAGGGAGACCAGCGTCAGCCAGGCGCGATGGATACTCATGCCGCTGTTCGGATTGTGGATCGCGTTCTCGATCGTTGGTGTGGTCCTCGGATGATCCGGAGCCATGCAACGGCCTCGCCGCGGTCGGCGGGCTTTCCAGGAGGTTCGACCTTGACGTCCTTCTGCCGGCTCTTTCGGATCATCGATCTCGATCTTCCCACCTCAGATGCGCCGTCAGGCGCAGGGTTGCGCGAGCGCGCGGGCCGCGGGGAATTTCTCAAGATTGGATTTCGGACGTGAGCGCAACCACGGCACAATCGCCCTTCACTGTCGCCGGATTTCCTGTCTGGTCATGGGCCTTTGCGGTCCGCATCTGGATGGCCGCGATCGTCGCCTTGTTGGTAAGTTTCTGGCTTCAGCTCGAGGTTCCGTCCTCGGCCATGCTCACCGTGATGATTTTGGCGGAGCCGACGCGCGGGCAGGCGCTGGAAAAGGCCGGCTATCGCTTGATTGCGACTGTCATCGGGGTGGTCGCCTCGATCGCGATCGTGGGTTCGCTTTCCCAGACGAGGGAGTTGCTGCTCGTGGCATTCGCGGCATGGATGGGCCTTTGCATCTATGCGTGCGGACTGCTCGATGGCTACCGCGCCTACGCAGCGGTCCTATCGGGATACACCGTCGCGTTCATCGCCATCCAGCAGATCGACAATCCACAGAGTGTCTTTGAAGCAGCAATGGAGCGCGGTGCCGCGATTGCGGTGGGTGTGCTGTCGATCACGCTCGTGAACGATCTGCTGTTGGCCCCCGACCGTCATCCGCAACTTGGAACACAGCTCGCGGTCCTTCACCGCCGCGTGCGAAGTTATGCACGAGCCGCCATTCGCGGCGAGGCCACCGATACGGTGGCGGTCGCGACCTTGATCAGAGAGATCGTCGCGCTGCGCCCGGATATTTCAAGCCTCGCCACGGAGTCGAGCAGCGGCCCCGTGAGAAGCGATGCGGCTCGGAGCGCGATGGTCGCGCTTGTAGCCGAGTTGCAAGCTGTGCGTGCCTTGGAGGTGCTTCCCGCGACCTTCGATCCAGCTCTGCGCCAGCGACTGGCTTCCTTGTTCGATTTGGATGCCGGCGAGCCTTTGCGGACCCCGCTGAACGAGGATGACCTCGTTTTGTCCGGCGCCGCGTCGACATCATCTGGATGGGCGCTGCAGGAACTGCTGCGGCGGGACACGCAGGTTCGCCTGCATTTTTCCGCGCTGAAATCCGCCGTTCGTCCACCGTGGTCATGGCGGGCGCCGCTCTACCGCTCGCAGCGCATAGCGATGGAAAACGGTATCCGGGCGGCAGCATGCGTCGCGGCAGCTTCGCTCTTCTTTGTTCTGGCGGGCTGGCCGAGCGCGAGTTCCGCGCTCTCGCTGGTTGCGGTCACCCTGGGACTGAGCGCGACGACGCCTGCGCCGCGGGCATTCGCCGCGATCGCCTTTGTCGGAGCACCGATCGCGGTCGCTCTGGCCGGCATCCTCGAATTCTTCGTTCTCAATGGCGTGTCCGACTTCCCGCTGCTGGCGATCGGCCTTGCTCCGTTCCTGATCGGAGCGGCGCTCCTGGTGACCCTGTCAAACCCGATCCTGTCCGGCCTCGGCAAAATCAACCTGATCTTCATTTCGGCCATCTTGGCGGCGAGCAATCCGCAAACTTACAATCCGCAGTCGTTCCTCTTCATTTCATTCTTTATCTGTGTAGCGACCGGCTTGCTGCTCGCGACCCAATACCTCATTCCTTCCATATCGGACAGCCAGCGCAGGCGCTGGCTGCTTGCATCGGCTCGAGAGGACCTTCGCCTGCTGTCGGGTGGCGCGGATCAACGCTACGCGCCCGAAGAGGCTGCCTTTCGCGATGCCGTGCGGGTCGGACAGATCGCCGCGGCCGGCCCGACCGATGCGGAGTACCGAATTTCCGTCGAGCAAGCGCTGGCTTGCTTCGATCAAGCAGCGGTGATCCGCTTGCGCGCAGCCCAGCTTGCTCGGCCGACGGATTGCGCGGCGGCTGGCTTGGTCGAGCAGGCGCACGCAGCTCTGACCGCGCTTGATCCACAATACATCCGCGCCTCCGCCCACAGCCTGAGTGGGCGTGCCGGGGCTGGCGACGTCGCAGCCGCGACGAGTGCGACGCTCGTCATTGCCAATGCGGTTCTCGACCGGCCGCCCACCGACGCTCCCGATATTTACGGACGCGGGTCATGACGCACGACTTTCATGAACTCGTGATCGGCGGAGTCCTGTTCGCTCCGTTCGTTGTCTACGCGGTCGCGGCGCTCGCTATCGTGCTGGTGCTTCGGCCGGTCCTGCACCTCATCGGCTTCGCTAGGATTTTCAGCCACGTGTCGATCGCCGAGTTCAGCCTCTATGTGACCGTTCTCGGAGCCCTTGTGCTTCTGGCCTGATGGAGAATGTCAATGGAAACGCAGCTCAAGATGGATCTTGTCCGGGAAACGCCGGCGGTCCAGGCGACGGAGTCACCTGGTCCTCCATCGACGCAAACAGGCTACGGGACAGCACCGACCGCGAACCTCAACCTTCTTGCGCCGGCCCCGCCGCAAGACCGTGCTCAGACGGCTCTCGTGCCGCAAGGTGGCTCCGTGCAGAAGCGACATCCCGTGCAAGAAGCGTTGCTCGCAACGGCAAAGCGGCTGGCCACTCTGGTCGTGGCGCTGGCCGCCGTGCTGGTTTCCCTTCTGGCCTGGGACCACTATCTGACGGCCCCATGGACGCGAGACGGGCGTGTCCGCGTTCAGGTCGCGAGCGTGGCTCCCGAAGTTTCTGGCCGGATCAAGGATCTGCATGTTGCCGACAATCAGTTCGTGCACAAAGGCGATCTCCTCTACGTGATCGATCCGTTCGATTTTAACGTGGCTCTGCGCACCAGCAGGGCGACGCTGCAGCAAAGAGCCGCCGATTTGCAGGTGAAGGCGCGGCAATCGGAACGACAGCGTAAATTATCGAGCGTTGCCACAACTCCCGAGCAGCAGCAGATCTACGCCGGCAATGCGATTCAGGCCGAGGCCGCGTTCGAAGCCGCGCAGCAGCAGGTCACCCAGGCCGACATAAATCTGAAGCGCACCGAGGTTCGCAGTCCGGTGAACGGATACGTGACCAACCTGCTGCTGCGCGCCGGCGACTATGCTCGCCAGGGCATCACCAATGTCTCGATCATCGACACCGACAGCTTCTGGATCGACGGATATTTTGAAGAGACCAAGATGGCGCGAGTCTGTACCGGAGCTCGCGTCGAGGCGAAATTGATCGGCTACCAGGCGCCGATCATCGGGCATGTCAATACGATCACCCGTGGCCTCAGCGTCTCCAACGCAACCGCCGGCGCACAGGGACTGCCGAACGTGGATCCGATCTATACCTGGGTGCGGTTGGCGCAGCGCGTTCCGGTGCGCATTGCCATCGACGAAGTGCCGCCCGGTGTGCCGCTCGTATCCGGCATGACCGCCACCGTGACGGTCCGGGACGCCTCCGATCGCTCGACCTGGTTCGACCGGGCGCAAGCGAGCGTGTTGAACGTTCTGGACGGACCCTCGGTGCGGCCAGACTGTGTTGCCACCGCCCCGACCGACGGTGACCCGTCGCAATCTGTCCCGGCATGGGAAGCGGAAGCGGCCCCGGAGCCGGAACAGATCAATCCAGGCTTGGCCACCGGCATACAGATGACCCCGGCCACAATTAGCGCCGCTGGACGAGCTGAGGAAGCCATCGAGGGCGGCCACTGATGGGAATGCGGCCGTTTCGCTGTCATTTGCCGCGCTAGCACCGTTCTTGGGCGCCTTAGCTTCCATCGCCCTTCAGCTCCAGCGCGGCTGTTTCCGCGATCCGCCGGCTGTTGAATCTCGCACATTGGCCCGGCAGCGCCGCCGCTTGCTGGTCTGGCCGATACCTAGGTGCAATTGCTGGCGGGCCTCCAAGCGATCACATTAGGCCTGCCAAAATCTCTGCGGAAATATCCGGTCCCCAAACGGGGTCACCACGCACGCATCAGGACCAGCATCGGACTTCGGCACTCGTGCTGAGCGCGGCGCCCGCAAGGCTCGCGCTGCTCAGCCGCCTTTCGACGTCTTGAAAATTTGGAGCCATCCAGTGGAAACATTCGACGTGGCCGACCGCATCGACCACAATCGCCTTCCGGCTCCCGGCACGCCATCGGGCACCACGGCGGTCTTCGAAACGTTCAAGGTGCGCAGGGAAGGCGCCGTTCTGTTCGCGGATATTGCCGCGCCGCCGATGAACCTTCTGGGGCCGGCGATGGTGCGCGACCTGGTTTCCCTCATTCAGCAGGCCGAGGCCGACAGCGGCCTCAAGGTGCTCGTGTTAAGGAGCACCGACCCGGACTATTTCATTCCCCATGTCGATGTGACCCAAATCCAGCAGTACCGTGAGGAGGCCGCGAAGCTCACGGGCGAGGCGTCGATCGGGCTCATGTTCCGCCGGATGAGCGTGAGCCGACTGGTTACCATCGCGCAGATTGAAGGCCGCGTACGCGCCGCGGGCAGCGAGTTTGTCCTGGCGTGCGACATGCGCTTCGCCGCCCAGGGGGCAGCGATCTTCGCGCAGCCGGAAGCGGCATTCGGAGCGGTCCCCGGCGCAGGAGGCATTCAGCACCTGGTGCGTCTGATGGGGCGTGCGCGCGCGCTGGAGGTTATGTTGAGCGCGAGGGACTTCGACGCCGATCTGGCCGAGAGGTACGGCTGGATCAATCGCGCGATGCCCGCCGACGTCCTCGGCGATTTCGTCGGATCGCTCGCTCACCGGATTGCAAGATTTCCAGCCGGGAGCCTCGCCATGGTCAAGAACCGCGTCAACGACATCGCGCTCGCGCCAGTCGACGCTTTTCGACGCGATTCCGACCTCTTTGGCGAGGCCTCACGCAGCCCCGAGGGTCAGGCCCGCTTCCAGTCGGCGTTCAAGCGCGGCTTCCAGACCCGGGAGGCGGAAATGGATTTGGCTGGATTGCTGGGCGAGCTGGACGATCACTGACCTGAGGGCCACCGGACAAGCTTTATGCTCCGCCCGTGCGGAGGAGACCAAACCAGAATTCACCAGAACACTTGCCGCAATATTTGTCAGCACGATCGAACCATCGGAGATACTCATGAGCACGTCCGCACCAGTGATGACCCCGTCTACCAGCGTGTACGTCACCCCAGCCTTTTGGGAGCGCTTGTGGCGCTCTAGCGGCATCCAGTCCGTCGGCCTCTTCATCATCGCTTACGTGATCCATGGATATCAGCCGCAGGTCGGTTCGTCGGCTGATGCCCTCGTCGCTTTCTACGATGGAGATCGCGCGCGGATCCTGATCGCGTCGATTTTTTCCGGCCTGGCGGTTCTCAATCTTTTGTGGTTCGCGGCAGCGTTGCGGACCACCTTGGCGGATGCAGGACAAGATGGCTGGGGCGCGGCCGCGACCGCCGCCAGCGCCACGCTCGGGGCCCTGATCCTCCTGCAGATAGCAATGGGTACGGCGCTCGCCTACTCGATCGCCGGTTCACAAGATCACACGCTCCTATCCGGATTGAACGACTTCGCGTGGGTTCTCGGTGTGCTGACGTCGTTTCCACGCGCGATGCTGATCATGTCAGGGGCGTTCGGCCTTTGGCGGGCCAGATTGATTTCCAACGCACTTTTCGCAGCGGGTGTAGCGGCTGTCGTGCTCGGACTGCTGGGCGGTACCACGTGGCTAGGCCACGGAATCTGGGCGCCCGATGGGGCCTATTCGCGGTTCGTCTCTCCCATTCTGCTTTTGCTGTGGGTTCTGGTCGTGAGCCGGGTTCTCCTGAGCAGGGCACCCGCGACGCGTGCCGGATGGTGATGAGGATGCCGCCGCGGCCGGTCCTGCATAGGGGGCGGCCATAGATCGGTTCGCACGCATCCTGCGTGATCGCGCCTGCGGGCAGACGTCGAGCCGGCCGCAGGCGGCAGCCGGCGACACCTTCGTCCAATCGCCGCGACAAACAACTCATGATTAGATCGCACCCGCGCTCGGGGTATCACCTGGAAAATCAGGATACGCGGCGCTCGTCATCAAGTGAGGGCATGCGGACGCACGAGCGTCACGGCGACGCTATCGCATCGACGACGTCCCCGGTTTGAACCTATCGGTCGAAGAAAAGGAACCTAAGATGAAAATCCTCGCTGCAACTCTAGCATTTGCCGGTCTCGTGCTCACGGGGGCCACGGCAACTGCCCAGCCGGCCAAGCCGACAATCGTCCTGGTGCATGGCGCCTTTGCCGATTCGTCGAGCTGGTACGGCGTCATCGCCATTCTCGAGAAGCACGGCTATCCGGTCGTCGCCGCCGCCAACCCGCTGCGCAGCGTCAAAGGCGACGCCGACATCGTCCACGGCCTCCTCGCAACCATCAAGGCGCCGGTCGTGTTGGTCGGGCATTCCTATGGCGGCATGGTGATCAGCAATGCGGCGAACGGGCAGGCCAACGTGAAGGCTCTCGTCTATGTCGCGGCCTTCGCGCCGCAAGCGGGAGAAAGCGCAGGCGGCCTCGATAGCAAGTTTCCAGGGAGCCTGCTCGGCCCCGACACGCTCGCGACGCCGGTGCCTCTGCCGGGCGGTGGCAGCGATCTCTATGTTCGGCAAGACAAGTTCCAGCAGGCCTTCGCGCCGGACCTGCCCGAGGCAGAAGCCAAGTTGGCGGCGGCGACGCAGCGACCCATCACCGATATCGCGTTCGGCGAAGCTGCGACGGAGCCGGCCTGGGGGACCATCCCGTCTTGGTTCGTCTATGGCGACCACGACACCGCCATTCCCCCGAAACTGCACGCCTGGATGGCCGAGCGCGCGCATTCTCGTGAAACCGTGGTGGTCAAGGGCGCCTCGCATGTGGTTATGATCTCGCATCCCGACGCCGTGGCGAAAGTGATCGAGGATGCGGCAACCGCCCAATAAGGCGACCCAATGGAGGGCATGAAGGCCTTAAGGCCTCGTCGTGGGATGCTCTGTCGTGAGAATCCAGATGTTTCCATGATGGAGAGATTCGGCAGTGAGCGTTACCATTTCCGGGCTTTGCCGGCGGCTGCCTCGCCGCCGGCGAAGCCTCTAGTCTGCGATGACTCGACGACGTAGGGGGTAGTTGCACGAAGATGTCGCCGCTGCTTTCGGATTGTTTCGCGTGATTAGTGAGCACCGCCTCCGCCACCCAGCTCGATCTTTTTGGTGAAGAGGAGGGCGACCGCGGCAAGCGCGAGGACGATGCCGATCACGCCGAAGGTGTCGCTGAATCCGAAAATGAGCGCCTGGCGATGCACGGTGGCGCCGATCACACCGATGGCCTTGTGCCGTGCGACAGCCAGATCCGTTACCCCATGAGCGACAAAGTATTGTGTGAGCTGGTCGATCCTGTCGCGCACCTCGTCTCGGTACAGGGTCACGGACTGACCGATGACATTGGAGTGGAACTGCTCGCGCTTGGTCAGCACCGTGGCCAACGTAGCCGTGCCGACCGCTCCACCGAGGTTGCGCAGCATGTTCGAGAGACCCGACGCCGCACCCGCCTCGCTCGGAGAAATGCCCGCGGTCGTGATGACGGTGATTGGGGTCAACACCAGCGCCTGACCGATGGCGCGCACGATGTTCGGCAGGAAGAACTGATCTCCGGCGCTGTCGAGCGACAGATGAACGTTCATGAAACAGCTGACGGCAAAGATACTGATGCCGACGAACCCGACGGAGCGCGCGTTGAAATGCTTCAGCAGGGATGGCACAAATGGAATTATGAGAAGCTGCGGCAGACCGGTCCAGGCCAGCACCAAGCCGATCTGCTCCGCGTTATAGTGCTGCACCTGGCCGAGATACTGAGGCAGGATGTAGACGGTTCCGAACAGCGCGATGCCGACCAAGACATTGACGATTATGCCGATGCCGAAGTTGCGGCGCTTCAGAAGGCGGAGCTGGACCAGCGGCTTCTCCACCTTGAGCTCAATGAGGATGAAAGCCGAAAGGAATACCGCCGCCGTCAAGGCGAGCTTTACGATGAACGGCGACTGGAACCAGTCGTCCTTGTTGCCCTCTTCGAGCACGGTCTGCAGTGCAGCCAGCCCGATCGCCATTGTAGCGATCCCTGCCCAGTCGCCTTCTTTCAGAAGCGACAGCTGCATGGGCTTCTTTTCGAGCGTGAAATAGAGTGCCACGACCATTATGATGCTGGGTGGCGTGTTGACGAAGAAGATTGTCTGCCATCCATAATTTTCGGTCAGAAAGCCGCCGATCGTCGGCCCGATTGCCGGCGCGAAGGTGACGGAGAGCGCAAACAAAGCCAGCCCGAATGGTTGCTGCGACTTGGGCAGCTTGGTCAGAACCATGGTGAACGCCATCGGGATCAGCACGCCGCCGGCGAAGCCCTGCAGGCCGCGCAGCAGGATCATCGAGCCGAGGTCGTGAGCGAATGCACAAGCCGCCGAGAACAGCGGAAACAGCACCGCATTCACCAGAATGTAGCGCCGGAAGGAGAAAACACGGCTGAGATAGTCGGTGAGCGGGATCACAATGATCTCGCCGATCAGATAGGACGTCGAGATCCAGGCGCCGTTGTCGACGCCGGTGCCGATCCCGCCTTCGATATCGAGCAGGGACGCGTTGGTGATCTGGATGTTGAGGATCGCCATGAAGGCGCCGATCATGCCGGCGAACACTGCTATCCAGGCCGCGGTCGTCGCTGTCTCGGAGGGGACTGGCGGAAAGGCGCGGGGCTCCGTGGGCGAAGCCGCCGCAGTTTGTGTCGTCGTGGACATTACGCCCTCCTACGGGCCGGTCGAGAAGCATCAGTTGAAACGTCCGGAGGCCGAGGCGATCTCGGTCGTGGACGACTTGGTGTCGATGGTCGGGTAGACCGACATGCCCGGGCGCAATTCCACTAAGAGCCCAGGGTCCAGGGCGATCTTGACCGGAATGCGCTGCACTACCTTGGTGAAGTTGCCGGTGGCGTTGTCCGGTGGCAGGAGAGCAAACTCCTGGCCGCTCGCCGGCGCTAGGCTGTCGATATGACCACTCAATACCTGCCCTGGGAAGCTGTCGACCTCAATCTCGACAGGCTGCCCCGCCTTCACATTGGCGAGCTGTGTTTCCTTGTAGTTTGCGATGATATAGGCCCCGTCGGTCGGCACAACGGCCATAAGCTGCGTGCCGGCCTGCACGAACTGACCGACGCGCAAGGTGCGGTTGCCTATCATGCCGCCGATGGGCGCGGTGATTTCAGTGTATGAGAGATTGAGTTCGGCCTGATCCTTGGCCGCCCTGGCACTGGCGAGCGCGGCTCTGACCTGGCCAAGCTCGGCCTTGAGGACATCGAGTTCCTTGGTCGCATTGGCGAGCACAGCCGTATCGCGGCTCACCGCGGCACGGGCGGCGGCGATCTGGGACGCGGCCTGCTGCGCGTTCTGGATGCTGCCGAAGCCCTTCTTGGCCAGTTCGGCATGGCGTTGGTCTTCCTGCTCGGCGAATGTCTCGTTTGCCTGATCGACCGTGATTGTCGCCCGCGCCGCCTCGATTTGCGACTGCTGGGCGGCGAGGGCCGCCTGCTTGCTGGCGATGTTGGCTTCGGCCGCCTCGACCTGGGCTTTGGCCTGTTCGAGGCTCACCTGGAAATCACGGTCGTCAATGCGCGCCAGCACCTGTCCGGCCTTTACCGCATCGTTGTCACCGACCAACACCGCCGCTATATATCCCGAAACCTTGGGCGCAATGGTCGTACTGTCGGCCTTCACATAGGCATCATCGGTAGAGACCAGGAAGCGGCCGACAGTCCAGTACTGCCAGCCCCAATGCGCACCGCCCGCAAGAGCGGCAACGGCCACCCCGGCAAAGAGCAGCCGACGCAGCAGCCGCTTTGGTTGCCCGCCACGCATGCCGGCAACCGCCTCGCGGACATCCGCGTCGCGGGGCATTTCTATTCCTGGCGCCGCTTCACCGGCTGGCAGGGATTTCTCCATCGTAAAGTCCCTCTGGTGCCGGCTCATGGTCTGTTCCTTTCTGTTGCCGCCTTGCGCGGAAATCGGGCTTGCGCTATTTAGGAAAACTTATATTTTCTTATATGAGCCTGATGATGAAGCTTGTCAATGAATTTGGAAAACAATCATGGTCCATAATACCAAAGTCTCAAGGCGCGGCCGCCCCCAGCTGCGATCAGACGAAGAGACCCGCCAGTTCGTCGTCACGGCGGCACGCCAGGAGTTCAATGCCAGCGGCTATGCCCGAGCGAGCATGAGCCGCATAGCCGAGCGCGCGGGGGTTTCGACCAAGACCATGTATCGTCTGATACCGACCAAGGCGGAGTTGTTCCGATCGGTCATCTCCGACCGGATCTCGCGCTTCATTCTGGAACTGGACGAAGCGCATCTGGACATGCTGCCGATCGAGGAAGCGCTCGAGCAGATACTTATCGCCTACGCCACCTTGACGCTCGACGGGGACACGGTGTCCACCTTGCGGCTTGTCTTTGCCGAATGCGATCATTTTCCCGAGATTGCCGCTGCTTTCGCCGAACTCGCCGTCGGCCGCACGATCCAAACCATGGAAAGCTGGCTCACTCGGCAGCGCGACAGCGGCGAAATCGAAATCGACGATCCGTCGACGGCCGTCGGCATGCTCAGGGGCATGATGATCATGGAGCCGCAGCGAGCGCTGATGCTGGGCCAGCGTCAGCCGCCTGATCAGCGTGAGATCGTTGAACGGGCGCACTATTGTGCCCGCCTGTTCCTCGATGGGTGCAGGCGACGAAAGGGCCGGCCCGCTGTAGGCTCGCTGGCGTGAACCGCCTGTGCTGCCGCTGAAGATGGAAACGTGCTGCTCATGAAGGCGAACTCCTTCTCGAACCGACGCCTTTAGCTTCGAGCGGCAGCGCGGCTGATGCTCTTTGCAAGGGCTCTCAGTTCAGGCGTGGGAAGGCACTGTGAACGGAATGCCTCTATCTCAATGCCTTGCCGGTCAAGGAAGGCCATGAACGCCTGGGAAGTCCTTGATTGGACGCGGTTTGTGAGTTTGGACCTTCCGCCTTCGAGCGCCGTCACGCTCACTTCCCATCGTATGTGGATGGACGTGGGTCCTTGCGACGTAAACAGGTCGGAATGCGATTCCAGCACCAGATTGTCTTTCCTGGCGTTTGTCTCGACGTAGTACTGCATTATCAGGCTGCCCCCGATGAGTTCGACCTGGACCGACATAGGCTTGCCGTCGGGAGCAGCCATCGATCCGGACGCAAGGGCAGGCGTCGAACGTCCGTGGGGCTCGACAGGCCCATGAAACCATTGGGCGAGGTCGATCTTGTCAATGGAGGCCTCAACGATTGTCGTTCCCGTCATCTCCACGGTTTCACCGTCGCTCGAGAGCGCCTTTTTCGCAGCCAGTCGGCCGAGCGATGCTATCGACAGCCCTGGGTTCTTCCCCGCCTCTTTGGCTGATGGCTCCGATCGGCTTGAGTGTTCCGGTCCCAGCCTCGAGAACAGCCGGCACCCGGAAAGTCCGACAGAGGAATCGGTTATCGCGGTTGATGTCGAAATTGCGGTCATGACGTACTCCTGTGGCTTGATGCCGATCCGATGCGCCAAAGGATCGGCCAGCAGCGGCGGTAAATCCATTGCACGAAGGTGTCCGCGATGCCTTCGTATCGGTTCGGTCGGGCCGAACGGTTCCATCGGTTCGAACGAGGGCCAGCGTGCGCCTGAAGGGGATTTTGAATGGCGATTGATGGACCTTCCAGGGCAACAGCACCGCGATGAGACGGAAGCCAGATCGGCTGAGTTGTCAGCCGGCTCCCAAAGCGCGCCGGAGCGGCCTTCACGGGCGGTTATGCCGGATGAGTTGATACCCGATTGCTGCGGCTGGCCATCCCCCCATCGTGTCGCTCATGGCGAACCGAGCAGTTCAATTCGACACTGCGGATCGTTTGTGTGCGAACAATGAGCGACAGAGCGCGGTTTGGAAACGTAATCCGCTGTAAGCGTCTAAGTGATTGAGGATAAATATAAAAATAACCTGTCCGGCAATCTTCCGCCCCGCTTAGACTTTAGGTGCAACACCTTTGTATGATGGAAGCGGCCGTGGCGCATGGCCATCTCCTGGCGGTCCGAGCGACGGTGACTTCCTCCCATGTTGCGTTGCTTGACGGACAGATCACTAAATCCAGGAGTATTTGAAATGAACAAGATCGCTTTTACCGCCGCCGCAATTCTTCTTGCGAGCGGCACCGCGTTTGCTGGCAGCGACCACTATGGGTCGGAGAATGTGAACTGGCAGCCGGCACCGGTTTCCAGCAATATCGACCGTAGCCTCACCGGGTCTATCCACAACTCGGCCAAGCACAACAATGTCGACTCCGCGACTGGTATCTTCCAGGACGAACCGGGCCAGGGGATCTGGGGCCGCTAACGCGGTCCTATCCTTCACAAACCCGATATCAGGAGAATGGAGTGACCAGGCTGGCGCTTGTCGCCGCCGCGGTACTTGCCACATCCGGCTTGGCCTTTGCCGGCAGCGACCATTACGGCACACTGACGGCGACCACTTGGACCGTTAGGCAAAATGTCTATCGCGCCCATTCACAGGCCAGGGGCAACCAGGCACGTCATCGTCGATCCGAGGACGACGGCTATACCATCGAATAGCCGGTCCCCGGCCCGACTTCGGCCAGCTGATCTGGAACGATTGACCCCGACGGCTTTGCGACGTGGTCCGCCCTTTTTCCTGCGTCTGCTATGGCGTCGGGCGCATGCCGGTCGGAAACGATCCAAAAGTATTGCCGACACCATCGTGCAATGGGCTGCCGGCAACAGCGGTACAAGATTGATCGCCACAAGTAACAGAATGAGGAAACGACAGTGGTCACCACCGACAAGGCCCACCGGATAGCCGGGGATAACGAGTATGACGCTTCGCCAGGCGGATCGCTTTTCGGCGCCGCGTCCATTCTGGCGTTGCTGAAGCGGCAATCCGGGAGACGGCGCTCGCGAATGGCGCTGCTCGAAATCAGCGTCGACCAGCTGAAGGACATCGGCCTTTCACGATCGGACGCCGTCCGCGAGGCGCGCCGACGGTTCTGGGACTGACGCGAGCCCTCGGCCATCGACCTGGCGTGGATGGCGAAACGACAACGCGATCAAGGCTTACCAGCAAGCTTTGTTGCCGGTCCGAGTGACGCGATTTCCTCCTAAGGCGCGCCACTTGACGGACAGAGACACTGAAATCAGGAGTACTTGAAATGACCAGGATTGTTCTTGGCGCCGCCGCCATGCTTGTTGCCACTGCCACTGCCACTGCGTTCGCCGGTAGCGATCACTACGGTTCGGAGGATGTCTACAAGTCGCCAGCGCACCTCTCTGCAAATATCGACAACAGCTTTACGGCTTCGATTCGGAAACATGCCACACACAGGCAGGTTGACCTAAAAACGAATACTATACCTGCCATGAGCCAGTCCTGGCCGGAAGTCGGGCCCGAAATCTGGGGCAGATGATTTGCGAAGCCCTGGAATGTCAAAGCGGCGGGATTCAAGCGACCGGGACTTGCTCGCCGACACATGATTAAAACGAACTCCGGTCGTTGGATCCGCCATTGGTCTTTGTTCACTGAACGGTGGCTCCCGAAATTCGCCGGTCCAGCTTTCGTCGCGTTAAAAGCAATCGGTAAATTCCCATAGCCGGATGGAGAAAAACAACCGATCGGGCGGCGTGGGGACAATCCCGCGCGGAGAGGGGACAATTCCCGCGCGCGGAGAAATGTCTCCGGCAGCCAATCCGCTGAGGAGATCAGAAATCAAAACGATTTCACCGGAAATGTCGTGGACTAGCAATGCGACCTGCATTTGAGCTCAGGCGGGCTAATTCGCTCGCTCATTTGTCCGATACCTACGTGCAATTGCTCGCGCCCCCTCAAACGATCAGATTACGCCCACCAACATCTTTGTCTCAAACCTGGTTTCCAAAACGAGATCACCATGCGCGCATCAGGATCAGCACCGGACTTCGGATATTCGCGCTGGCCCCAGGCGCCGGCGGTGTCTGAATTCCATCGCGAGCAGGGGCTTCATGATGGACGCGTCGTTCAAACTCCGGACGTGGAGGGGCCACTCTTGACGAACGGAGCCGAGCCGGTTCGCACCGCGCCAACCGAAGTTTCATTCGGGCCATTTCGTCTGCTTCCGGCACAGTTTCTTCTGCTGGAGGGCGACAGACCAGCGCCGTTGGGAAGCCGCGCGCTGGAAATCCTGATTGCCTTGCTCGAACGTCCTGGCGAATTGATTAGCAAGCAAGAATTGATGGCGCGCGTTTGGCCCGATGTCTTTGTGGGGCCCGCCAATTTGACGGTCCATATTTCCGCATTGCGCAGGACGCTGCGTGACGGACGAGACGGAAACCGCTTCATCATCAACATCCCCGGGCGTGGCTACAAGTTCGTAGCCTCGGTCGCCGAGGCGCATCACCGAAGAACGCCGCTTGCGATTGTAAGTCGAACGGCGCCGAAGCTTGGAGGGTGCCTGGAAACCGCCACATTTTCAGACCGCGGCCCCACGTAGCGCAGCCGCGGTTTATTCCAGCCGCCCGACCCCGATCGGGCCCTCCTCGGGACCTGAGTGCTAGATCATCGGGTCCACCAACAAGCCGGAAGGAAAGTGTTCATGGCCACCTTCGACTATGATGTGGTGATCATCGGCTCCGGGTTCGGTGGAAGCGTTGCCGCGTTCCGCGCCGCCGAGAAGGGCTACCGTGTGGGCGTCATGGAGGCCGGCCGGCGCTGGAAAGACGAAGACATTGCGAAGACCAACTGGGATCTGAAGGACTATCTGTGGTTCCCCGCCGCAGAGTTATACGGGATCCAGAGGATGGAGTATCTGGACGACGTGCTCCTCCTCTGTGGGTCGGGCGTCGGCGGCGGCTCGCATGTCTATGGCAACACCCTCTATGTCCCTCCGAAAAAGTTCTTCGATGCGCCAGGATGGGCAGGTATCACCGACTGGGCCGACGAACTGGCGCCTTGTTACGACCAGGCAAGGCGGATGCTCGGCGTCGTTCGCTACCCGTACATGCCGACCGACGTCGATCGCTACATGCAGCAGGTCGCGACCGAGATGGGGAGAGGGGAAACCTTCAACAAGACACCGGTGGGGGTGTACTTCGGTCGGCCGGGCGTCGAGGAGGATGATCCGTATTTCGGCGGTGTCGGACCTCGGCGCACCGGATGCATTTCATGCGGCAACTGCCAAGTCGGGTGTGGCCACAACGCCAAGAACAAGGTGACGACCAACTATCTCTATCTGGCGGAAAAGCTCGGCGCGGAGATCCATGAGCTGCACGAAGTTTACGACCTCTCCCCGCTCGATGGTGACGGGTTCGAGGTGCATGCGCGCCATCCCGGTTGGGCCCAGCGCGCGGCGCATCTGCACCGCCACACATACACCGCCGAGCAGGTGATCGTCGCTGCCCACGCGTATGGCTCGTCGAAGCTCCTTCATCACACGCAGCATGAAGGCCGCTTGAGGGGTCTATCGAGTGAGCTGGGCAAACGGGCACGGACGAATTCCGAACAGCTCCTCGAGATCACCCGGCCTTACGGACAATGGAAGCGCGATCCGGAAAAGATTCACATCACGCCGGGATCTGTCGCAATCACTTGCGGCGTCTGGCCAGATCCGGTGACGAGCATCGAGCCCGTCTACTACGGGACCGGGAGCTCGCTATTCGCGCTCCTTTTCACCCACCATCAGCATGGCGAGCAAAAGCATCCGACGCTGTCGTGGCTCAAGGAGTTGGTCGAACACCCGGCCCAGGTGCTTGGCGTCGCGGATCCGCGTCACTGGCCAGAGCGGGCGGCCATCATGCTGTGCATGCAGACGACCGATACGTCGATCGACCTGTACTGGCACGACGGCCTGTTGCGGAGCCGGCGCGGCTCCGGGGCGCCGCCCTCGGTGCACATTCCGGTCGTCGAGGAGTTCGCCGACCGACTGGCAAAGAAAATGGACAGCGGCGAAGGGGCGCTGGTCACCGAGGTCATCAACCGCACGGCCACGGCCCATTTCACTGGCGGGATTCCGCTTGGCGACAGCAGTATGACTGGCGCTGTCGATCCCTATCAACGCGTGTTCGGGCAGCCCGGGCTTCACGTCATGGACGGGAGCGTGATGCCGGCCAATCCCGGTGTGAACCCGTCGCTCACGATCACGGCTCTTGCCGAGCGCGCAATGTCGCTCTGGCCGAACAAGGGAGATCCGGACACAAGGCCTCCGCTGGGGGCCGGCTATATACGCCTCGCCCCGATCATGCCGCACCGCCCGTTCGTGCCCGCCGGGGCTCCAGGCGAGTTGCGCCTCGACGCCAAGAAGTCCGACATCATCCCCGAGTATCCTTATTGAACCCGTTGAAGGAGAAGGCGATGGCGACGCTCGCTGCTGATATTCTGCTTTCGATCGGGCCGGGCGTCGCGATCCCCAACAACCTGGTCGTCCCCTATTATCTGGACGATCACAAACTGCGAATTTCTCTCGTGCGGATTGACGATCGCCTTTACGCGTTCGACGACCTGTGCACGTGCGCTCCGCAGGCATGCCCGCTGTCCGGCGGCCAGCTCACCGGGAAGACCGTCATGTGCCAATGCCACGGCTCCCGGTTCGACATTCCGACCGGAGCGGTGATCGACGGCCCGGCGATCAGGCCGCTCAACGTCTACGAAGCGCGGGAGGTCGGAGGCGACATTCAAATCCGCATGGGCGCGTCAACGATTGCATGGGAGTCTCGTCGGTAGCCGGCAAAGTAACGACGCGCCCCATGGAACTTGAATATTTCTTTGGAGGCGGACGCTTGGAATTGACGGCTGCCACGGTTCTTGTCGCCTCTGTCGGGGTGTTTCTGATCAGTTTCATGAGAGGTGCCTTCGGCGGCGGCTTCGCCATCATTGGCATTCCGCTGCTGTCGATCGTGATGGACCCGGTGACAGCCGGTGGCCTCCTCGCGCCGCTGTTCATCGCGATGGACCTGTTCGCGTTGCGCTATTGGAAGCCCTCGACCTGGTCGAAGCAGGACCTTGTGCTGCTGTTACCGGGACTCGTGATCGGGATAGCGCTGGGCTATCTGCTGTTTCGTGTCCTGGACCACCGCGCCATAGCGATCGTGATGGCGGCCATCACCCTGCTCTTTGTCGGTCTATGGTTTGTCGGAGGCGCGACTGTGAGTATCCGTCCGCGTTCGTCGGCAAAGGCAGTTGCCGCCGGTCTGGCATCGGGCATCACCACCATGGTGGCGCATTCGGGCGGACCTCCGCTTGCGATGTATCTATTGCCGCTTGGCCTCGGCAAGGAAGTCTACGCGGGCACGACGAGCCTGTTCTTCACTGTCGGCAACGCGACCAAAGCGATGCCGTGGCTGCTGCTGGTGAAACCGGAAGGCAACGTCTGGATATTGATGGCGGCTTGCCTGCCTGCCATCCCCGCCGGGGTCTGGCTTGGTTGGCGGATGCACGGAAGGTTGGACCAACGTCAGCTTTACAGGGCCTGCTACGGATTGCTGGTCGTGACGGCGTTGAAATTGTTGTGGGACGGCGTTTCCGGCTATCTCGCGTGAATTTGGCCTGCGCTGGCGCAAATGCCGACATGTGATCCCGGCAGTCTCCACGGCGAGCCAATTGGGCGTCGCTGAGACCAGCACCCGTCGACTGCCTGGCGGCAGCTGGGCCTGCGGCTCCCCGTGACCATTTCCAATATGGCCGGAGCACTTTCATCAGCGGCGCGCCACGCCAGTGCAGGCTCTGATCCGGAATCCCTCAAGACGAAGCGTATCTGATCCGACGCACCCCGATCCAGCGTAACCTTAGCAAGAATTTGGCGCGATTTGCATGGCTTTACTGGTCCCTGCGGCACTTTCGGGGCCAATTAGAGGCCAAGGCTGACAACCGGGAGATTCAAATGGCCACCGCCACCGCACTTAAACCAGAACAGGACTCGACGGTCGAGAAGAAGATCCAGCAGTTCCGGGAACTGTTCGCTGATGCACCGGAGATCGGCAAGAAGGCACTGGAGAACGCAGTTCAAGTGCTGAAGTCCCAAGCTTCGGATCCGCCGCCGCCGATAGAAAGCGCCGGTCGTGTCGGCGCGCGCCTCGGCAAGATCTCTGAGCTGACGATCATCGTCCCGCTCGCACAAGGTGGCGCGCAGCGTTTGCGCGCGTTCCTGAGGCTATTGGGTGGCAACCTTTCGCAAGGCGCCGACAAGGTCGGCACGCTTCACACCATGCGCTTCGTGTTCTTCGATAACGACACGAGATTGCTTTTCGCCACGGCCTACGATGGCGATTGGGACACCTATATCGACGACTTCGTGGCGAAAATTCCCGACTATCTCGACATCATCGACTCCGCTTGGGATGGCTGGCCCGGCATTCGCAGCCCGGGAGCGAAGGACTACCTCGTCAAGCACCAGATCACGGCGGAGGGCTGGTATGTCGCCTATCCGGATCTGACGGTAGCCGAGATTCAGCGGCTCCAGCGCATCGGCAAGGCCGTGGACGAATTCCTGGACAAGATCGGCTAGGCGATCGCGAGGGGACGAACCACCGAAACGCAAAGAGAGAAGTACAATGGCAGCGCAAGCACAGGCACGCACGATGTCGGAACACGAGACGGTCGCTGACTTGATCGACAAGGTACGCGGGCTTTACGCCGACGCGCCGGAGGTGGGCCGCATCGGACTTGAAAAGATGGTCGCCGAACTCAGCACCGCGGCCGCTGATGGGCAGCAGAGAGCCGCGAGCGCAGGGCGTACCGGGCTGCGTCAGGGCAAGGTGTCCGAACTCACGTCCATTGTCACCTTTGCACCGGGAGGCGCCAAGCGGCTCCGGGCTCTGCTCAAAGTCTTGGGCGGCAATTTCCAGGGCGCGGACAAGGTGGGTACCTTGCACGACATGCGCTTCGTATTCCTCGATAACGACACGAGGCTGCTGTTTGCCACAACGTATGACGGCGACTGGGACGCCTATATCGACGACTTCTCTACCAAGATTCCCGACGCGCTCGACGTCCTATTCAGCAATATGGTGGGATATCCGCCAAAGGGGATGCATGATCCCGCGATCAAGGACTGGATCGCTGGCAATCAGATTACTGCTGACGCCTGGTATGTCGCTTCGCCGAACCTCACCGTCCCGGAGGCAAGAAGGCTCGAAAAGCTCGGCAAGGCCGTCGACGAATTCCTCGATGAAATCGGATAGCCGCAGCCGCGAACTCGCTTGGGTCCATGCGGAACGCAACTCCTCAGGCTCGTAAGGAATAAGTCCATGTTGTCCATCAAGGACTCCGTCGGCGAGAACCTGCCGGCGCACGTTCCAACGCTCGATCTGCATGAGATCCAGGCAACTGTGCTCAGACAGAGGCCGGCGCCATATTTCGGCATGCACATTCTGCTGCGGGTCGATGATGCGGCGGCGGGCCGGGCCTTTCTTCGGCGGCTGACACCTTACGTCGACTCTGCCGCCGGCTGGCGGATCGCCGCAAATGCCTGGCTCGGGGTTGGGATCACTTATGCGGGCCTGGAAGCACTGGGTCTCCCCCAAGACTCCCTGCAGAGCTTTCCCGAAACATTCCGTGTTGGGATGGCAGCCCGCGCCAAGGAACTTGGCGATGTGGATCTGAACGATCCGAAACACTGGGATGCGCCGTACGGCAACGCTCAGGTCCACATCGGGATCAGTGCATTCAGCGATACCGAGGAGATGCGCCAGCGCGCGCTTGCTGTCGCACGCGATCAGTACGAGGGTTTCTCGGGCGTCAGCGTCGTGGTGATGCAGGATTTCGGCGCCCAACCGGATGACCGCAATTCGCTGGGTTATAAGGACGGCATCGACCAGCCGCCGGTCGAGGGCAGCGGCGTCGATCCGCTACCGGGCCAGGGCCGCCCGATCAAGGCGGGGGAGTTCATCCTGGGATACCCCGGCGAGACCGGCGTCCCGTTGCCGATGCCGCAACCCGATATCCTTGGTCGCAATGGAACCTATGTCGGCTATCGCAAGTATCATTCGCTCGTCGCCTCGTTCAATCGCTTCCTGCGGGAGCACGGTAGCACTGAGGAAGAGCGGGAATTGCTGGCCGCCAAGCTGGTCGGCCGCTGGCGCAGCGGCGCGCCGCTGGCACTGGCGCCTGACAAGGACAATCCAGCGCTCGGCGCCGATCCACAACGCAACAACGATTTCGACTATGCGAGCGATTCCCGGGGCCAGCAGATACCCTTTAGCTCCCACATCCGGCGCATGAATCCGAGGGACACGCAGCTTCAGCGGCTGACTGACGTCAACATCCATCGCCTGATCCGGCGCGGCACGACCTACGGACGGCCCTACGACCCGAACCAACTGTCCGACGAAGACGATCACGTGCCGCGCGGCGCCATCTTCCTGTTCATGAGCGCCAAGGCGATGGACACGATCGAATTCCTGCAAAAGGAGTGGATCAACGACGGCGATTTCATCGGCGCGAACAACGAGCGCGATCCAATCGTCGGGCTCCAACCGGAAGACGCGACCTTCACGATCCCGAAGGCGCCCGTCCGCCGGCGCGTCCACGGCATCCAAACGTTCAACGTGCTCAAGGGCGGCGAGTATTTCTTCATGCCGAGCATGTCCGCATTGAAGTGGATCGGGAATCAGGGTGGCTGAGAACGGCAACCCAAAGGAAGCAGAGGTAGCCTTCCATGCTGTATCAAACGATTAATCCCTACACCGAGCATCTGGTTCAAACGTTCCCGCTGCACACTGATGGCGAAATCGAAACGATTATCGCCAAAGCGGAGACGGTATACGCGACCGACTGGAGCCGGAGATCGCTTGCGGCTCGCAAAGCCGTCGTCAAGAAGGCGGCCTCGATTCTGCGCGACGACGTCGAGAGATACGCCAAACTCAGCACTCTCGAGATGGGCAAGTTGTTCCGAGAAGCGCGGTCCGAGGTCGGGCTGTGTGCAGACATCCTCGACTACTTTGCGGATAACGCGGATGCGTTCCTTGCTCCGGAGAAACTCCAGGTCAGAAACGGGGAGGCCTTTATCGAGAACGCGCCGTTGGGCGTGCTTTTCTGCATCGAGCCCTGGAACTACCCTTACTATCAGCTGGTTCGCGTAGCGGCGCCGAACCTGATGCTCGGCAACACCATCATCTGCAAGCATGCTCCGAATGTGCCGAAATGCGCGCTGGCGTTCGAGAAGCTTTTTCTCGACGCCGGCGCTCCGGAAGGAACCTGGACAAATGTGTTTGCGACCAACGAGCAAGCGGCACAGATCATCGCAGATGGACGGATCAGGGGCGTTGCGCTGACCGGCAGTGAAAGGGCGGGGTCGGCAGTCGCTTCCGAAGCAGGCCAGGCATTGAAGAAGAGCACGATGGAACTCGGCGGCAGCGACCCATTCATCGTCCTTGATGATGCCGACCTCGACACGGCCGTGGAATTGGCCGTGTTCGGTCGAATGAAAAACGCCGGTCAAACCTGCATCGCGGCAAAGCGCTTCATCGTTCCGGAAAGCATGGCCGACGCGTTCCTTGACGGATTCAAGGCCGGGTTTGAGAAACTGCAGGCTGGTGATCCCATGGACCCTGAAACCTCGCTGGCGCCCCTTTGTACGGACGGAGCGCTCAACAACGTCCTGAACCAGATCGACACTGCAGTTATAAGGGGCGCCAAGGTGTTGCTGGGCGGAAAGAAGCTCGATCAGCGCGGGTTCTTCCTCGCCCCTACTATCCTCGTCGACGTAAAGCCGGACAATCCCGCCTATCGACAGGAGTTCTTCGCCCCGGTCGCCATGGTCTTTCGCGTCAAGAGTGACCAAGAGGCCGTGCAACTGGCCAATGATTCACCCTTCGGCCTCGGTGCGACGGTGATTGCCAAAGACATCGAACGCGCAAAACGCGTTGCGCGCCAGATCGAGTCCGGAATGGTTTTCATCAACGAGGTGACCGGCACCGCAGCTGACCTCCCGTTCGGGGGCGTGAAGAACTCCGGGTATGGCCGCGAGCTGTCGCATCTGGGCATCGGCGAATTTGTGAACAAAAAGCTGATCCGCGTTGCGGCTTGAAGGGACGGTAAGATGTCCAACCATGTTGTTGTCTCCTGACGCGGCTTTTTAAGACGGGTGATGCCGGCTTGACCCGCCAACATCACCAAGAAGCAACCGTGGGGTCGTTACCCATCGAAGGATCATCCGCCATGCATGCAATTCGAAAACTTCGGGAGTCAGGCCACGCCACCGTGGCTGACTACGAGGCAATTCTCGCTGCAAATGTTGTTTTTCACAGCCCAGTATTAATTCGGACCATCGAGGGTCGTGCGGTCGTTGCCAAGATCTTCGCGACCTCGACTACACTACGAGAAGGTGCCTATACGGGCGAGTGGAAGCTGGACGACCGAAGAACCCTGCTGAGATGGAAGGGAAAAATTCAGGGTCACGAGCTGGAAAGCTTCGATATTATCGAAGAAAACGATGAGGGGCTCATCGTCGATCGCGCAATAGCTTTTCGTCCAATGCCGGCAGCGAAACTGTTTCGGGATGCCATGCGGGCTGCCATGGGAAGCTCTATTCCAGACGATTTCTGGGAATATTCGAACTAGAGCTTCGGCGGATCGCAAGTGACTCGACCCAGGCGCGGAGATCCCACCAGTTCGTCTTTTGAATGTATCCAAAGGCCAGCGACATGACGACCAAACATAGACATAACAACCCGATTCTCGTGACCGGAGCAGCCGGCGCTGTGGGTGGCATCGGGCGCAACCTCACGGGATTTCTGCTCGCGAGGGGGTACAAGGTGCGCGCCATGGTTCGGCGTGAGGACGAGCGCGCCGAGGCCTTACGACGAATCGGCGCGGAGGTCGTTGTGGGCGACCTGACGGACCTTGCCTCGATGCATCGCGCCATCCAAGGCTGCCGGCGCATCTATTTTGGAATGTCTACCTCGGCGGCCTACCTGGAAGCCACACTCAACACCGCCGCGGTGGCGCGCCATTACGGCGTCGAGGTGTTCGTGAACATGTCGCAGATGACGGTCTCCCAGATGAGCATTAGCGAGACTACCGACAGTCCGCAGCACAAGCTGCACTGGCTGTCGGAGCAGGCTCTGTCGTGGTCGGGACTGCCGGTTGTCACCATGCGGCCGACAGTCTTCCTCGAGGGCTTCTTTCTTCAACTCGCCGCCGCCGGTGTGCGGGCCTCCGATGCGTTGGCTCTGCCGTTCGGCAGCGGCAAGACCTCGCCGATCTCCGCGGTGGACGTGGCGCGCGCGGTGGCGGTGATCCTCGACGATCCCACCCCGCATATCGGGCAGATCTACGATTTGACCGGGCCGGAATCGGCCGATCTGGACCACTACGCGCGTCTCTTCTCCGAGGCGCTCGGCCGGCCGATCCGATATCACGACGTCCCACTCCCAGGGTGGAGCGAAAACCTTCGTCAGATGCGGTTTCCTGAATTCGTCATCAGGCATCTCTCAGCCATGACTGAGCTGACCAAGCAGGGGCGTTACGACCGCATGACGGACACCCTGCGCAAACTCACCGGCGAAGCACCCACGAGCATGCGCGACTTCGTCAATCTCCATGCCGCTGAGTTCAAGCAGCATGAACCGGCGCATCCGCTGGAGTCGGCTTGAAGTCGTGGCGACCGAGCCGATGAATGGAGGTTGATGATGTCAGATCATGTTGACGGTCCGCGCTCGATCGGCGATCCCCCAGCCGACGTCACCGACCTCTTCGCCTTCATCAGTCCGGAGAACCCGGTGCGCACCGTGCTTGCGATGTGCGTTTTCCCTTCCGCCGGCGAAAGTGCGATCTTCTCGAACGTCATCGATCACGCGATTGCAGTTCGCCGCGTGACCGTTGCCGGCGTTGGCGAGGCGGCGAAGTTTCAACCTGCGCACGAGGAAATTCGCTTCAGCTTCAGGTTCGAGGTGCTGGAGCGCGATGCCGCGGGAAATGTCATCCAGCGCGGCACGTGCACTTTGCCGGACGGTCGCGAGCTGTCGCTCATTGTGAACGACGAAAAGGGCGCATCGACTCCGGAAGGCGATGTGCGCGTGTTCGCCGGGCTGCGCTCCGACCCCTTTTATCTCGCGGTAATCGCCTCCGATCTCAGGAGGGTTCCAAATCTGCTCCAGCACGACAACGTGCTCTGCGTGGTCGTCGAGTTCGACACACATCGCCTACTCAATCCCGCTGCCGGCTCATTGTTCGGGGCGATCGCCGAGACTGTCCCCGCCCGCTCGCCGGCAGGCAACGTCTCACATCCGGTTGCCCGCATCGATTGGGTCGGAAAGCCAGAGCAGACGAATATTCGCCTCACCAATCCCGGGTTGCGGGGCGCGGAGGACATCCGCGACCTGTGGAATCAGCAGAAGCCATTCGAGATTTCGAAAGAGCTGCAACCGCTTTTCCTTCAGCGCCTGAAGGACAGCTTCGCCGACTGGGACATGCGTGACGGCAAAGCCGATTGGACGCCGGAAGCGCTCTCCGCCAACGCCAACATCTTCCTCGACGATTTTCTGCTGTTCGATGTGGCGAAGCCGATCACTGACGAAAGCCATCTCGAAATCGAGAAGAGCACGCTTTACGGCCGACCTTATCAGACCGGCGGTGGCCGCACGATCGATGCGAACGTGATCGACATCCTGCTCACCTGGCTCGTCAACCACGATCGGAAGTTTCTCCAGGGTGGGGCGACCCAAGCGACGAAGCCCGGCATGAAGGTGTTTCCGTATTTCGCGATGCCCAACACAGACCTGCAAAGCGTCGATGATTGCGTCGAGCTTGCGGCGGCCGCCGACGCGGTGTGGTCGGTCATCGGACAGTTCAACCTCGACTGGCATCCGTTGGTCGCCCAGGTTCGCCTGACCGGCGCCGGTACTGGTCAACTCCGAAGGATCGAGACGCGCGATGGCGGGGAAGTCGTCGAACGGCTTGAGGAGGTCGACAACGCGAAACGGCTCTATCGCTACACCCTGGTGGCCGGGATTCCCGCTTGCCATTACACCGGCACGATAAAGGTCACGCCGAGGGGCGACTGTTGCGTCGCCGAATGGAGCGTGCAGTACCAGGCCGACAATCAACCCGATATCGTCGTGAGAGCCAGGGTGGCGACGCTGCTCAAAACCGGTCTGGGAAGCCTGAAATCCCGCTTGGAGGTGCGACATGACCCCAATCATTGAACTGAACCGAACTGGAGGCCGAACGGCAATGAACCGCGCTATCCTGGGGGCTTGCGCCGCCGCAATCGTCTTCGTGCCCGTCGCTGCGTCGGCTCATCCCGGCGTTGTTGGCCTCACGCACGGCTTTGCGTCCGGCTGGACACATCCATTCAGCGGGATGGACCATATTCTGGCAATGATCGCGGTCGGTTTGTTCGCCGCTCATATGGGAGGCCGGGCGCGGTGGTTGGTGCCTTTGACATTTGTTTTCGTCATGACGCTGGCAGGCATCGTCGGCATGGCCGGCGTCAAACTACCATTCGCGGAAATCGGCATCGCCATGTCGGTTATCGTGCTGGGTCTGGCCGTCGCGTTTCAGCTTAGCGTGCCGACGCTGGTTGCCACATTCCTTGTTGGATTTTTCGCAATCTTTCATGGTCACGCTCACGGCACAGAAATGCCGGAAAGTATGTCGGGGCTGACCTACGGGCTTGGCTTCATTTGCGCCACCGCGCTGCTTCACGCGACCGGCGTTGGTTTGGGTATCGCGATTGGCAGGACCGGTCCGGCCACGGGCCGTCAACTGGCACAGGTCGCTGGCGCTGCCATTTCGTTCGCGGGCATCGCTCTCCTGATTTTGCCATGAGCGCGGCGGCTTCATCGACAGCGTCCTGGCCGCAGGCCACCGACGGGGAAATTGCGGTCATCAACCTGGAAAGTGCGCGCCGCCATGCATGGATGCGCTTCCGGCAAGACCCGACGCTTCCAGATATTGCCGAAGCAATCGTGGATATGGAGAGGCTGAGGATCCAGTTCGCTGGGGACGTGGAAGCGCTCGACCGCCTGGAAGCACTCGCCGCTCGACTTTCAGATGCGGAAGAATCCTTTCGGGCGGCACTCGTTCAGGCCGAGGTCGCCTCGACAGGGCATCGCTTCGCGGACGCAACGATGCACTTGGCGCGCGCCACCGTGCTGGGCGCGCCGCGCGAGGCAGCAGACCGCCAGGCGCTGTCGATCGACCAGGCCCGTGGCATGGAGCTTGACCGCGTGCTTGACGCCCGGCGCCGCATTGCAAGAGCGGGCGCGCGACTTGAGGATCTCCTGCCTCTCGGTGCCGTGCTTGCCGATCTGGAGCGCTTCACCGAAGCGGAGGCGGTGTATCAGCAAGCATTTGATGCATATGCCGGCACGTCGCCTTTCCCGCCGGCCTGGGTCTGCTTTCAGCTTGGCATGTTGTGGGGTGAACTCAATCCGGTACCGGACCTCAATCTGGCCGCGCGCTGGTATCGGCGCGCCATCGCTTACGTGCCGGTCTATGTGAGGGCCCGCGTGCACCTTGCGGAAATACATGCCAGTCAAGGCCGGACTGGTAAGGTGGAGGCGCTACTCCTGCCAGTGCTCTCGAGCAGCGATCCGGAAGTGCGGTGGCGTCTTGCCGACGTTTTGATCGCGCAAGAGAGATTCGAGGAGGCCGAGACACAGCTCGAGGCTGCACGATTTGGCTTCGAAAAGCTTCTTGAGACACATTTGCTCGCATTCGCGGACCATGCCGCGGAGTTCTACGCCGGCAGCGGAAACAACCTGAAACGGGCGCTCGAACTCGCGCGCGCCAATATCGCGAACCGGCCGACACGCCATGCGCTCCAGCAGGCGCATGCCATCGTGTCAAAAGCCAAAGTCACAACCGTGGCGACCCAGGCGAAAGCGCCCCACGTGCAAGTGCCCGAATGACTACCCACGGAGAGAAGCGATGATCAAAGTCAGTGTCATGTACCCCGCCAGCCTCGGGACGCGGTTCGATCACGACTATTATCGCGACAGACACCTGCCGCTCATCAAGAGCAGGATGGGGCCGGCCTTGAAATATTACGCGATCGACAGGAAGCTGGCGGACGGGATGGCAGAGATCCCGGCTACGTATGTCGCAACGTGTCACCTGCTCTGCGATTCAGTGCAGGCGTACCAGTCCGCGTATGGCCCGCACGCCCAGGAGATCTCGGGCGACATCCGCAATTTCACCGATCGGACGCCGATCGTACAAATCAGTGAAGTCGTGGTCGAGAACTCGGCCAGAGGCGAGACCGAAGCGCTACGACATTCTGCCCGCTCACCATGACTGCGGGTCAAGAAAATCCGCGACGATACGCGCGAGCTCACCAATACGGTTCACGCGCCGGACGCGAACAAACGGGATCCCCGGCTGCAAGCCATGAATGACCTTTTGAAAGACGTCTTGGTACGCGACCTGCCTATGATCGCCGCCGATCTGAGCGACTTTTCGTTCACCTAGAGTCTCTGCCGGCGTTCAACTGCCGCCAGATGACCGGCAGCGGTGGTCGCACCTTCTCAGGCAATAGTAGCCGCGCACGGAGTCCGGAGCCAATGCCGAGTTATGGTGACATCACCCAGGTGGTCGCCGACCCTATCGTGAGGACGGGAGCGCTTGCCGTCATCGGTGCCGTCACCACACGGGTGATGCTTCGCAATCGCCCCCGGTTCCACCTCATCGGCCAATTGGCCTTGTTGGCTGTTCTCACCATCCTTCTGATGTCCCACGGCATCGTACCGTACGCGCCGGGGCCGCCGGGCGCGTCCAGCTTCCAGCGTTTTTTCCTCGGGCTCGCCAAGATCACATGGTGGACCAGCGCTGCATGGGCGCTGATCAGCGCCGTCCGTGTTTTTCTGATTTTCGAGGGGCGAGCCCGCGAGGGCCGATTCCTGCAGGATCTCATTGTTGGCGTGATCTACATTGGCGCCGTGCTGTCCATCGTGACGTATGTTTTCAATGCGCCGGTCGGTACGTTGATTGCCACGTCCGGCATCGTGGCGCTGATCCTTGGGCTTGCCCTGCAAAGCACTTTGAGCGACGTGTTTTCCGGGATCGCGCTTAGTCTCGACAGGCCCTATGGGGTCGGTGACTGGCTCGCCCTCGGCGATGCGGTCGAAGGCAAGGTTGTCGAGACAAACTGGAGAGCAACGCATCTGCTGACCAGCGCAAATGATCTCGTCATCGTTCCCAATAGCGAGCTAGCCAAAGCGAGGCTCACCAATCTCAGCAGCCCCGAGCCCAGCCACGGCATGACGCTTAGCGTACGCTTCCGACCGTCGACCGCGCCATCGGCCATGGTCGAGGTGATGCGTTCAGTCCTGCTGAGCAGCAATTCAATCCTGACGCTTCCCGAACCCAGCATCCACGTGACAGCTCTCGATGCGAATGCGGTCGAGTTGGAGGTGACGTCCAGGGTTGCCGACGTGTCGGCCGTGGGCACGGCGAGAACAGAAGTATTCGATCTGATCTACCGCCATGCCAAGGCTGCAGGACTGGTTCTTGCCCAGCCCGCGAATGGCGGTGTTACAGCCGCCGCGTCGGCCACGGGCGCGGTGCGAGCCGGTTTGCGTACCACGCAGTTGCGATTGCTGGATGTGGTTCCGCTGTTTGCCCACCTGACCGAGGAAGAGAAGGAGACCCTCGCTTTGACCATGACGCGTCGCACCTTTCGCAAGGGCGACGTGCTGATCGAACAGAAAAATGTGTCGAAGTCGCTGATGATCATGCGCAGCGGTGTGGCAATTGTCACACGACGGAGCGACGACACGGCGGGCGAAACGACCGAACTCACGAGGCTAGCGCCGGGCGACTTCTTCGGAGAGGGTGGTCTGCTGACTGGTGCGGGCGAGTTCGGGTCCATCACCGCGCTCACTGCCGTCGTCGTGTACGAAATTACCCAAGAAGGGCTGGCACCGCTGATACGGGACCGACCGGCCATCGCCGACGAGCTCGGCGCCCTTCTGTCGAAGAAAACGGCTGTCGAGCTGTCCAAATTCGATCAACGCCATGGCGGCGCGGCCCTGAAATCCGTTCCGCATCTGACCGCCAGGATCAGACATTTGTTCAATCTCTGAACGTGTCTTAGAGTCAGTTTTCAGCATTGAGGGCACTTCGGCGCCGTCTCCAGACCGGGGCTCTCGCAACGAAAAGCCGTGCTTCGGCATCGGTGTTCTCCGCTTTTTCCCTGAAATCGATACAAAGGTGTCGCGCATACCTTTGTGCAATTGAGTGTTTTCAGCTCATTTGAAATGCTGCGCGGGGATTTTGAAAAGAGAGACTTCGTTTTGAAGGAATGAGCTCATGCAAGCTTCGCATCTTTCCATCCAGCCCCTGTTTCATTCGATCGATGGGTTGTCCATCCGCATCGCCGAGAGCTCGAAAGAGCGTGGCAAGGTGCAAGCGCTCCTGCTCAGCCCCTGGCCCGAAAGCATATACGCTTTCGGAGCGACATGGTCGCGGCTTGCCGAGCACGCACATCTCATCGCGGTCGACTTGCCGGGGTTTGGCCAGTCGGAACGACGGGACTCGCTGATGTCACCGTCGGCGATGGGCGAATTCATCATAAGACTGGCGGATGAATTGGGACTGGAGCAACCACATGTCGTTGGACCCGACGTTGGCACTCCCGCGGTGCTTTTCGCGGCCGCCCGCACGCCTGAGAGATTCCGCAGTATCATCGTCGGGACAGGCGGCACTGCCGTTCCCCTGCAACTTGGCGGGGTGTTGAAGGATTGGGTTGAGGCGCCTTCCCTGGATCCATATCGTCGCATCGATGGCCGCGATATCGTGCGCGCCGCCACGAGTACGCTCGAACGATACACACTCTCGCAAGCTGCATTCGAGGACTACCTGGCTTCATACGCAGGCACCCGCTTTGCCGAATCGATGCAGTACGTCCGGGCGTACCCTCGCGACCTCCCGATACTCCGTGACTTGCTGCGGCAGATACCAACTCCGGTGCGCGTGATTGCTGGCCGTCACGATCAGGTTGTTCCGTTGGCCAATGCAGAGTTCCTGGTTGAACGCCTGCCCAACAGTGATCTTGCGATCATCGAGGCAGGACATTTCATTTGGGAGGACGCCGCCGACGCGTATGCGGGCTTTGTCACCTCTTGGTGGGATGGAGGCTACATAGCCGACCGCCGCCGCCCCAGGGGTCCTGCAGCCGAACCGCAATCCACATCGTAGGCACCCAGCCACATTGTGCCGATTTGGCGTCAATGATGACTGGCACGAAGTTCCATTGAACCTCGCCCATTGCGGACGGAGGGGAGGATGGCAAAGTTGTCCTGCACCCCGTCCCCGGAATATTCCGGGATAGAGAACGAGAATGTGGCTCCCGGGCCGGCGTTCGCTTCGGCCCACAGCCGCCCGCCGAGGCTTTCGACGATCGAGCGGCTTATGGATAAGCCGATCCCCATGCCGTCGCTCTTGGTGGTGTAGAAAGTCTCAAACAGGCGTGTCGTTCCCTCCGGCCCGAATCCAACACCCGCATCCTGCACCATCAACTTCACCTGATCATTGTCGGCCGGCTCCGTTCGAACAAGCAGGCGTCTTGGGCGGTCGACGACGCTGGCCATTGCATCGGATGCGTTACGCAGCAGGTTCATGATCACCTGCTGAAGCTGCACACGGTCACCGCCAACAGGCCTGATGCCATTCGCAAGTTCGGTATGCAGAACCACCTTGTCTCGCTGAAGGTCATTTTTGGCCAAAGCGATCACCTCGCGCGCCACCTCGTTGAGATCTACCGGTTCGATTTCGACAGTTTTCTTGCTAAATAGCGAACGCAGTCGTGCGATCATTTCAGCGGCGCGGTTCCCATCGCGCATGGTGCGTCGTGCGGTCTCCTGCGCCATTGCTATGTTTGGGGGGGCAGCAGACAGCATGCGAAGGCAGGTGCTGGCATTCGTGACAATACCCGAGAGTGGCTGATTGATCTCGTGGGCGATCGACGCTGTCAAAACTCCCAGACTTGTAACCCTGGTGACGTGGGCAAGTTCCGATTGAGCCTTGCTGAGCGCTTCTTCTGCCAGCCGGCGCTGAGTGATGTCCATAACGGCCCCGGTGTATTCCAGGCGACCGGGATGATCCCGTGCCAGATGCGCAATCAAATGCAGGTACTTGACTGAGCGGTCGGGCATCAAAATGCGAAGCTGATAATCCAAGTCATGCGCGCCATATTGCGCACGTTCCAGAAAATCAGCCATGAGTGGCAAATCCTCAGGATGGAGCCGCGATGCGACTAGCTCCATCGTCACAGGGTCTTTTGAATCGAACGCAAAGATGCGGTAAAGTTGCTCCGACCATACGATCTCGCCTGCAGAGATGCACCACGAAAAATTTCCCATGCGAGCCAGTTGCTGACCTTCGGCCAAAAAGGCCTGACTGCGTCGCAATCTCTCCTCGGCCTTTTTCCGCTCGGTAATGTCGCGCGTGACTCCAAGTTGCATGACCGAGCCATCGCTGCCAAGCATGGGAGCAGCATGGGTTTCGACGTGCCGGAGGACGCCTTGCAGACTGACGAGGTCAAACTCCAGAAAGCCCTTCTGTCCGTCGCAGACACGCTCGTGAAATAAACGATATTGATCGCGATGCTCGGGGACCACGAAATCGAAGAAGTTGTGTCCGACCACGACGTCAGGCGAGGGCACGCCCGCCATTATCGCGCCAGCCTGATTGGTCCTTAGCACGGTCCCATCACGCGCGACCACTTTGACGCATTCGGGCGTGGTTTCGACGATGGTGCGGAAACTTTCTTCGCTGCGCCGGCGATCTTCGATGTCAATGTTGACGCCATGCCATTTGACGACAGTGCCGTGCTCATCGCGCAGCGGATTAGCCCGGAACAGGAACAGTCGATACTCACCATCGTGGCGGCGAAGGCGCGCTTCTGCTTCGCCCGGGGCGCCCGCTGCCAATATGGCCTGCCAGGTGCCGGCCAGCCCGGGCATATCATCTGGATGAACCGTGGCCGCCCAGCCCCAGCCCTGAGCCTGCTCGTCGGAAAGACCGATGTAATCGAGATAGTGCTGGTTGAAAAACTCGGCGGATCCATCCGGCCGCGCGGACCAGGCCAACACTGGAATGGTGTCGACTATGGCTTTCAGATTGCGTTCGCTGGTTGCGACAGCCTGCTCGGCCCGTTTCTTTTCGTCGATGTCGATGTGCAGGACGTACCACCGGACGATCCGGTTGTCCGTATCCCGGATAGGCAAACCGCGAACTCGAAACCAACGGTAGACGCCATCCTTTCCGCGAAGTCTTTGTTCCGTATCGAATGGGTCACCTGTCGCGAACGAGTGCTCGATCGTTTGAGTGATGCGCTGACGGTCATCAGGATGAACCACGTCGGCGTTTTGCCAATGCTTCAATTTCTTTTTCGATTTGCCGAAGTATTCGAGCAATTGATCGTTCAGTGCCTCGACTTCGCCGGTTGGCGACAAGACGCAAAATCCTGCTGAGATGGTGTTGACGATCAGCTTCGAATTCCGCTCGCTTTCACGTAGCGCATCCTCCGCTCGTCTTCGATCATCGATGTCGATCAGCAGGTGAAGCCAGCGGACGATCTCGCCTTGCGAATCCCGAAGAGGCAGCCCCAGAACGTTGTACCAGCGGTAAACATTGTCGGCACGACGATGGCGGCTCTCGACATTGTAGGGAGTGCTCGTCCGATGCGCTTCCAACTGTGCGGCCACCGTCCGCTCCAGGTCGTCCGGGTGCACAACGTCCGAGCTCTTCCAACCTTTGAGTTCATCGAGCGTTCTACCGAAATAGTCGAGTGTAAGTTGATTGAGTCCCTCGACCTCGCCCGAAGGTGTCGTTACCGCGACCGGAATTGGAATGCTGTCGATGATTGTCTGGAGATCAAGCCTACGCCGCCGCAGCTTTTCCTCGGCGCGCCGTGCATCCTCGACGTCTGTGGCCACTCCACACCATTTGAGAATGTCTCCGGCCGTGCCGCGGATTGGATTGCATTGGAAGTTGATCCAATGATACTGCCCGTCGAAGCGACCAACACGCGCCTCCATCTCCCCCGCCGTGCCGGATGCCACGATCAATCGCCATCTTTCAAGCAGCCGCTCGAGATCTTCCGGGTGAACGAAAGCTTGCCATTTCGATGCACGGATATCTTCCAGGCCGAGGCCGATGAATTCCGACCAGCATCGATTGACAAAATCGATCTGTCCGTCGGGTAAGGCCATCCATACCATGATTGATAGCGCGTCAAAAACGCGGCCGAGATCGATGTCCCCCGTGGCCATTCTTTCGCATCCCTTCGAATGCACGATGCGTCAGCGCATCGCAAACGTACAAAATAGCTTGATTAAACACTTTGAGTTGTTCTGTCGGTGAATCGAACACAGCATCATTGCATTCACGTGCCCGGGTTTCCCGCCTTGCTTAGATATGGACGGCAGGCTCGGTGTCCGATGCAATTTCGAACGCTGGTCCACTCTTCGACAACCTCCTCCGGCCTCATGCGTGAGGCCCTTGGACAGGTGTCGCAGTCGTCGAATTCGCGAAGGCTTGATGAGCGCATGGCAACCTCACTTGTCCTTCGAAAGTTGAGTTTGAAAGCTGGTCTACAGGTAAGGATATTGACCGTCTGGAGGGAGTGTCAGCTATTGCACGCGGGTAGCGGGCGATGACAAAGTGGTTGAGACTCGTAAGCCAAAGTTTATATGCGCGACGCGCGACGATGTCACCGAACCCGGCTGCTGCCACACACCAGATTGTTGCCCTGGGAGACCGCTGGTCCGTCGGCGCGACCATTGTGTCGCCCGAAGTGGATGGTTTTGCGACTTGGAGCGGTTCAGCGTTTGATGGAGAACGACCCGCTCTAACTCTTTGCTTTCACGCAATCCTGGAATTGCCCTAGGAGCGTAGCGGCTCGTCGACTATCAGCTTGAGTTTGTCGGCCATCTGCCCGAGCTCCGGAAGCGAACCCGCCTTCATCTTCTGCATCGCTCTGCTGCGATGCACTTTGACGGTGGCTTCCGCGATGCCGATATTGTACGCGATTTGTTTGCTGAGACGGCCGCGCGCCACCTGGATCAAGATTTCGCGTTCTCTCGGGCTCAGCGATGCGAAACGCTTCTTCAGGTCCGCTAGGGCTTGATCACTTTCGCGTCGCGCCCGATCGCGTGACAAGCCAACTTGAATGGCGTCGAGGAGGTCCTGATCGCGGAATGGCTTGGTCAGGAATTCAATGGCCCCCCTTTTCATCGCCTGGACGGACATCGGAATGTCGCCATGCCCAGTGATGAAGATGATCGGCAGGTCCCTTTTTGCCCGACCAAGTTCCTGTTGCAGATCGAGACCGCTTTGTCCCGGCATTCTGATATCCAGCACCAAGCAGATGGGGACATCGGGCAGTTCGGCTCCGAGGAAATCGGAAATAGACGCAAAGAGCTGAAAATCGATGCCGACCGAACGCAACAGACGACCGACCGAGGCACGTAGGTCCGGGTCGTCGTCGATGACCAAGACGCGGGAATTTGCGTCAGACATCGCTGTTGCTCGGAATTAAGAGATCACTGAAATAGGCTCGGTTCGGCTGCTTCGCCATACGGCTATTTTAGTGGCTGTCCGTGAGCCTGAACACCCCAATTCTTGCGCACGTCACCTAAACCAAGATTTATGGCAAGGCGCCAGCGCGCCAATGGCATTCCTCGTACAAATCAAACTAGAACGTGAGGAGCTAGGCATTGTCTGCCGGCACGACTGGCTCGAGCGCGCTGTCGGAGGCAGCATGACCAAAAAGCAATTGGTTTCGGTGGTCGACGACGATCGGTACTTTCGCGAATCCATGCGAAGACTCATCAAATCGCTTGGCTATTTCGCAGAAGCTTTTGCGTCGCCGGCCGAGTTGCTGGCATCTCCCTATCTCGCCGAAACGGGGTGCCTGATCGCCGACGTCAACATGCCCGAGATGACCGGGATTGAACTCTTCCGGCACCTCGTCGAACAAGAGAGCACCATACCGACGATCCTCGTAACGGCCTACCCCGATGACGCTGACCAGATCCGTGCCGCGAATGATGGAGTTCTCTGCTACCTTCGCAAGCCGGTTGATGAACAGAAACTGACGGAGTGCCTTCGCGCGGCTCTCACGCGGGCTGAACAAGCATGAGCTTATGATCCCGCTTCG